>NZ_QNFZ01000914.1 GCF_003313395.1 Nonomuraea lactucae | reverse complement strand
CGCGGCGGCGGCCCGGCCAACCGCGCCGTGCTCGCGCAGGCGCCCGGTTCGGTCGCGGGCCGGTTCAAGGTGACCGAGCAGGGCGAGGTCATCTTCGCCCGCTACGGCCACCTGGCGATCGCCCGGCGGCACATGGAGCAGGTCGCCAACGCCGTGCTGCTCGCGTCCTCGCCGACCGTCGGCGCGCGCACGGCCGCCGCCGCCGACCGCTTCCGCTCGCTCGCCGAGCAGGTCGCCACGGCCTCCGAGCGGGCCTACCGCTCTCTCACGGAGGCCGAGGGCTTCCCCGAGTGGTTCGCGCTGGTCAGCCCGCTGGAGGAGATCGGCTCCCTGCGCCTGGGCTCGCGCCCGGCCCGCCGCGGGCTCGGCGCCCCGCGTTCCCTCGACGACCTGCGCGCCATCCCGTGGGTGTTCGCCTGGGCGCAGACCCGGGTCAACCTGCCGGGCTGGTACGGCCTGGGCACCGGCCTCGCGTCGGTCGCCTCCCTGGACGAGCTCCGGGCGGCCTACCAGGAGTGGCCGTTGTTCAACGCCCTGCTGGACAACGCCGAGATGTCGCTGGCCAAGACCGACCGCTCGATCGCCGAGCACTACCTGGAGCTGGGCGGCCGGCCCGACTTCACCAGGCAGGTGCTGGAGGAGTACGACCGGACCCGCTCGCTGGTGCTCCAGGTCACCGGCCACACCCGCCTGCTGGAGAACCGCAAGGTCCTCTCGCGGGCCGTCCAGCTCCGCGACCCGTACGTGGACGCGCTGTCGCACCTCCAGCTCCGTGCCCTGCGCGCCCTGCGCACGGGCGCGCCGTCGGAGCACGAGCGCGACCGCCTGTCCGCGCTCCTGCTGCTGTCGGTGAACGGCGTCGCGGCCGGCCTGCAGAACACCGGCTGACGTCAGAGCGCGCCGAAGAACGCGCGGACGTCCTCGACGAAGGCCATGGGCTGCTCGGCGGGCAGGAAGTTGCCGCCCCGCTCGAGCTCCGACCAGTGGACCACGTTGCTGTCGCGTTCGGCGAAGCGCCGGATGGTGACGTCCGTGCTCAACGCCAGCGCGACGCCGGTGGGGACGGTGCCGCGCTCCTTGGGCGCCCACGCGGCGGGGTCGTGCGCCATTTCGTAGTAGAGGTTGGCCGACGACCCCGCGGTGCCGGTGAACCAGTAGAGGCTCACGTTGGTCAGCAGCAGGTCGCGGTCGACCGCGTCCTCGGGCAGCTCGCGTTCGGCGTCCGTCCACTCCTTGAACTTCTCCACGATCCAGGCGAGCTGGCCGACGGGGGAGTCGTGCAAGCCGTACGCGACGGTCTTCGGCCGGGTGGACTGGATGACGTTGAAGCCCATCATGTCGTCGCGGAAGTGCTGCAGTCGGGCCAGCCGCTCCTGCTCGGCCTCGGTCAGCCCCGCGAAGTCGGCAGGGTCGTCCGACGGGAAGGTGACGAGGCCGTTGACGTGGATGCCGACCACGTTGTCCGGCGCCTGGCGGCCGATCTCCACGGCGGCCCAGGCGCCGCCGCCCTGGCCGTGCACGCCGAAGCGGTCGTAGCCGAGCCGGGCCATCACCTCGATGAACGCGCCGGAGACCCGCCCGATGGTCCAGCCGGGTCCGGCGATCGGGCCGGAGAAGCCGAAGCCGGGCATGTTGGCGGACACCACGTGGAAGTCGCGCGACAGCTCCGCGATGACCTCACTGAAGACGACGTGCGAGGCGGGCCAGTCGTGCAGGAGCACCAGAGCCATGGCGTCCGGGTCTGCCGAGCGCACGTGCGCGAAGTGGATGGTCTGGCTGTCCACCTCGGTGAGGAACTGGGGGAACTGGTTGAGCCGCGCCTCGGCGGCACGCCAGTCGTAGCCGTCGGCCCAGTAGGCGGCCAGCTCGCGCAAGTAGCCGGCGGGCACGCCGCGGCTCCAGCCCTCGCCGGGCAGCTCGGCGCTCCAGCGGGCGCGGCGCAGCCGGTCGCGCAGGTCGTCCAGGTCGGCCTGCGGGATGTCGATGCGGAAGGGACGGATCTCGGTGGTCATGGCTCGTCCTCTCGGACGTCGAAGGGAACGGTTCGTTCTGTTCCCATAGTATCAGAACGGAATGGTTTATTCCGATACTTTAAGAAATATGGAAGCGTCCTGTGTCAGGAGACGCGTCCGGGGACGGAGTAGACGTTGCAGCGCTCGCCGCGCAGGAACCCGACAAGCGTCATCCCGAACTCCCTGGCCAGGTCGACGGCCAGCGACGACGGCGCCGACACCGCGCACACCACCGGAACGCCGGCGGCCAGCGCCTTCTGCGTGATCTCGTAGCTGGCCCGGCCGCTGACCATGAGCACGTGCCGATCCAGCGGCAGCAGCCCGGCCAGTGAGGCCCAGCCCACGAGCTTGTCGACCGCGTTGTGCCGGCCCACGTCCTCCCGCAGCGCCACCAGCTCGCCCCCGGATGTGAACAGGCCCGCCGCGTGCAGCCCGCCCGTCTTGCCGAAGACGCCCTGCGCCGCGCGCAGCCGGTCGGGCAGGCCGTACAGGGTCTCGGGCGTCACCGTGAAGGAGCCCGTGGGGAGCGGGCGGCAGCGGTCGTGGAGCGCGTCCAGGCTGGCCGAGCCGCAGACGCCGCACGCGCTGGAGGTGAGGAAGTGGCGGTCCAGCGCGGGCAGGTCGGGGACCGGCCCGTTCAGCCGGACCGTCACCGTGTTGTAGCGGGCCTCGGGCGCCACGTCCCCGTCGGTGCAGTAGCCGATGGCGATGATCCCCCCTGGCGGCACGAGACCTTCCCCGTGCAGGAAACCGGCGGCCAGCTCGAAGTCGTGGCCGGGGGTGCGCATGGTGATCGCGACCGTCCTGCGGGTGCCGTCGAGCGAGATGAGGCGGATCTCCAGCGGCTCCTCGGTGGCAAGGTCGTCGCGGCGGTCCCTGGACGCCGAGCCGGAGAGCTCGCGGACGCGGACACGGGTGGTGGGCCCGGGGCGGACGGTCATGGCCGTCGCGCGATCAGGAGGGTTTCGTAGCGCACCCCTCCATCTTCGCCGCTCCCCGAGTGGGCCAAGATGGAAGGGTGCCCGACTCGCGCTACTCCGACCTTGACCGGCCGCCACTCTCCGAGGCGGCGCTCAACCGGGCCCTGGTGCGCCCGGGCAGCCTGTGGACGGGCGTGAGCGTCGTCGAGCGCACCGGCTCGACCAACGCCGACCTCGCCACGCTGGCCCGCCAGGGCGCCGCGCAGGGAGCGGTGCTGGTGGCCGAGGAGCAGCTCGCCGGCAGGGGCAGGCTGGGCCGCACCTGGACCGCGCCGCCCCGCTCCGGCCTCACGGTGTCGGTGCTGCTCAGGCCCGAGCCGCCGGTCGCGACACAGGGCTGGCTGCCGCTGCTGTTCGCCGTGGCCGCCGCCTCGGCCGTCCGGCGGCTGGCGGAGGTGGACGTGCGCCTCAAATGGCCGAACGACCTGCTGATCGGCGAGCGCAAGCTGGCCGGCGTGCTCGCCGAGCGGGTCGAGGACGCCGTCGTCATCGGCATGGGGCTGAACGTCTCGCTCAAGCCCGAGGAGCTGCCGGTGGAGACCGCCACCTCGCTGGCCATCGAGCAGGGGGCCTGCCTCGACCGTGACCCGCTGCTGCGCGCCGTGCTCAGGGAGGTCGAGACCCACTACCGCGACTGGAGCGAAGCCGCCGGCGACGCCGACAGGTCCGGGCTGCGCGCGGCCTACCAGGCGTCGAGCGCCACTATCGGCCGCGAGGTCAGGGTCGAGCTGCCCGGCGAGCGGTTCCTGGCCGGGCGGGCCACGGGCGTCGACCACGCCGGCCACCTCCAGGTGGCGGCCCAGGGGGAGCGCTACACGCTGAGCGCGGGAGACGTCGTCCACGTCCGCCCCGCATCGCCGTAGGGCGCCACGCCCGCGTCAAGGAGGTGCCCGCGTTCGCCCGCGCGCGTAGCCGTGCGACCGCCGAGGTGGCACGATTTGCCCATGACCATCCCGGACCATCACCTCACGCACGGTGAGCGGCGCATCAGGGCCTTCCACCCCCACTGGAAGCGGCTCATCGGCCCCGTCGTCGCGTTCGTGCTCATCGCCGCGGCCTCGGGCGCGGTGCTCTGGCTCATCCCGGGCGACTGGGCGTACGCCGGATACGCCAGGATCGCCACCGGCGCCGTCGCGGTGATCCTGCTGACCCTCTGGACGTTCGTCCCCTACCTGCGCTGGAGGAACACCGGCTACGTGCTCACCACCCACCGGTTCACGATCAGCACGGGCGTGCTGAACAAGTCGACCGACGAGATCCCGATGGCCAAGGTCAACACGGTCAGCTCCGACCAGACGTTCGCCGAGCGCCTGCTCGGCTGCGGAACGCTCACCGTCGAGTCGGCGGGCGAGAGGGGCCAGATCGTGCTCCGTGACATCCCCCGGATCCAGGAGGTGCGCAGCGACCTGTTCCGCCTGCTCGAAGACGCCTCAGACGGCGACCTCGACGGCCGTTGAGGCGGCGTGGCCCGATGAGCGCGGACCGGGCGGGCTCCCCAGGACGGCCCACCGCCGGCTCCCCGGGGCGGCCCACCGCTGAGGAGATCGAGCGGCTGCTCGTCGGCATGCCGGCCAGCCTCACGCGCAAGCAGGTCGCGGACGGCGCGGGCGTCCCACAGGACCTGGCCGAGCGCATCTGGCGGGCGCTGGGCTTCGCCACGTACGCCGACGACGCCGTGGCGTTCTCCGAGGCCGACGTGGCCGCGCTGGGCCGGGTGCGCACGATGCTCGACAGCGGCCTGCTCGACGAGCGCACCGTCATCCGCATGGCCCGCGCGCTCGGCCAGACCACGGCCAGGCTGGCCCAGTGGCAGGCCGAGATCATGATCGGCGCGATGCTGCCCGAGGACGCCGAGCCCTCCGACCGCGACCTGGCGCGCGTGCTCGACACCGCGCGGCTGCTGCTGCCCGACTTCGAGCGGGTGCTGGTCCACGTCTGGCGGGCGCAGCTCGCCGCCGCGGGCACGCGGCTGCTCACCATGGCCGACCTCAACCAGGAGCCGGTGCCGTCCCGCCTGTCGCTGGCCGTGGGCTTCGCCGACCTCGTCTCGTTCACCAGGCGGGCCCGCGATCTCGACGAGCGTGGGCTGGCCGAGCTGGTGGAGGGGTTCGAGGCCCTGGCGGCCGACGTGGTGGCCGCCCGCGGGGCCCGGCTGGTCAAGACGCTGGGTGACGAGGTGCTGTTCGCCGCGCCCACCCCGGCGCAGGCCGCCGCCATCGCGCTGGACCTGCTGGAAGGCGGCGACCTGCGCATCGGCATGGCCTACGGGCCGGTGCTGCCCATGATGGGCGACGTCTACGGCACCACGGTCAACCTGGCCGCCCGGCTCACCGCCATCGCCAGGCCCGGCACGATCGTGGTCGACTCCGGGCTGGCCGAGGGGCTCGCGGACGAGCCCGGGTTCGTTACCCACCGGATCCGGCGCCGGCCGGCCCGCGGCCTCGGCGTGGTGCAGCCGCATGTCTTGCGACGATCACCCTCCTGACACAAGATGGCTGGCATGCCGTACGAAGTGCAGGGTGTCATCGCCCGAGGTAAGGGCCGGGAAGTCTCGCTCGAGAAGGTGATCGTGCCGGATCCCGGTCCGGGCGAGGCCGTGGTGAGCGTCCAGGCCTGCGGGGTCTGCCACACCGACCTCCACTACCGCGAGGGCGGCATCAGCGACGACTACCCATTCCTGCTCGGGCACGAGGCGGCGGGCGTCGTGGAGAGCGTCGGCGAGGGCGTCACAGGGCTGGAGCCGGGCGACTTCGTCATCCTCAACTGGCGGGCCGTCTGCGGCCAGTGCCGGGCCTGCCTGCGCGGCCGCCCGTGGTACTGCTTCGCCACCCACAACGCCGCGCGGAAGATGACGCTGGGGGACGGCACGGAGCTCTCGCCCGCGCTCGGCATCGGGGCGTTCGTCAGCAAGACGCTGGTCGCCGCCGGGCAGTGCACCAAGATCTCTCCCGAGGCGCCCCCCGAGGTGGCCGGGCTGCTCGGCTGCGGGGTCATGGCCGGTCTTGGCGCCGCGCTCAACACCGGCGGCGTCACGCGCGGCGACAAGGTGGCGGTGATCGGCTGCGGCGGGGTCGGCGACGCCGCCATCCTCGGCGCCTCGCTGGCCGGGGCCACCAGGATCGTCGCCGTGGACGTGGACGACCGCAAGCTCGAATGGGCGCGCGGCTTCGGCGCCACGCACACGGTCAACTCGCGTGAGACCGACCCGGTCGAGGCCGTACGCGACCTCACCGACGGGTTCGGCGCCGACGTGGTGATCGACGCGGTCGGCCGGCCCGAGACGTACGAGCAGGCCTTCTACGCTCGCGACCTGGCGGGCACGGTCGTGCTGGTCGGCGTGCCGACGCCGGAGATGAGGCTGGAGCTGCCCCTGCTCGACGTGTTCGGCCGTGGCGGCTCGCTCAAGTCCTCCTGGTACGGCGACTGCCTGCCCAGCCGCGACTTCCCGATGCTGATCGACCTGTTCCTGCAGGGCAGGCTCCCGCTCGACAAGTTCGTCACCGAGACGGTCGGCCTCGACGAGGTGGAGGAGGCGTTCGCCAAGATGCAGCGGGGCGAGGTGCTGCGATCGGTGGTGGTGTTCTAGATGATCGACAAGGTCGTCACCTCAGGGACGTTCTCGCTCGACGGAGGCACGTGGGAGGTCGACAACAACGTCTGGCTGGTCGGCGACGCCCGCGAGGTGGTCGTCATCGACGCCGCGCACGACGCGCGGGCCATCGCCGACCGCGTCGGCGGGCGCGCCGTCAAGGCCATCGTCTGCACCCATGGGCACAACGACCACATCAACGCCGCCCAGGAACTGGCCGGCCTCACGGGGGCGCCGCCCATCCGGCTGCACCCCGCCGACCAGGTGCTCTGGGAGCAGGTGTACGGCGACGCGGTGGCGTACCAGCCGCTGGCCGACGGGGAGAAGCTCGCGGTCGGCGGGATCTCGCTGGAGGTGCTCCACACGCCGGGCCACGCGCCGGGCGCGGTGTGCCTGCGCGCGCCCGACCTGTGCGCGGTGTTCAGCGGCGACACGCTGTTCAAGGGCGGCCCCGGCGCGACCGGCCGGTCCTACTCCTCGTTCGAGACGATCATCGAGTCGATCCGTGAACGGCTGCTGACGCTGCCCGCCGAGACCGTGGTGCACACTGGCCACGGCGACTCCACCTCGATCAGGGCCGAGGCGCCGCATTTGGAGGAGTGGATCAAAAGGGGGCACTGAGGCCTGTCCCGGGGGCTCGCGATCTGTGGCGTGGCTAACATAGGCAAGCCTTACCATAGTGGGCTACATTTAGGCATGCCTAACCTACGGGCATCCATCGTGTGAGAGGCCTTTCCCCAGATGTACGTGTGTGTCTGTCGTGCTGTGACCGAGAACGAGGTCCACGACTGCATAGCCGCCGGCGCGCGGAGCGCGCGGCAGGTGCGCGACACCACGGGTGCCGGGGCGGATTGCGCCTCTTGTGTCAGGAAGATATGTGCGATCCTGAAACGGTCTGAAGAACTGACGACCGCATAGCACGAGGGGCCCGTTCATGCAGGGCGATAAGCAGATCATCGAGCTGCTCAACGAGCAGCTGACCGCGGAGCTGACCGCTATCAACCAGTACTTCCTGCACGCCAAGATGCAGGAGAACTGGGGCTACACCAAGCTCGCCAAGCACACCCGCGACGAGTCGATCGACGAGATGCGCCACGCCGAGCGTCTCACTGATCGCATCCTCTTCCTGGAGGGCCTGCCCAACTATCAGCGGCTGGGCACCCTCCACATCGGCCAGACGGTCGAGGAGCAGCTCAAGGCCGATCTGGAGGTCGAGCTGGCGGTGGTGCAGCGGCTGCGTCCAGGCATCAAGCTGATGCGGGAGAAGGGCGATGTGACGTCCGCCCGCATCTTCGAGGACATCCTGGAGGATGAGGAGCACCACATCGACTACCTCGAGACGGAGCTGGCCCTCATCCGGAGCCTCGGTGAGCAGCTCTACCTCGCCCGCTACACCGAGCCGTCGAATGACTGAAGCCGTCCTCGGACGCGCTCGTCCGAGGACGACCACACGCGCCGCGCCCGCCGGGGACATCCGGCGGG
>NZ_QNFZ01000915.1 GCF_003313395.1 Nonomuraea lactucae | reverse complement strand
CGGCCCGCGTGGGCGCCGTCGACCCGGAGCCCGAGCACGCGGCGAGCCCGGCCGCCCCGGCCAGCAGGGTGACGGCGAGCGCCAGCGCCTCGAGCCGACCAGATGCACGCACCTCGCCATGTTATTCGGGCGCGCGAGGGTCGCGTACCCTTGGGAGACGTGGCAGTCATCGATCCCGCAGAAGAGATCAACGAGCTCGCGGGCACGCTCCGTAGCATCCAGGACGTGCTCGACCTCGACGCTATGCGCAAGCAGATCGAGGATCTGGAGCAGCAGGTTGCCGCCCCGGATCTGTGGGACGACCCCGACCAGGCGCAGAAGGTCACCAGCCGGCTCTCCCACCTCCAGGGCGAGCTCAACCGGGTCGAGGGCCTGGTCCGCCGCCTCGACGACCTGACGGTCCTCTACGAGCTCGCGGCCGAGGAGGGCGACGACGACACCAAGGCCGAGGCCGACAAGGAGCTGTCCTCGCTCCGCTCCGACATCGGCGCGCTTGAGGTCCGCACCCTGCTGTCCGGGGAGTACGACTCGCGCGAGGCCCTCCTGACGATCAACTCCCAGGCCGGAGGCGTCGACGCCGCCGACTGGGCAGAGATGCTGCTGCGGATGTACATCCGCTGGGCCGAGCGCAAGGGCTACCCCACAGAGGTCTACGAGACCTCCTACGCCGAGGAGGCCGGCATCAAGTCGGCCACGTTCACCGTCAAGGCCCCCTACGCCTACGGCACGCTGCGCGGCGAGCACGGCACCCACCGCCTGGTGCGCATCAGCCCGTTCGACAACCAGGGCCGCCGTCAGACCTCGTTCGCGGGCGTCGACGTCGTCCCGGTCGTCGAGCAGACCGACCACATCGACATCAACGAGGACGAGATCCGCGTCGACGTCTACCGCTCCTCCGGCCCCGGCGGCCAGGGCGTCAACACCACCGACTCGGCGGTGCGCATCACCCACCTGCCCTCCGGCATCGTGGTCTCCTGCCAGAACGAGCGCTCGCAGCTGCAGAACCGCGCGACGGCGATGGCCGTCCTCCAGGCCAAGCTGCTGGAGCGCAAGCGTCAGGAGGAGGCCGAGAAGATGTCGGAGCTGCGCGGCGCCACGACCACGTCATGGGGCACGCAGATCCGCAACTACGTGCTGCACCCCTACCAGATCGTCAAGGATCTGCGCACGGGCACGGAGGCGGGCAACCCGTCGGCCGTGCTCGACGGCGACCTCGACGGCTTCATCGAGTCCGAGATCCGCTGGATGCGCAGGCAGGAGTCAGAGACCGCTTAGGTGCCTGATCACCAGGGCCGCGAAGAGCAGCACGACCAGCAGGACGATGATGAGGGCGGGTGACAGCCCGGCGAAGCCGTGGCTGTGCATCCGCTCGCGGTTGGCGCGGCAGAGGGCGCAGCGACCCTCAATCACGGGGTGGGCACACTGCGCGCATACGAGGTGTTCGCAACTCATGGCAGCCCCAAGTCTAGCCGCACAATCGTTTTGTTTCCGTTATGGACGTTCCATGCCAGTCTTCCCCCTAGACTGTGCTCTGGCCAATCGGAACGTCGATCATCGGTAAAGAAAGGCGTCCCCGATAGGTGAGCGGCGGGAAGTGGGCATGTGCCACCCTCGCTTCCGTCCTGACCCCTAGACTGGCATGCCGTGATGCTCTCGTGATCCATTTCGATAATGTCACCAAGGTCTACGCGAACCAGAACCGGCCCGCGCTTGACCACGTCTCCGTTGACGTGGACAAGGGCGAGTTCGTGTTCCTCGTCGGTCCGTCAGGATCCGGCAAGTCCACCTTCCTCCGCCTGATCCTCAAGGAGGAGCGGCCCAACTCCGGCGCGATCCACGTCGCCGGCAAGGACCTGGCCCGCCTGTCCAACTTCAAGGTGCCGCACCTGCGCCGCCGCATCGGCTGCGTGTTCCAGGACTTCAGGCTCCTGCCGAACAAGAACGTCTACGAGAACGTGGCGTTCGCCCTCGAGGTCATCGGCAAGCCCCGGCGCTTCATCCGCAAGGTGGTGCCCGAGGTGATCGAGCTGGTCGGCCTGGAGGGCAAGGCGCACCGCATGCCCGACGAGCTGTCCGGCGGCGAGCAGCAGCGCGTCGCCATGGCCCGCGCGTTCGTCAACCGGCCCATGATCCTGCTGGCCGACGAGCCCACGGGCAACATCGACCCCGCAACGAGCATCGGCATCATGAAGGTGCTCGACCGGATCAACAGGACCGGCACTACTGTCGTCATGGCCACGCACGACGCGGCCATCGTCGACTCCATGCGCAAACGTGTCGTGGAGCTGGAGGACGGCAAGATCGTCCGCGACCAGTCGCGTGGCGTGTACGGCCAGGCGTACTGACAGGGAGCAGCAGGCATACCATGAGGGCCAATTTCATCTTCTCCGAGGTCTGGATCGGCCTCCGTCGCAACCTCACCATGACACTCGCGGTGATCCTCACCGTGGCGGTGGGCATGGCGATGCTGGGCGTCGGCCTGATGATCAACGCCCAGGTCTCCATGATGAAGGACTTCTGGTACGACAAGGTCGAGATCTCGGTCTTCCTCTGCAACAAGAACAGCGCCCTGGAGACGTGCAAGGGCAAGGCCGTCACCGCCCAGCAGACGAAGGACCTGGAGGCCCGGCTGAAGGCCGTTCCGGGGGTCGAGCAGGTCATCTTCGAGGACCAGGCCACGGCGTTCCGCAACTTCCAGGAGTCGCTGTCCAACGGCAACGTGCTCAAGCAGGCGGCCAAGGTCGAGGACATGCCGACGTCCTTCCGGATCAAGCTCACCGACCCCGACAACTACCAGCCCGTCGTACAGGCCGCGGAGGGCCAGCCGGGCGTCGCGTCGGTGACCAACCAGAAGGAGATGATCGGCAACTTCTTCGCCATGCTCGACAAGCTCCGGTACGCCGCCCTCATCGTGGCGATCGCCCTGGTGATCGCCGCGGCCCTGCTCATCGGCAACACGGTCCGGCTGTCGGCCTACAACCGGCGTCGCGAGACCGGCATCATGCGGCTGGTGGGCGCTTCCAACATCTACATCCAGCTGCCCTTCGTCATGGAGGGCGTGATCGCCGGGTTGATCGGCGGCGTGGGGGCCGCGGTCATGCTGATCCTGGCGAAGGTCTTCCTGTTCGACGGGCTGGCCGGCTACTTCGCGGGCAGGGGCACGCTCGGCTGGGACGCGGTGGCCGAGGCGATCACCTACACCATGATGATCGGCGTGTTCATCTGTGTGCTCGCGTCGTTCATCACGCTCCGCCGCTACCTCAGGGTGTGATGGACGCCGGTAAGGTCGAGGCATGCCACGTGAGACGGGGCGGAAAGTGATCGCCCAGAACAAGCGTGCTCGGCACGACTACCATGTCGAGGACACCTTCGAGGCGGGCCTGGTGCTGCAGGGCACCGAGGTCAAGTCCCTGCGCGAGGGGCGCGCCTCGCTCGTCGACGGCTACGCCACGATCGACGGTGGCGAAGCGTGGCTGTTCAACGTGCACATCCCCGAATACAGCCAGGGCACGTGGACCAACCACGCCGCCCGCCGCAAGCGCAAGCTGCTGCTGCACCGCAAGGAGATCGACAAGCTCGCCGCCAAGACCAAGGAGGGCGGGCTGACGATCGTGCCGCTGCAGCTCTACTTCAAGGACGGCAGGGCCAAGGTCGAGATCGGCATCGCGCGCGGCAAGAAGGACTGGGACAAGCGGCAGTCGCTGGCGGAGCAGCAGGCCAAGCGGGAGATGGCCCGGGCACTGCGACACCGCAACAGATGAGCCGATTCCGCCCGCCGATGAGCCACCTGTCCCAGATGGGCCGCATGTCCCAGATGAGCCGCCAGTCCGAGATCGGCCAGTTCGAGACCGGCCGCCAGTCCAAGATCGGCCTCCTGTCCCGGCCGACGGGGCGTACGCGTCGCGTGCTTGCCGCGACCGTCACGCTGGCGGTCGCGTGCACCACGCTGACCGGGTGCTTCGACGAGTCGTCGCCGCACGACGCGGTGCGCGACTTCCTCGTGGGCTGGCAGTCGGGAGACTACGACCTCGCCGCCGCCCGCACCGACGGTGACCTCGCTACCGTGCGCAAGGCGCTGGCCGGCGTCAAGCTGGAGCTCGACGCCGCCTCGTTCCGCTTCAGGATCAAGAGCATCGGGCTGGACGGCGACGCCTCGCGGGCCGACTTCCGGGCCGAGGTGGACCTCGGCGAGAACAACCCCCTCTGGGTCTACGACGGCGCTCTGCCGCTGCATCTGGTCGACGGGGTGTGGAAGGTGCGCTGGTCGCCCTCGGTGCTCCACCCGCAGCTCAAGGAGGGCCAGCGGTTCGCGGTGGACCTACGGCCGACGCCCCGCCAGCCCGTGGTCGACAAGGCCGGCGACCAGTTGCAGAGCCCGCAGTTCCTCTACGTGGCCGGAGTGGTCCCGGCCCAGCTCGGCGCGCAGGCCGAGCAGGTGGTCGAGCAGTTCTCCGAGATCACCCGCTTCCCCCAGGACCGGCTGCTCAGCCGCATCATGTCCTCGCCGCCGGGGCGTTTCGTCCCGCTGGCCCACTTCGGCCGTACGCGCTACCAGTCGATAGCGGACAAGCTCAAGGCGATCCCCCAGATCACGGTCGACACGCAGCCGCAGCCGTTCGCCGCCAAGGAGCCGAAGGACCTCGTCGGCAAGGTGAGCGCGCTCACCCCGGAGACCGAGCAGAAGCTCGGCGGCCCGCAGCGCGCGGGCGACTCGGTGGGGCAGAGCGGCCTGCAGAAGGCCTACCAGGACAAGCTGACCGGGTCCACGCAGACCCGGGTGGTCATCCTCGACCAGGGCGGCACGGAGGTGGCGCTGCTGAAGGAGTGGTCGGGGCGGAAGAACCAGTCGGTCAAAACCACGATCGACAGCGCCATCCAGGGCGCCGCCGAGAGGGCGGTGGCCGACACCGAGACGAGCGCGCTCGTGGCGGTCGACAAGACGACGGGCGAGATCCGCGCGGTCGCGACCAGGGGCCTGCACCAGGAGAAGGACGCCCTGGCCGGCAAGTTCCCGGCCGGCACCACGTTCTCCATCGTGGCCGCGGACGCGCTGGTCAAGGCCGGGGTCAGCACGAAGCTGAAGCTGTCCTGCCCGGCCGAGCGCACGGTGGGCGGGGCGAGGTTCGTCGAGGCCGGGCAGGTGGCGGGCCAGGCGGGCGGCTCCTCGCCGACCTTCAAGGACAACTTCGCGAAGGGCTGCGTCACCGCCCTGGCCTCACTCGCTCGCCGCGTCGACGCCGCCGGGCTGGCCAGGAGCGCCAAGCTGTTCGGCATCGGTCAGCCGTGGCGGCTGCCGCTCAAGTCGTTCAGCGGCTCGATGCCCGCGCTGAGCAGCGACGCCGACAAGGCCAGGGCCATCGCCGGCCAGAACGTCCAGGTGAGCCCGCTGTCCATGGCCCTGATCGCGGGTGCCGTCGGGTCCGGCACCTGGCGCCCGCCCGTCCTGGTGACCGACCCGAAGACACTCGGCACCACGGCCGACACCGTGGCGGCGCCGCAGCTCCAGCCGGTGCCCATCGATCCCAAGGTCCGCACTGCGCTGACCGCCATGATGAAGGCCGGCACCGCCGGCACGCCCGCCCAGGGGGGCCGCGGCCAGGTCTACGGCGTGGCGGCCCCCGCGGGCGACGAGGGCAGCCGGCAGCGGTGGTTCGTCGGCTGGCAGGGCGACGTGGCGATCGCCGTGCTCGCCAGGAACTACGACCCGGCGGCCGTGGCCGGCGCCTTCTTCATGGGACTCCATGACGGTGTGTGAATACTTCGTCGCGTAGAGCAACCGTTTCGGCATCCGGCTGCGTCTTACTGAGTGACTGGGCCCGCTCGGGGGGTTGCGGTCCCAGTCGCCGCGATGAGACCAGGACTTCATCTCGGGGGAAGTCCTGCCGTCGGACCGGCTCGACCCTGCCGGTCGGCCCCCGGGAACGCGAGCATCGAGCCGCGTTCCCGGGGGTTTCGCCATGTCGTCACGTGGAATCAAGTTGGCGTGGCAGGCGTTGTCAGATGTAAGGTCTTGTTGCTCGGCCCTCCGGGGCCGTGTTGACAACTGCACAGGGGGTGACTGGCTTCGACTTTGATCTTGCAAGCCAGGTGAAGCGGGCCGAGGACTGCGGACATAACCTCGTTAATCCTGTGACCGCGAACAATAAGTGCCAATAACAAGCACGCTGAGGTCGGCCAGGGCAACCTGGCCCTCGCTGCCTAAGTAGCGAACCTCTGCCAGCCCGAGAGTGCCTTCGGCTCGGTGTCTGGCATCGTTAGAAGGCTCCACCGATCGACCCGGCCACGGGGGAGATCGGGAAAACTCACTGTGGCTGAGCCCGTCGGCGACTCGCCTGCGTGATCGCCGGGGCTGAGAAAAGCACAGCAGGCTGCGCCCGGAGAAGCCCTGACTTGGGGTTGAAGGACGCGGGTTCGATTCCCGCCACCTCCACCAGTGTCAGAAACGGCGGTGTCCTCATGGACACCGCCGTTTTTGGCGGTCTGGGGGCGCTCGCGCCAGCACCGGGAAGTGCCGGAAGCGCGGTTACCGGCCCCCTGTCCGGTGTCGGCCGTGGACAGTTGTTGGGCGCTGAATGGACATGACTTTGAGTACGGGCAGCGCGGTCGCTGCGGCTACGGCAGTGCAGTCGCCGACGGCGGCAAGCTCTACGGCGTTGGTGTACAGCTTGAGAGTCAGCTTCCACCTGCCGACCGGAGGGGGAGACGCGCAGATCTGCCTCCACAGCGCCACCACTGACAGGGAGGGTGGACGTGAGTGTACTAAGTTTCGCGAGTCTGTGCCGGCGACAAAAACGGACGCGGTGAAGGTTCCGTACAAGTCCGGCGACCGCATCTATATCGACTTCAACCGAGGAGCGACACTGAGTGATCACAAAGTACCTCGCGGACGCGGAAATCTACTGCTACAGGAATGTGGCGGCCTTCCATGCCGGTGAAAAGTACCAGCGGATCTTCGGCTGACAGGGACGTGCAAGACATCAGATGTCGGTGACCAGCTTGATGGGCTGCCTCGTCAAGACGGCTATGGTCAAGAAGTCGCGGTCGTCGCACAGCACCGTGAGGTTTTCCCGTTCTGCGGTGGCGGCGATGAGCAGGTCGGCCGGTCCGGCCGACCTGTGCTGGCCGGTCTCGGTGAGTAGCTGCTGCACCTCGGCCGCACGCTGCCAGGCGTGTTCACTCATCGGTACGCAGCCGAACAGATCGTGGAGCAGACGCACTTTCTCCAAGCGGTCGGCAAGCGATCTCGCGGAGAAGAGAAACTCCAATTCGACGACCGGACAGGTTGCGATGACACCGGCGGCAAGCTGATCAGACCATGCCTGCCGTAGTTTGGGCTCCTGCAAGATCCGGAACATGCCGGAAGTGTCGATGAGATACAGGGCGGGTGTCACCGCCGGTAGGCCGCCTTGTTGCCGACGAACTCATCGAAGTCTCCGCGGTCAGCCATCTCGCCCAGCGCGGCCAGGGCTCGCAGTCGCACCAACCGCTGCCCCACCTCGCGGAGGGCCGCGTTGACCGTGTCCTTCTTCGTCTTGGTGCCGAGAACTTCGGCAGCTATCGCCAGGGCCTCCTGGTCGATCTCGATCGGGGTCTTCACCATGGTCATGGGATCACCGTCCTCCGCGCGCACAGAGTATCACGGGTATCCATTCTGGATGTCCTGGATATCTTCACGTTCGCCGGTCCTCCCGAAGAGCGGTTCGTCGCGCCCGACCCGGTCAAGCTCGGTCCACTCCCTTGAAGCGTCCGATCATCCGACGCACCGTCAGCCGACGGTGAAGCTGACGTCGCCGTCGGAGAAGTAGAGGAAGTCGCCCTGGCCGCCCACTGACGCGTCCGACCAGTCCGAGTGGACCGACCAGGCGTCGCCGTCCCCACCGGCACCGGTGCCGGGGTCCTGGGTCTCGCCGGTGGGGGACGCGTCGGTGTCCGTCCAGTCGCCGTTCCCGGTGTCGCTCCAGCCGTCGTTCCAGCTGGTGTCGCCCCAGCCGGTCTCGTCGGGCCGGCCACTGTCGGCGGCGGCCAGGCCGGCCGCGGCAAGGGCCGCG
>NZ_QNFZ01000911.1 GCF_003313395.1 Nonomuraea lactucae | reverse complement strand
CGTCGGCGGCGCTGGCCTGGCGGCACGCCCGGGCCACCGCGCCCCTGCGGGCCGGGGAGCACTTCGTGCTCGGCCGGGCCTGGGTGTCCCCGGCGCACCGGGGCGCCACGCCGGTGATGGATCTCATCCAGTGGCGAGCCGTGGGCGAGTGCCTGCGCGACTCCCAGCTCGCGTGGACCTACTTCGTCATGCGCGACCCCGGCCACTGGGCCGCCTACTTGCGGCACTACGACTTCAACGACATCGGCGTCCGGCACCGAATGGACGACCTCACCTTCGGGCTGTTCGCGCACGACTGGCGCAGCGCCCCCGCGGAGGTGTGGCTGGCGCGGATGAACCGGTCCATGCGGTCCGGTCCTGAGGCCGGGCGCGCACCGGCGGCCGTGCCCGAGCTGGCCGTGCTCTCCCGGGCCGAGTTCGACGCCGCCGTACGGCAGGCGCTGCGCAACCTCGCCCGGCCCGGCGCGCTGGCCGACAACCCGCTCAGCCGCGGCCGGTTCGTCGTCGAACAAGGGGCCGCCGATCCGGCCAAGGCGCTGCGGGAGCTGATCGAGCAGGCGATCGACCGGCTTCGCGAAGACGCGCGCGCCGCCAAGCTCCACCGCGCGCTCGCCACGTCCTTCCTCGCGGGCGTGCCGACCCAGGAGGCGGCCGCCGAGCGGCTGGGCCTGCCGCTGAGCACCTACCGCCGCCACCTCGCGGCAGGCATCAAGCGGATCCAGGAGGACCTGTGGCATCACGAACTGTACGGCCCTGGAGACCGGCCGACCGGGTGAGCTAGTAGATGAGCTCGTAGGCGTCGCGGTTCACCTTGCGGGTACGGGCCCAGTACTCGAAGGTGAAGCCCGGCCAGATCGTCCGGTTGACGCCGTGCTCGTCGAGATACCAGGAGGCGCAGCCGCCCGAGGTCCACACCAGCGGGTCGAGCCGTTCCTGGAGCCGCCTGTTGAACGCCCGCTGCCGCTCCGGCCGCACGTCGATGGCCGTGGCCCGGGTCCTGGAGAGCAGCCGTAGGCAGTCCACGACGTAGCGGACCTGCGACTCGATCATGAAGACGACCGAGTTGTGGCCGAGCCCGGTGTTGGGCCCGAGCAGGAAGAACAGGTTGGGGAAGCCCGAGGTCGTGATGCCGTAGTACGCCTCGATGCCGCGTTCCCAGGCGTCCTGGAGCTTCAGGCCGTTCCTGCCGATGATCCGCCGGTCGTGCAGCGAGTCGGTGACCTTGAAGCCGGTGCCGTACACGATCACGTCGGCCGGGTGCTCGGTCCCGGTGGCGTCCACGACCGAGCGTTGCCTGATCTCCCTGATCGGGTCCGTGACCAGGGCGACGTTGTCGCGGTTGAGCGCCGGGTAGTAGTCGCTGGAGATCAGCACGCGCTTGCAGCCGATCGTGTAGCCGGGTGTGAGCCTGCGGCGCAGCTCGGGGTCCGGCACCTGGGCCTCCAGATGCCGGAGCGCCAGCCTCTCGTGCGCCTTCATCAGGCGGGGATCGACGGTGAAGCCCAGTGCCCTGGTCTCCAACAGCCAGTAGATGCCGTGGCGGAGCGTGCGGGCGGCGCCGGGCAGGCGGAGCGCCCGCCTCATCCGGTCGGGGAGGACGAGGTCGGGCTTGGGGTGGATCCACGGGGGTGTCCGCTGGAACACGGTCAATCGGCCGGCCAGCGGTGCGATGCGGGGGACGAACTGGACAGCGGACGCGCCGGTGCCGATCACCGCCACGCGCCTGCCCGCCAGGTCGGCGGAGTGGTCCCACTCGGCCGAGTGGAAGGCCGGGCCCGCGAACGCCTCCCGCCCCGGGATGTCCGGAAATTTCGGGATGTGGAGGGCGCCGACGCCGGAGACCACGGCATGCGGGCGCAGGACCTCGCCGCCCTCCGTGGTCACCTCCCACCTGCGCGCGCCGTCGTCGTACTCCAGGGACACCACCCGCCTGCCGTACCGGATATGCGGTGCGATGCCGTACTTGTCGACGCACCGGCGCAGGTACGCCCAGATCTCGTCCTGCGGCGAGAACAGCCGCGACCAGGCGGGATTGAGCTCGAACGAGTAGGAGTACAGAGGGGAGGGCACGTCGCAGGCGCAGCCCGGATAGGTGTTGTCGCGCCAGGTGCCGCCCAGGTCGGCGGCCTTCTCCAGGATGACGAAGTCGTGATAGCCGGCGCTCTTGAGCTTGATCGCCATGCAGACCCCGGCGAAGCCCGAACCGATGACGACTATGCCTGGCTCCAGCATTGGCCCTCCCGCGGCACTGCCCCCGGAGAAACGGCCCCCTGCTATTGGACTTCTGTCCAAACTTAGTGCGGCCGGTCTCCCTCGGTCCAGAGGGCGGGTACGCGAAAAGCGCCGAGGGCCTCAGCCGTCGGCGCTGCCAGAGGCGGGGGTCAGCGCAGGATCAGGAAGGCGGCGACGCCGATGATCACGATCGCGGCGACGATGGCGATGATCGGCAGCAGGCGGGACTTCTGGGGCGTCGACTCCTGCTCGGACCGCTGCGCGAACGCGCGGAACGCCTGAGTGTTGCCCGCGGGGTCGATGTGCTGGTCAGACATGGGGAGCAGCCTATCGGCAACGACTGTGACATTTGTGGCTTTTGCGCGATCTGCTGGGACGGGCTGATTAGGGGACCGACCTGGTCGCCGGATAGCTTTGGAGCATGGTGAGGACCCTGCTGACGCCCCGCATGCTGGGGCTGCACGTGCTGACGGCAGGGGTCCTCGTCGCGTTCATCCTGCTCGGCCGCTGGCAGCTGGGCGTCTTCCAGGACTCGGGCAGGCCGCAGGCGGCGTCGGACCCCGCGCCGGTCGCCGTCACCGCGCTGGCCCCCGCGGGCGCGCAGCTCACCGGCCCGGCCGTGGGGCGAAGGGTCTCCGCCGAAGGCGTCTACGACGCGGGCAGCCAGCTGCTGGTCGCCGACCGGCCGCCGGACGTCGACGTGCCCGGCGGCAACGTCGCGCGGGGCGGCGGCTACTGGGTGCTCACCCCGCTCCGGCTCGACGACGGCACGCTGATGCCCGTCGTACGCGGCTGGGTGGCCCGCGCCGCCGACCCGGCGGCCGTGCCCGAGGGCAGGGTCACGGTGTCCGGGCGGCTACGGCCGCAGGAGGGCACCGACAGCGTCCAGCGGCGGCCCGAGGGCCTGCCCGCCGGCCAGGTGCAGACCGTGTCCACGGGCGAGCTGCTCAACCTGTGGGACGGCGCGAAGGTCCGCACCGGCTACGTCGTGGCGCAGCCCCCCTCCGGCTCGCTGACGCAGGTCAAGGTCTCGCCGCCGGTCGTCGGCGGTACGCTGACCTGGCGCAACCTGGCCTACGCGGCCAACTGGTGGATCTTCGCCGGGTTCGCCGTGTTCATGTGGTTCCACTTCGTGCGCGACGGCGTGCGCGCCGAACGGGACCACCGTAAATCCCCTGAGATCGTGCTGGAAGGTTGACTGTGGAATCGGCTCTCAAGCCCTTCCGGGCGCTCGCCTACATCGTCGGCGTGATGCTGCTCGTGCTCTGCGCCGCGATGGTGCTCAGGTACGGCTTCGGCAACCCCGCCATGTCCAAGGTCGTCGCGCCCATCCACGGCTTCCTCTACATGGTCTATCTGGTCACCGTCATGAACCTGGGCATGAAGGCCCGCTGGAGCTGGCCGTACATGCTGGGGGTCATGCTCGGCGGCACGGTGCCGTTCCTGTCCTTCTACGTCGAGCACCGCGTCACCCAGCGGGTGCGGGCCGAGCTGGCGGCGGCGGACGCCTGAGGCCCCCGCCGCCGGGCCGGACTCAGCTGCCGATGCCGCGCCTGCGGGCGCGCTTGAGCCGCTCCCGCTGCGACGGGTCCAGCATCAGGTAGCCGACCACCGGGGCGCCGACCACGCCGAGGATGACCAGCAAGGTGATCCATCCGGTTCCGAAGAAGATCAGTGACAGCAGCACCGCGGCGCCCGCGCCGATGGCGTACTTCTGGACTGGCGACATCCTCGACTTCCTCCGAACGCGGAGCGCGCGCCCCGCCTCTCCCATATTGTGCGTCGCGGGTACAACGAGTGGGCGCCCCGTCGTGGTTCCGTTCGCGATGTATCTCAACGTACGGCGGGGAGCGCGACCGCCCGCAGGTCCTTCCTGAGCGTTCCGTGGTCGCCCCGCTGGGCGGGATCGCCGGAGAGCAGGCGGAACAGGACGGGAGCGAGCGCGCCGGCCTTGCTGAGCGGGGCGCCCGGGGCGGGCGGACGGCCCTCCACCGCGGCGAACAGCGTCGCGCCCAGCGCCCACAGGTCCGCCGCCTGGCTCGGCACGCGTTCCGGAGGCCGGAAGGCGGGAGCCGCCGGCCCCGCCACCCGCGACGGCAGGATCCAGGCCGCGGGGGAGCCGGCCTCTTCCGGAGGGACGTCCGGGAGCAGGATGCTGCTCGGGTGGACGGCGCCGTGGTGCCCGCCGCACGCGTGCGACGGCGCCAGCAGGTCGAGCACGGCCAGCCCGATCGCGGCCACCCGGGCGAGGGACAGCGGACCCGAGGCGGCGATCACCTGGTCGAGGGAGCGCTCCAAGGCCAGGCGGTCGAGCGTCTCGGCCACCATCTCGACCTGGGGAGCCCCCAGGGGATCGAGCATGGCCCTGATCAGCGCCCTGAGCGGGTCGGTGCCCGCGGCCGCGACGCGACCGGGCGGGCGGCCCTCGACCGCGAAGTGCAGCGTGGCCGCCAGCGACCACAGGTCGGCGGAGGGCCGCAGCCCCGCCTGCGGCAGCCCGAACCCCGTGAGCAGCGCGCGCCCCGTCGTGCTCAGCAGGACGTTGCCCGGGTTGACCCGCCCGTGCACGATCCCGGCGGCATGAGCGGTCACCAGCGCGGCCAGCACGCACACGCCCACCCGGGCCGCCTGCACGACGGGCAGCGTGCGGCGCGCCCCGACCGCCTGCTCCAGTGACGCTCCCGACGCGAACTCCATGACCAGCCACGGCACGCCGTCCTCGACCACCACGTCCAGCACCGAGACGATGGAGGGGTGCCGCAGCCCGGTCGCGAGGCGCGCGTCGCGCACCGCGGAGTCACGCGACTCGCCGAGCTCGGGCGGCAGGCGGAGCTCCCGTACGGCGACGTCGCGGTGCTCCAGCTCGTCGAAGGCCAGCCGGACGGCGCCTCCGCCCAGCGGGTTCAACAGCCGGTAGCGCCCTGCGAGTTTCGTGGTGCCTCCCATCCCGAACTGCACGATAAGGCACATCTTTGGGCAAAGCCACCGTCATGCCGGGGCGGCGGCGAGCCAGGCCTCGTGCGCCGCGAACACCCTGCCGAACAGCGCTTCCTTCTCCCCGGCGGCCACGTCGTCGAGGGTCAGCCCGAACACGTCCGCCAACGCGGCGAAGTAGTCGCGCGCCGTGTCGAGCGTGACGGAACTGCCGCCGTTGCCCAGGCGCGACAGGACGAGCCCGCGCAGGCAGTCCACCCCCGAGGCGTCGCGCCGCTGCACCGTCGCCACCCGCACGAACCCCGACTCCGGCGACGTGCTCAGGTGCGCGTGCATCTCCGCGAACGCCGACATCCCGGTGGCCGCCGGGCCGAAGTCCATCCCCAGGAACGAGCCGCCCGGGTCGTGATCCAGCCGCCACCCGCCGGGCGCCACCTCCGACGGGCGCAGGCCGTACACGAACGGACCCTGCCGGTACGTGCCCGCCACCAGGGGGAGCGGCTCGTGCAGCCCGTCGCCCAGCCCAAGGTCCACCAGCCACTCGCCGCCCGGATTGTCCTCGTCCGGCAGGCCGCGCACGGTGAGGACCAGGTGGTTGGCGGTGATGCCCGGCTCGGCGTCCCGGTTCTGCACGCCGCCCACGTGCCTGGTCACCTCGTAGCCGAGCGCCGTGGCCAGCCGGTGGAAGGCGCCGTTCAGGTGGTAGCAGTAGCCGCCCCGCCCGCGCACGACGCGCTCCGCCGAATCGCGCGGATCGATGGTCGTGGGGCGGCCCAGCCAGATGTCCAGCACCTCGTACGGCACCCGCTCGACATGCGCCCGGTGCAGCTCGCGCAGGCCGTGCGCGGACGGCGGCGCGTCCAGCAGGCGGGCGAGGCGGAGGCGGCGGAGATATCCGGCGACGATCACGCGATCAAGTCTGCACCGGATGTGCACGAAATAGGGAGTGCCGTCTGCACGGCGCGCTTTTAGGCTTTCGTCCGTGGCAGAGCAGCGACGAGTCCTCCTGGTCGAGGACGATGAGACGATCGCGCTGGCCGTACGCGACAGGCTGGCCGCCGAGGGGTTCGACGTCAGGGTGGCCGGAGACGGGGAGTCGGCCCTGGAGGAGTACGGGAGGGCGGAGCCCGACCTGGTCATCCTCGACCGGCTGCTCCCGGGGCTCGACGGGCTGGAGGTGTGCCGCCGGATGCAGGCGGCCCGGCCGGTGCCGGTGCTCATGCTGACCGCGCTCGGCGAGGAGACGGACGTGCTGGTCGGGCTCGGTGTGGGCGCCGACGACTACCTCGCCAAGCCGTTCAGCATGCGGGAGCTGGTGGCGAGGATCCACGCGCTGCTGCGCCGGGTCGAGCGGGCCATCCAGCTCGCGGCCGAGGACACGGTGATCAGGGTCGGTGAGGTGGAGATCGACACGGCTGCCCGCAGGGTGTTCGTGCAGGGCACGGAGGCGCAGCTCACCAGGACCGAGTTCGACCTGCTGCGCCGCCTGGCCGAACGGCCGGGGCAGGTGTTCGAGCGCGAGAGGTTGTTATCGGACGTGTGGGGCTTCTCCGAGGCCGCCGCGACCCGGACCGTCGACAGCCACGTGCGGGCGCTGCGCCGCAAGCTCGGCTCCGACGTGGTGCGCACCGTCCACGGTGTCGGCTACGCCCTGGTGCGGCGATGAGACCGCTCGACTTCCTCGGCCGGATCAAGGTCAAGCTCGGCATCGTGATCGTGCTGGCCGTCGGCACCGCGTTCGTGGTCAACGAGGTCGGCATCAACTCGGGGCTGTCCCGCGAGGTCCGGATCGCCGTGGCCGTGGTGCTCGCCCTGATCATGGTGCAGGTGCTCGCCATGGGCATGACCAAGCCGCTGCGCGAGATGGCCCGCGCCGCGCAGACCATCGCCAAGGGCCGCTACACGTTGCGGGTCCAAGCCACCTCGCGCGACGAGGTGGGGGAGCTGGCCAGGGCGTTCAACGCGATGGCCGACGACCTCGGCGAGGTCGACCGGCAGCGGCGCGAGCTCGTCGCGAACGTCAGCCACGAGCTCCGCACCCCCATCACCGGGCTGCGGGCCGTGCTGGAGAACGTCGTGGACGGCGTCTCCGCGCCCGACCCCGGCACCATGCGCACCGCCCTGGCCCAGGCCGACCGGCTGGGCCGCCTGGTGGCGCAGCTCCTCGACCTGTCGCGGCTCGACTCGGGCGCGCGCCTGATCGAGCCGGAGGCGATCGAGGTCGCGCCGCTGCTGGAGCAGGCCGTACGGGAGGCCGCGCTGGCCCGCGAGGACGTCCGCCTGACAGCGGGCGGCGCGGCGGACGGTGACGCCCTCGTGGTGCGCGCCGACCCCGACCTGCTGGCCCAGGTCCTGGCGAACCTCCTCGACAACGCCGTACGGCACAGCCCGCCGGGCGGCCTGGTCACCGTGGGAGCGGTCGCGGAGGGGGACGGGGTCCGGATCACGGTCGCCGACCAGGGGCCGGGGATTCCCGCCTCGGCGCGGGCGCGGGTGTTCGAGAGGTTCTCGCGGCTGGACGCGGGCCGCACGGCGGACGCCGGGGGAGCGGGGCTGGGGCTGGCCATCGTGAAGGAGATCGTCGAACTGCACGGCGGCGCCATCCGCATCGACGACTGCGCGGGATGCCGCATGATCGTGGATCTACCTGGGAGGACGACCATGGCGGACACGCCGTTGGAAGGACAGCAGGGCGGCGGCGCGGCCGTCGAGCGGGAGGTCCGGCCGGAGGGGGCCCGGCCGGAGCTCCGTCAGGACGCGGCCCCTGTGGGCGAGGGCGCACCGGCGCCGGCGGCG
>NZ_QNFZ01000910.1 GCF_003313395.1 Nonomuraea lactucae | reverse complement strand
GGCCCTGCGGGCCCTGCGCGGCGCTCGCCGGGCCTGGGCCGGTGGGGCCGGTGACCACCTCCACGGCCATCGTGGGCGGGCCTGATGCCGCCGCGAGCGGCCCCGGCGCGTGGACAGCCGGAAGAGCCTGCTCGGCCGGCGATCCCGGCAGCTCCCGCTCGATCCGGCTGTGCTCCTTGTGCGCCCTGGCCGCGTCGCGGTGGTACTCCTCCAGGTCCTGGTACAGCTCCTCGGAGGCGTAGACGGTGCCGTCGACGATCGGCCCCGGAGACCGCTCGATGATGGCCACCACGTCGTCGCCGTTGAGCGTCTTGTGGGTCTCCAGCGCGTGAGCCAGGCAGAGCACGTCGCGGCGGTGCTCCTGCAGCAGCCGTTCGGTCTTCTCCAGCAGCCGGACCAGGTTGAACTCGATCCGCTCCCCCAGCACGTCGGGCGCCAGCTCGGCCTGTTCCCTGCGCGGCTCCCTGTCGGTGATGCCGATGGCGCCGCCCCCGGCCCCGCCGCCGCGCCTGGGCAGGGCCTTGCCGCCGCCCATGATCTCCAGCTCCTGGAGGGCGGGCAGCGAGGTGACGCCGGAGCCCATCCCCCAGTACGACTCCATGAGAGCGGTCAGGTAGGTGGCCGAGTGCAGGTCGCCGGACACGCCGGACGAGTTGTCCTCGCTGAAGAACATCCGCTCGCCCGCCAGGGAGGCCAGCGAGACCATGATGTCGGCCTCGTACTCGGACTTCCACCGGGTGAACTGGTCCTCGGGCTTGATCGAGGCGACCATGCCGAGGTAGTCGGCGCCCTTCTCGATGGTGGCGATGTCGATCTCGAGGTGGAAGCGGGTCACGTACGCGACCACCGCGTGGCAGGCCTCGTGCACGGCCACGGCGTGCCGTTCGCGCTCGATGTACTCGACGTCCTCGGGCGGCCCGAGCTGCTTGAGCCGCTTGGCGCGCAGCACGTCCGACCAGGTGATGGTCTCGCGCCCGTCGCGGATGGCGGTGATCAGCGACTCGTTGACCAGGTCCTTGATCGTGGCGCCGGTCGCGTACGGGGTGATCGTGGCGAGCTTGTCGATCTGCTGGGCGGTGAGCTGGTGGTCGACCTTGTCGAAGTAGCCCTGGTACGTCCGCAGCCGCCCGGCCTTGGACGGGTAGCCGACCTTGTAGATGCGGTCGATGCGGCCGGGCCGCAGCAGTGCCTCGTCGAGCGCGTCGGGCCGGTTGGTGGCCATCATGACGAGGATGCGGTACCTGGGCGGCGGCTTGGGGCGCATCCCGAGCAGCCTCCTGACCAGCCGGTTGAAGAAGCCGCGCGGCTTCTTCAGTCCGGACAGCTCGGTGAGCAGCGCCTGGAGGGTGCCGGGGTCGCCGCTGTTCATGCCGCCGCCCATGAAGAAGCGGTTGCGCAGGCCGGGCTCCTCGGCCGCCTCGCGCCTGCCGCGGAAGGCGAGCACCGAGCGCGCCTCCTCCGACAGGTAGCCGAGGCCATGGCAGCCGGAGTGGCCGGAGAAGGCGGACCAGCCGCCGCCCTGGCCGGGCGGCCCCTGCTGGGCGAGCCGGCCGCGCTTGCCGAGCGAGTCGGCCTCGTCGAAGAAGACGATCACTCCGCCGTAGCGCAGGGCGAGCTTGCGCAGCTTCCTGAACAGGGTCTTGACCTTGAGGATGCCGATGCCCATGAACATGTTGGTGAACGCGCCCGGGTCGACGAACACGTACGGCTTGCCGGTCTCACCGGCCACCGCCTCGGCCATGAGCGTCTTGCCGGTGCCCGGCGGCCCCCACAGCAGCAGGCCGCTGGGCACGTACCCGCCGCGCTCCTCGATCTCGCCGGGCCGTTCGAGGAAGACGATGTTCTCCCTGACCCGCTCGACGACGTGGTCCTGGCCCCAGACGTCGGAGAAGCGGGTCTTGATGTCGTCCGGGAAGTACGTCTCGACGCCGCCCCGCGACAGGAACCAGAACAGCCCGACGAACTGGATGATGATCACGAAGAACAGGAAGACGATCTGGAGCAGGAACGGCAGCGCCTGGAAGATCAGCGCGGGCGCCCTGAACAGCGCGAGGAACGGACTGGTGTCGAGCACGGCGCCGAGCACGAGCGCGAGCAGCACCACCCAGAACACGATCTTCACGGCCCGGGAGACGCGGAACCGGGTCCAGTCGTCGAAGCGCCGGTGCGACCACCGCTCGAACCCGCCGAAGACCCGCCTGCTCCAGAACCGGTGGTAGCCGGACCACCGCTCGCTGACGAAGAAGTGCAGCTGGCGCAGCGCCTCCGCGCCCAGCAGCCAGAAGATCCACTGATGCTCGTGCGCGATGACCCGCATCGCCTCGGGGAAGGCGACGATGCCCTCGTAGTCGGCCATCACCTTCCAGGTGAGGATGAGGAAGGCTGCGGTCAGTGCGACCAGGAACTTGCTCCGGTCCCAGAACTGCATCTTCTTCCGGGTGACGGCGTCGGGGTCGTTGGGCCCGCTGCCGGGGGCGCGCAGGCCTTCATGGTGAACGGTGGTGGTCACTGCGCCCCCTCAGCCGGGCAGCCGGATCAGTTTGAACGATTCCGCGATCCGGTCGAACTCGGCGGCCCGCTGCCTGTAGCAGATCGACTGGCAGCCCATGAGCATCACGGAGACCGTGCCGCCCTGTTCGTCGAGGATGGCGGTGTGGTCGAACGTCTGCACGTCACGACCGATCTGGTAGTTGAAGCGGACCCGCACGCCCCTGGCGCCGCGCTCCAGCAGGAGGACCTTGTCGTCGAGCTGCTCGAACCCGGCGAACGCCGGCGGCCTGCCGGAGGCCATCGCGCGGGCCGTGTAGGCGTCCCGCACCGTCTTGGTGACCGGCAGGACGAAGTCCCGCAGCACGTCGAGCGAGACCGCGTCGCGCTGCTCCTCGGTGAGCCGGTGCACGGTCGCGTAGACGAACGGCTCGTACGAGCCCAGCAGGTGCTCCACGCTCGGCTTGGCCGACTGGTCGAAGGCGGTGGACCACACCCGCTGTCTTCGCAGCAGCGCCGCCTGCGAGTGCGGGTGGTCACCGCTCAGATAGAGCTCGATCGGGTACGCGTCGAGCTGCGCGAAGGAGGACGGCACCTTGAAGTAAGTGGTGCCTTCCCTGTCGCGTACGTAGGTGTAGTCGGGCTGTCCGCAGGCCGACAGCATGAGAGCCGGGACGATGGTCGCGACCCAAGCCCATCTCTTTCTCACCCGGGCTTACCTCCGCTTTACGGACCAACGATCTAGTTGTGCCCGTTTTACGATTGAATGAGCCTAGTGCACGGTGAGAAATCTTGACCAAATCTTGGCCGTAAGTTGGCTCGACTTGTTACAGACCCATAAGTGATCATCGCTGATGCGATCACGCGTGTCGGCCGGGTGGGCGTCATCCAACTCTCATGCAACCTGTCATTGGTTCCTCTCAGGAAGTAGGAAAGAGATGAGGACCCCTCTGATCGGGAGCACCCCATGACAGAACCGGCTATGGAGACCGTGGACCCCTTCGGGATGACGGCCGAGCGTCAGTTCGCCGACGTGTGGTCACGCGACGTGCTCTCCGTCAGGGAGCGCCGCCTCCTGCTGCTAGGACTGCTCGTCGGCCAGGGCATCGACGATCAGGTGGACGTCCAGCTCGACGCCTCCCTGCGCGCGGGCCAGCTCTCGGAGATGGAGCTGCGCGAGCTCGTCGTCTTCCTCACCCACTACGCGGGCTGGTCGCGCGGGACCAGGCTCAACTCCCAGGTCGAGGAGCTGATCGCCCGCGTCAGGCAGGCCCGGCCCGGAGACCGTCCCGCCAAGCCTCAATAGATCATGACAAAGGAGTCGTCAGATGAGCATTGCCGCCGTTTCCCGGCGCCGCTCTCCGAGCAGGATGTGATCACGTGCGCGGGACCCGACCGGGGGGCGCGGGTTCGATGGGGGATCGGCAATGTTCAAGAGCCGTTTCGGCGCCCTGGAGTCAGGTGTCGCCTTCGCGATGACGACCACGGCCGCGGCCGTGCTGGCGACGAGCGCGCTGCCTGCCCTGGCGGGCACGTGCGCCCCGTCGACCACGTGTGAGACGACGGTGACCTTCGCCGTGACCTCGGGCGACGGGCTGCAGGTCACCGTGCCCGACGGCCCGGTCAGCCTCGGGAGCGCCGAGCCGGGAGACCAGATCAGCGGGCCGCTCGGCGGCATCACGGTGTCGGACGAGCGGGCCGCGCTCGGCGCCACCTGGACCGCCACCGTGTCGGGGACCGACTTCACCACGGGCGGCGGCACACCGGCCGAGACCGTCCCGGACGGCGACATCGGCTACTGGTCGGGGCCGGCGACGGCCACCACCGGCACGGGCACCTTCGTCCCCGGCCAGCCCAACGCGTCGGACGCCGAGTGGCTCAACCACCCGTACACCGCGTTCAGGAAGACGAGCGGCTCCGGCTACAACTCCGCCACCTGGAACCCGACGATCGTGGTCGACGTCCCCGCCGAGGCGGTCGAGGGCACCTACACCGGCACGATCAGCCACTCCGTCGCCTGATCCGCGGCGGGCTCAGGGCGCGCGGCGGGGTGGCGGGGCGAGGGTGGCGCGGGGCCACGAGCCCAGCACCAGCAGGGTCTTGGTGCCGGTGACGTCGCCCGCGCGGCGGAGCCGGTCGATGATCTGCTGGAGGTGGCCGAGGTCGCGGACGCGCACATGGATGAGCGCGTCGGGGTCGCCGGCGATCGTGTAGACGGCCTGCACCTCGGGCACCTCGCTGGCCGTGCGGACGATGTCGCTGACCAGCGTGGTGCCGGGGTAGCGCAGCTCGGTGAACGCCTCGATGCCCCAGCCGAGCTTGGCGTGGTCGATCTGCACGGTGAAGCCGGTGATCACGCCGATCTCCCGCAGCCGGTCGACGCGCCGCTTCACGGCGGCCACCGACAGCCCGATCTCGGCTGCCATCTCCGAGAAGGTCCTGCGCCCGTCCTCGCGCAGCAGGCGTAGCACCCGGTGATCGATGTCGTCCACGTCGGGCATGGGAGAACTCCTCTGCAACGCACAAAGAACACTAGCCATAGTACCGAAATGTGCAAATAGTTTGCGTCCTTGCCGCGTCTTCTCGTCCGATACTTGCGCCACCCGCCGCCGCGTTGCTGTGCTTGGGATCTCCGGGTACCAAGTCAGGAGGTTCGGTGAGCGTGAATCCCGCCACGACGCCCGCCACGACGCCCGCCGCGGTGTCCACGGTGTCGCTCGACGACAAGTACACGGCCACGGAGGGCCGGGTGCCGATCTCCGGCATCCAGGCGCTGGTCCGCCTGACGCTGGAACAGCGCCGGCTGGATCGGGAGCGCGGCCTGGACACGCGGGTCTTCGTCTCCGGCTACCAGGGCTCGCCCCTGGGCGGGGTGGACCTGGAGATGGGCCGGGCCGCGAGGTTCCTGGAGGCGGCGGGCGTGGTGTTCCGCCCGGGACTGAACGAGGAGCTGGCCGCGACGGCGGTGGCCGGGACCCAGTTGCTCGGCCACCTGCCCGGGCGGCGGCACGAGGGGGTGACCGGCTTCTGGTACGGCAAGAACCCGGGCCTGGACCGGGCCGCCGACGCCATCCGGCACGGCAACCTGGCGGGCACCGTGCCGCTCGGGGGCGCGGTGGCCTGGATCGGCGACGATCCCGGCTGCAAGTCCTCGACCGTGCCGAGCTCGTGCGAGCCGATGTGCCAGAGCCTGACGATGCCGCTGCTCGCGCCCGGTTCGGTGGCGGAGATCATCGAGTTCGGGCTGCACGCCGTGGCCCTGTCGCGGGCCAGCGGCCTGTGGACCGGCCTGAAGATCGTCGCCGACGTCGCGGACGGCTCGGCCACCGTCGACCTCGGCCGGCTGCGCGACGGCGTTCCAGCGCCCGCCCCCTCCGGGCGGGGGCCGTCGCCCGTGCTGGTCGGACCGGCCGCGCTCGACGCCGAGCACGACATGCTCACCCGCAGGCTCGACCTCGCCCGCGCCTACGCCCGGGCGCACGGCCTGAACGGAGTGACGTTCCGCTCGCGGCGGGCCGGGCTCGGCGTCCTCGCCTCCGGCACCGCGTACGCCGTGGTCCGGCGCGCCCTGGAGGACCTCGGCCTGGACGAGACGGCGATGGACGACCTCGGCCTGAGGCTCATCCGGCTCGCGATGCCGTTCCCCCTCGACCACGACGACCTGGCCGCCGTGACCCGCGACCTGGACCGGGTGCTCGTGGTGGAGGACAAGGTTCCGTTCCTGGAGGGCCAGTTGAAGCAGGCCCTCTACGGCGGCGAACGCGCGCCCGCCGTGGTGGGCCGCGAGCTGCTCACCGCCCGGGGCACCCTCGGCGCGGACGACGTGGCGAAGGCGCTGGCCACCTGCCTCGGGGCCGACCGGCTGCCCCGGACGGCGGTCCGCCTGTCACGCCCGGACAAGGCCCCGAAGGAGTCGCGCCGCCTGCTGCCGGTCGTGGCCGCCCGCACGCCGTTCTTCTGCTCGGGCTGCCCGCACAACGCCTCCACCCGCACCGCCGACGACACGCTGGTCGGCGTCGGCATCGGCTGCCACGCCATGATCGCCCTCGACGGGAACGGGCGCGGCACCCAGGTGGGCATCACCCAGATGGGCGGCGAGGGCGCGCAGTGGATCGGCCTGGCGCCGTTCACCGGGGACCGCCACTTCGTGCAGAACCTCGGCGACGGCACCTTCCACCACTCGGGCTCCCTCGCGGTCCGCGCCGCCGTCGCCGCCGGTGTGCCGATCACGTACAAGCTGCTCTACAACGACGCCGTGGCCATGACCGGAGGCCAGCGCGCCGAGGGCCGTCTCGACGTGCCCGCGCTGACGCGGGCGCTGGCCGAGGAGGGGGTCCGCCGCATCATCGTCACGACGGCGGAGCCGCGGACCTACCGGGGCGCCCGGCTGGCGCCGATCGCCACCGTGCGGCACCGCGACGACCTTCCCGCCGTGGAGAAGGAGCTCGCCCGGATCGACGGGGTGACCGTGCTGATCCACGACGACCGCTGCGCGGCCGAGGAGCGGCGGCTGCGCAAGCGCGGCAAGCTGCCCGTCCCGGCGGCCAAGGTCGTCGTCAACGAGCGGGTCTGCGAGGGTTGCGGTGACTGCGGTGACGCCTCGACGTGCCTGTCGGTGCAGCCGGTGGAGACCGAGTTCGGCCGCAAGACCCGCATCCACCAGCCGTCCTGCAATTCCGATCTGAGCTGCCTCAAGGGCGACTGCCCGTCGTTCCTGCTCGTCGAGCCCGGTGTCCGTCACGCCAGGGCGGTGCCGGCGCTGCCGGTGGAGCTCACCGAGCCGGTCTCCAGGTTCCGGGACCGGCCGGTGCTGGTGCGGATGCCCGGCATCGGCGGCACCGGCGTCGTCACCGTCTCACAGATCCTGCAGATGGCGGCGCACCTCGACGGCCTGCACGCGGCCGGGCTGGACCAGACGGGGCTGGCGCAGAAGGGCGGTCCGGTCGTCAGCGACGTCCGCATCTCCCCCGGGCCGGTCATCGGATCCGTCAAGGCCTCGCCCGCCGCCGCCGACGTGCTGATCGGCTTCGACCTGCTCGGCGCCGCCGCCGACGCCAACCTGGCCGTCGCCTCGCCGGAGCGCACGATCGCCGTGATCAGCACCGCCGTCGTGCCGACCGCCGCCATGGTGACCGGCCGGGACGCCCTGCCCGGCTCACCGGCCGACGCGATCGTCCGCGTCGAGTCGGCCACCCGGGGCGCCGACAACCTCTACCTAGACGCCCACGGCCTGGCCGAGGCGCTGTTCGCCGACCACCTGCCCGCCAACATGCTCCTTCTCGGCGCCGCCTACCAGCACGGCTGCCTGCCCGTCTCGGCCGGGTCGGTCGAGCGGGCCATCCGGCTCAACAAGGCCGCCGCCGAGCAGAACCTGGCCGCCTTCCGCTGGGGCCGCGCCGCCGTCCTGGACCGCGAGGCGGTGCTCCGCGCCGCGCTCCCCGCCGCCCCGGCCCCCGACCCCGCCGGCGGAGA
>NZ_QNFZ01000908.1 GCF_003313395.1 Nonomuraea lactucae | reverse complement strand
CGCCGAGCTCGCGGAGGAGCTGGCCGAGGCCGAGGCCGCCCGCGCCGACGCGCTCGGTGTCACGATCGAGGTACGGCGGCGGGGGCCCGGCCCGCCGGTCGTGCGCGGGGCGCAGTCGGCGCTGCGCCGGGTCGTCTCCGCTCTGCTGGACAACGCGCTCGGCCACACCGGCGCCGGCGGCCACATCTGGGTCACCCTCTCCACGGGCTCCGGCACGGTCGAGCTCGCCGTCCGCGACGACGGCGTGGGCCTGGACCCGGACGACGCCGAACGACTGTTCACCAGGTTCGTCGGGGGGCCGCACAGCGAGGAGCGGGGCTTCGGCCTCGGCCTGGCCCTCGTACGCGAGGTGGTGGACGGGCACGGCGGCACGATCACCGCGGACGGCCGGCCCGGAGCCGGGGCGGTGTTCACCGTGTGCCTCCCCGCGGCCCCCGCCGGGACGGCCGGGCCCGCCGCCTCCGCGGCCAGATCGAGCGACGCGACCCCGCTGCGGTAAACCGCTCGAACCCGCGCTGAACCGCTCGAACCCGCGCTCAGGTGCGGTGCCCGCCGACGATCAGGATCAGTCGTCGGTCCTGTCGTGGTCGCCCAGCACCTCGGCGATCCGCATGATGTGCGGCGCGACCTCCCGTGTGCCCGCCATCCTCTGCTGCTCGGTCAGCCGGCCGAGCAGCTCGTCGGCGAGCTCCTCGGCTTCCTTCTCCTCGTCCGTGGTGTGGACGTTGCGGTGCGCGAGAAGGTGGACCATCTTGTCGGGCAGGTGGGGGGCGAAGCGGCGCAGGCTCTCCTCCGTGTCCAACGTGACCGGCCGGTGCTCCAGGAGGAGGTGTGCCAGTTCGTGCAGCAGGATGCCCAGCCGGTGATACCACGAGCGGGACCTGGCGCAGTAGACGACATAGGTCCCGTCCATGCGCTGCGCCGTCACCCCGGTGAGCCGTGAGTCGGGGATGACCACGAACTTCAGTTCGACCTGGGCGTCGAGGATCTCGCTCATGATCTCGCCGACCCGGCGGCAGGCATCCCGGTAGGTGGCGGACCCGCGCAGGGCGAAGCGCTCGACCGTCCGATCACAGAGCACTTGCCATTCCCGCCGGTTCATGTCTCGTCACCTCCGGGGGAGGTGCCCTTCCGGGGAGGGAAGATCCAGCCCGTCTCACCGGATTCGAGGGCTTGGGTGATGGTCTGGGCCGCCTGGCGGCGCATCTCCGGACTCCAGAGCGATGCCTGTTCGGCCATCCTGGTCGCGAACTCGATGACCCCGGCCTTGCGGAGGGCCGCGAAGTCGGTCAGTTCGGCCGCGAGGACGTCGGCCAGGTCGTCGTCGAGGAAGTAGGCCGGCTGCGGGCCGGCCTCGTCCGCGAGGCCGAAATGCTCTGCCAGTCCGAGAATGTGCTTCAGCCTGGGGTTCGGCGGCGTGTCCGGGAGCGGGTTGAGGAGTTCTCTGATGTAACTGGCGGAGATGGAGCCGCACCGGTCGTCCATCGTGATCGACTTGGCGACCTCCTCCGGAGTGTACGGGCCCCGGCCGACGGGATAGACGACCGCGAAGAGGAGGCGCAGTTTGCCGGTGAAGGACTGGCGCGGCCGCTCGTCGCCCCACCGCTCCTGCCGGCCGCCGACGAAGACGGCCGGGCACACGTCGAGCGCGGCGGCGAGGTCTTCCATGGTCTGCAGGGTGGGGTTGTCCCGGTGGCCTTTCCTCAGGTGGGAAATGTAGCCGTCGGTTATCTCGCCGCCCAGCCGGTGGACGGCGTCGGCGAGTTCGGTATTGGTATACCGTCGCCGCCGCGAGACCGGGTGCAGGCATAAATCGTCGAGGATGGAACCGAACGATCGCGATCTCTCGGCCACAATTCACCTCGAACTAGTTCATACTGCCGTAGGAGGGTTGGTGCACCATTCAGCATGCCAGTTGATTACGGTCGTCGTCGCCCTTAGTCTCTCAACAACCGCAACATCTACTCATGTGGCGCTTGTGGGGCGAGGGATGAAATTCAGGTATGAACCACGAGCTCGCCTCCAGGCTCGGGAACCGATGGTCTCCCAGGTCCGAATGGCCGTGGATCCGGCATCGAGGTCGGGGTAGCCGGGGCAAGCCCCCGTACTCACTCAGGATCGATGGCCGCGGCCACCCGAAGGATCACACGATGGCGTCTGGAACCAAGGCGGACCCTTCCCTAGGCACGGGCCCTCATCGAGGCGGTTGCGGCAAAGGCGGCTTCGACCCCAGCGTGCCGAACGCTTCACGGATCTACGACTGCCTGCTCGGCGGCAAGGACGGTCTCGCCGCCGATCGCGGGGCCGCCCGCGGGCTGCTGGAGGTCATGCCCGGGGCCGGGACCGCCGCGCAGGCGAACCGCGACTTCCTCGGCCGTGCCGTCCGCGTGCTCGCCGACGCGGGCATCGACCAGTTTCTCGAGCTGGGATGCGGGCTGCCGACACAGCAGAACGTGCACCAGGTCGCCCTCTCCCTGAACCCGGAGGCGCGCGTCGTGTACGTCGACCGCGATCCGGTCGTGGTACGGCACGGCCAGGCCCTGCTCGCCCGGGACGGCGTCGTGGCCATGGTGGGCGCGGACCTGCGCACGCCGGATCAGATCCTGCGCCATCCGGCCGTGACCAGTCTGCTGGACTTCTCCCGGCCGGTCGGCGTGCTGATGACGGCCGTCCTGCAGTTCGTGCCGGACGCCGACCGGCCGGGCGAGATCGTGGCAGCGTTCCGGCGCGCCATGTGCCCCGGAAGCTATCTGGTCATGTCTCACGAATGCCGCGACAGCCTCAATCCCCGGCAGTACGCCGCGATCTCTGGTATGTACGACATGGCCTCCTGTCCGGTCGCCCTGCGCACCCGGGCCGAGATCCTCGCTCTGCTGGACGGGTTCGACCTCATGGAGCCGGGACTGGTCGACGTGCTCTCATGGCGGCCCGACTGCCCGTCCGGGGATCACGTTCCGGGGCCCTACTGGCAATGGCCGGGGCATGCGACCCACGTCCTCGGCGGCGTCGGAGCGAGAGTGATCTCTTGAACCGGCCTGGCGGCATCGCGTTCGGCAGCGAGGAACAGCGTGATCGAGAACTTGGTCTATCCGCTCTGCGCCACTGTGCTCACACTGCTCCTCGCCGGCAGGCTGCGGCGGCTGCGTCGCCGGCGTGGCAGCGCCCCGCTGTGGGCCCTGTGCGGCACGCTGTTCTTCCCGGTCCTGGCCCTGTGGCTCAGGGCGGGAACGAACGCCGAACACTTCGACCGGGTCACCGGTGTCCCCAACCTGTCGGTGCTGGTGCTCTACAGCTGCACCAGCGCGTTCACGGCGTGCGCCCTCGCGACGACGCTGCTGTGGAGGGAGCCGGCCGAGCGAGCCCGGCGCCGGGTGCGCTGGGTCCTCGCCGGATACGGACTGGTGATCGCCACCATGGCCGCGCTGTTCTTCGCCCGGCCGATGCCCGGGGAACATCCGCTCAACTTCGCCCTCCACCACGGCGGGCAGCCGACCGTCCGCGCGCTCGCGGCCGTCTGGCTCACCTCCGTGTTGATCGGGACCGTGACCTTCGGGTGGTGCTGCTTCACGTGGGCGCGGGACGGCGACTACGCGGACCATCCATGGCTGCGACGCGGACTGCGACACTACGGGGCCGCCGGATGGGTGCTGGCGACGTACACGCTGGTACGGGGGGCCGCCGTCGGCGCGAGCTGGCTGGGCACGCCGGACCTGAACACGGTGGCGACCACGGCCGCGGCGCCCGTGGTCCTGGCCGGCAGCTTCTTCCTGGCCGCCGCCGTGATGCTGCCCGTCTGGGGCCCGCGCATTCAGGACCTGCGCAGGTGGGCATGGGGGTGGCGGGTCTTCGCCGGGCTGTGGCGGTTGCACCGCGCCCTCCGGCACGTCGAGCCGGCCCTGGTCTTCGTGGCGCCGGGGCGCCGGCTGGATCCGCACCACCGGGTGCGCCGGATGGTGATCGAACTGGCTGACTGGCGGTGGCGGCTGGCCCCGATGTTCGACCCCGAGGTCGAGGAGGAGGCCACGAGACTCGGCCGGCTGGCGGATCTTCCCGGAGACCGGCTGCGCGCGGCCGTGGAGGCTGCCCGGCTGAAGGCCGCCGCGTACGCGTCGCACCGGCACCCGCGGTCGCGAGGCCCGCACCTCTCCGAGGAGGAACAGGACTGCGGCGACATCCAGATTCACGCCGAGGTCGCCTGGTGGACCGAGGTCGCCCGCGCCTTCAGGCGATCACCGATCGTGACGGGCACGGCGGAGCGGCCGTTCAGTGGCCGAAAGCACGCGCGACCCTGAGCCACCAGTCCAGTTCCTTCTCGAAGTCGGCGCCGTTCCGCGCGTCGTCATGCCGCTGCGCGGGGGCGTCGACGGCCGTGCGGGAGCCGTGGCGCAGGCGAAGTGCGGCGGTCTTGAGCCGGATCGCCTCGACGCTGGCCTTCAGTTGCTCGCCCGTGAGGCCGGCCTCCCGCCCCGACCGCGCGGCCGACTCCTCCACCACCGGATCGAACAGGGACATCAGGGTGTACCGCCAGTCGCTGAGCTCGATCACCATCCTGCGCACCCGGTGGTGCGGGTCGAACCTCTTCCGCGACGCGATGAAGACCACGGTGGGGTCGACGGGCTGTAGCGCGCGATGCAGCGGCCTCAACCCCAGGAAGACCCGCCACCGGCTCATCCACCTGCGCGCCGCCGACAGCCGCGGACCCCAGACGGGCACCAGCAGGGCACCGGTCAGCGCGATCGTGCCCAGCAGTGTGACCAGCAACGGGATCAGCGTGGCCGCGGGCTTCAGCGCGGTCACGCCGAACCAGAGCGTAACGATCACGATGGACCGGAAGAGATGGTTGAGGCCGAGAACGAGCCCGGCGGTGCCGTACAGGCGCAACCCCATCCGCAGCCACCGATTGATCCGCTGGTCTCTGGCCCAGCTGAAACACAGGTAGGCCAGAATCGCCACAGCGATCACGACCGAGACGATCGCGATCATCGTCCATGCGGCGGTGATGGGATCGGTGGCGTAATGGAGGTCGAAATCCAGCACGCGCTCCTCGGGCACCGAGGAGAACGCGAACAGACCGGCTATGGCCACGATCTCCGAGCCGTAGGCCACCAGGATCCAGCGGATCCGTGGCCACGCGGTTCCGGCCGGATACCGCCACATCAGTGCCATGCACAGGAAGCACCCGGCGAGCGCGGACGTGAAGACGTACACCAACAGCGGCGCCAGATTCGTGACACCGGTCAACCGACTGACGGCCCGTTGGACGTCCGGCAGGGACAAGGCCATGACGACCGAAGGAAACAGCAGCGTCAGAACCAGGGTCCACAGTCTGGGGCTTTCCCATCGGGAACGGAGCCGAGCAATCTTGTAGGCGATCACGGCGACGAACATGACAGCGCAGCCGAGATATAACGAGTCGTAGATCGTCATCATATGCCTCCGGTCATGAATTCATGGACCCGCTGCCATATCGGCTATCAGCCGACAAAGCGGACACCGACATGGGCCCACCTCCCGGCTCGATCCCCCGCGAAGCGCTCCAACGATTGACCAGTCGCAAGGAGCTATCAATCGATATTTCCAAGCTGTAATAAAACCGCCCACAAGCGCGGCGAGAAGAGGTGCCCGTGGCGCGAGGCTACGGCGTGCCGTACAAGGGGAAGGGGTCTCGTGAGGGGCCGCGCCAGCGGGCTGGAGCCCTTGATCGAACCTGGAGGTGCGCCGTGGCGCCGAAGGCCTTCGCCTCGTCCGCCGACCTGGACGAGAAGCAGCAGACCCTGGAGGTGCTCGCCGACGGCGTCTACGCGCTGACGGCCGAGGGCGACCCGAACGTCGGGGCCGTCGAGGGCGAGGACTTCCTCGTCTGCTTCGAGGCCCTGGCCACGCCCGTCGCGGCCCGCCAGTGGCTGGCGAGGCTGCGCGAGCACACCGGCAAACCGGTCAGATTCCTGGTGCTGTCGCACTACCACGCGGTCCGGGTGCTCGGCGCGAGCGCGTTCGGCGCGCAGGTGATCGTCGCGCACGACAACACCCGCGCGCTGATCGCCGAGCGCGGCGAGGAGGACTGGCGGTCGGAGTACGGGCGGATGCCCCGCCTGTTCAAGGACCCGGACTCGATCCCCGGGCTGACCTGGCCCACCGCCACGTTCTCCGACCGGTTCACCATCCACCTCGGCGGGGACCGGGGCGAGCTGGTGCTGCAGTACTGCGGACGCGGCCACACCGAGGGCGACATCGTGGCCTGGCTGCCCGAGCGGCGGATCCTGTTCGCCGGAGACCTGGTGGAGGCGCGGGCCGCCCTCTACACCGGCGACGCCTTCCACCGCGAATGGGCCACGGGAACACTCGACCGGGTGGCCGCGTTCGGCGCCGAGACCCTCGTCGGCGGGCGCGGCGCGGTGGCGCGCGGCCGGGACGCCGTGTCCGCCGCCATCGGCCAGACCCGCCACTTCCTGCAGGTGATGCTGCGCGAGGTGGGCGCGGTGCGGGAGCGCGGCGGCACCCTCAAGGAGGCGTTCGAGGCCGCCCACGCCGCCCTGGCCGTCCGCTACGGCGGCTGGCCGATCTTCGAGCACTGCCTGCCCTTCGACGTGTCGCGGCTGTGGGACGAGCTCTCCGGCGTCGAACGGCCCGTCATCTGGACGGCCGAGCGCGACCGCGAGGTCTGGCGGCGGCTGCAGGGCTGACGGTGGCCGTCGTCGACGCCCCTGTCGCGGTGCTGGGCGGCGGGCCCGTGGGGCAGAGCGCGGCGCTGCTCCTGGCGCGCTGGGACGTGCCCGTGGTGCTGCTGGACGCGCGGCCCCGCCGCGACCCGGCCGGCTCCAGGTCAATCGTGCAGCAGCGCGACGTGCTCGACATCTGGGAGGCGGCCGGCGCCGGGCGGCGCATCGCCGCCGAGGGCCTGACCTGGACCACGGCCCGCACGTTCCACCGCGACCGCGAGCTGTTCAGCTACACCTTCGCGGAGGCCGGCCGGTCGGAGTTCCCGCCGTTCGTCAACATCTCCCAGGCGCGCACCGAGGAGCTCCTCGACGAGCGGATCTCCGCCGAACCGCTGATCGACGAGCGCTGGGACCACCTGGTCACCGGCATCGCCCAGGACGCCACCGGGGTGACCCTGATTTGCCGCACCGGCTCCGGCGACGTCGCCGTACGGGCCGCGTACGCGCTGGCCTGCGCCGGGTCGAAGGGCGAGGAGGTGCGCCGGATGCTCGGCCTGAGCTTCGGCGGCCGATCCTTCGACGACCGCTTCCTCATCTGCGACATCCGCACCGACCTGCCGGACTGGGCACACGAGCGGCGCTTCTACTTCGACCCGCCCTGGAACCCGGGCCGGCAGGTGCTCATCCACCCGTGCCCGGACTCGACGTTCCGCGTCGACTGGCAGGTGCCGGCGGGCTACGACGACGCGCTGGAGGCGGGGTCCGGCGCCCGCGACGCCAGGATCCGCGCGGTCATCGGCGACCGGCCGTACGAGGTGGTGTGGAGCTCGGTCTACCGCTTCCACTCCCGCGTCGTGAACCGCATGCGGGCGGGCCGTGTGCTGCTCGCGGGGGACGTCGCGCACCTGGTCGCCCCGTTCGGCGCCCGCGGCCTGAACTCCGGGGTGCAGGACGCCGAGAACGCCGCCTGGAAGCTCGCGTTCGTGCTCAACGGCTGGGCGGGCGAGGCGCTGCTCGACAGCTACCACGCCGAGCGGCACGCCGCCGCGCTGGAGAACCTCGACGTGACCGGCGCGACCATGCGGTTCCTGGTGCCGGGCACCGAGGAGGAGCGCCGGCACCGGCTGTCCGTGCTGGAGGCGGCGGCCTCGGACGTGACGGCCCGCGCGGCGGTCGACTCTGGGCGGCTGGCGGAGCCGTTCTGGTACGTGGACTCGCCGCTGACGACGCCGGACCCGTCCCGGCCGTTCGCCGGCCGCCCGCCT
>NZ_QNFZ01000909.1 GCF_003313395.1 Nonomuraea lactucae | reverse complement strand
GGTCGCGGGCGCGGCCCCGAACCCCGGCTGTCCTCCCCCATCGCCTTGCGCGGCGCCGGCGGCCTGGCGTCATCGGTGGTACGGCCACGCGCCGCCTCCTCCTCCACGACCGGCGCGGCGAGCGCCCCCGCACCGGAGGAGACGCCCGCCTCTGGGCCGCCTGTCACCCTGGCCAGCCGCGACAGGCGGTCGGCCAGCAGCGCGGCCGTGGGACGCTTGGCGGGCTCCCGGTTGAGCGCCGCCCGCACCAGCGGCAGCAGCGCAACGGGCACGCCCTTGAGGTCGGCCTGGCCGTTCAGCACGGCGTACATCTGCGCCTCGGGCGTGCCCCGGCCGAACGCCGGCCGCCCCGTCGCGGCGAACGCCACCGTCGCCGCCCAGGCGTGGATGTCCGCCGGCGAGTCGACCTGCTCGTCGGCGAAGATCTCGGGCGCGGTGTAGCCGGGCGTGCCGAGGAACGTGCCCGTCATGGTCAGCCGGGTCGCGTCGATCACCTGCGCGATGCCGAAGTCGATCAGAACGGGCCCGTCGGCGCCCATGATGATGTTGGCCGGTTTCAGGTCGCGGTGGACGACCCCGGCCGCGTGGATGATCGCCAGCGCCGCGGCGATGCCCTGCGCCAGCTCCACCAGCAGAGCCAGGTCGAGCGGGCCCTCCCCTCTGACCCGGTCGAGCAGGGTGTCGCCCTCGATGTGCTCCATCACCAGGTAGGGGCGGGCGCAGTCGAGGTCGGCGTCGAGCACCCTGGCGACGTACGGGCTCTCGACCCGCCGCAGGGCACGAACTTCGCGTTCGAGCCGAATGCGGGACGAATCATCCTCCGCAAGCTCGTGCAGGACCTTGAGCGCGACCCGCTCGCCGCGCCGGGAGCCGGCGAGGTAGACCTCGCCCATGCCGCCCCGGCCGAGCCGCTCGAGCAAGGTGTACGGCCCGACCTTGCCGAGCTTGCTCACCGTCCCTCCCTGCTCGGCGCGCCCATAAGGGGCACAACCCTAGCGCCGGGAACGCCCGAGGTGTCCGAGGCGCGCCGAAGCTCCTGCCGCCGTGTCGGGTCAGTCGGCCGACCGGGCGATGACCGTGCCCTCGCAGCCGCGAATCAGTCGGACGACCGGGCGATGACCGTGCCCTCGGAGGTGCGCAGGTGCCCCTCACCGGTGTAGACCCACTTGGTCGAGGTCAGCTCCGGCAACCCCATCGGACCGCGGGCGTGCAGCTTCTGCGTGGAGATGCCGATCTCCGCGCCGAACCCGAACTCGCCGCCGTCGGTGAACCGCGTGGAGGCGTTCACCGCCACGGCGGCCGAGTCGACCAGGGACACGAACCTGCGGGCCGCCCGCTGCGACCGGGTGACGATGGCGTCGGTGTGAGCCGAGCCGTAGCGCCTGATGTGCGCCACCGCGTCCTCCAGCGAGTCGACGACGGCGGCGGCGATGTCGAGCGAGAGGTATTCGGCGTAGAAGTCGTCCTCGGTGACGGGCACGACCTCGCCGTAGCGGGCGATCCGGTCGTCGCCGTGCACGGTGACGCCAGCCTCCTTGAGCGCTTCGAGCGCTCTGGGCACGAAACGGTCGGCCACCCCGGCGTGCACCAGGAACGTCTCGGCGGCGTTGCACACCGACGGCCGCTGCGCCTTGGCGTTGACCAGGATCTCGACGGCCACGTCCATGTCGGCCTCGGCGTCCACGTACACGTGGCAGTTGCCGACCCCGGTCTCGATGACCGGCACCGTGGACTCCTCGACCACCGAGTTGATCAGCGACGCGCCGCCGCGCGGGATCAGCACGTCGACCAGCCCGCGCGCCCGCATCAGCTCCTTGACCGAGTCGCGCGTGAGCCCCGGCACGAGCTGCACGGCGCCTGCTGGCACCTCCGTCGCCGCCAGCGCCTCCTGCATGATCCGCACCAGGGCGGTGTTGGAGGAGTAGGCGCTGGAGGAGCCCCTGAGCAGCACCGCGTTGCCGCTCTTGAGACAGAGCGCGGCGGCGTCGACGGTGACGTTGGGGCGGCCCTCGTAGATGATGCCGATCACGCCGAGCGGCACCCGGACCTGCCGGAGCTCCAGCCCGTTGGGCAGCGTGCCGCCGCGGATCACCTCGCCGACCGGGTCGGGCAGGTCGGCCACCTGCCGCACGGCCTCGGCGATGGCCGCGATCCGGCCCTCGTCGAGCCGCAACCGGTCGATCATCGCCTCGGCCGTGCCCTGCTCCCGCGCCTGCTGGACGTCCTTGGCGTTGGCCGCCACGATCGTGGCGGCGTTGGCGACCAGGGCGTCGGCGATGACGCGCAACGCCCGGTCCTTGGGCGCCCGCGGCAGCGGGGCCAGCTCGGCGGCGGCCTCTCGCGCCGCGCGGGCGACCTTCAGGAACTCCTCGGACATCACACGCTCCTCAGTCTGTCTCGCCATCTCGGGCCTTCGGCTCGCCCGGCGCGGAGCGGCGGGCTCGTCCCGCGAACGCCGGCGAAGGTACGCGGCTCTCCGCGAATCTCCGCGACGGTACGTGACGGGCGGCCGGCACCCCGCAGGTTAGCCGTGGGACTCCAGTATGACGATGTCGTCGCGATGGATCAGCTCACGTTCATATTCCGGACCGAGCTCGCTGGCCAGCTCCCGGGTGGACCGCCCCAGCAGGCCCGGGATCTCTCCCGCGTCGAAGTTGACCAGCCCGCGGGCCACCACCGAGCCGTGCGGCCCGCATAGGTCAACCGGGTCGCCGGCCGCGAACTCGCCCTCCACCGAGGTGACCCCGGCGGGCAGCAGCGACTTGCGCCGCGTCACGATCGCCTCGACCGCCCCGTCGTCCAGGTGCAACCGCCCCCGGCCCGTCGTGGCGTGCGCCAGCCAGAGCAGCCGGGTGCCCGGGTGGCGACCGCCCGGGTGGAAGTAGGTGCCCACGTCGGCCCCGGCCAGCGCCTGCGCGGCGTGCGCGGCGGCGGTCAGCACGACCGGCACGCCCGCGCCGGTGGCGATCCGTGCGGCCTGCACCTTGGTGACCATACCGCCCGTCCCCACCGCGGCGCCGTTTCTGCCCAGCTCGACCCCGACCAGGTCCTCGGGTCCGCGGATCTCGGCCAGCCGACGCGACCCGCTGCGGCTCGGCGGGCCGTCGTAGAGGGCGTCGACGTCGGACAGCAGCACCAGGGCGTCGGCGTGGATCAGGGGGGTGACCAGCGCGGCGAGCCGGTCGTTGTCGCCGAACCGGATCTCGTCGGTGGCGACCGTGTCGTTCTCGTTGACGATCGGCATGATGCCGAGCTCCAGCAGCCGGTTGAGGGTGCGCTGGGCGTTGGCGTGGTGGGCGCGGCGCATCATGTCGTCGGCGGTCAGCAGCACCTGGCCGACGCGCAGGCCGTAGCGGGCGAACGAGGAGGTGTAGCGGGCGACGAGCACGCCCTGACCGACCGACGCGGCGGCCTGCTGCGTGGCGAGGTCACGCGGTCGCGCGGACAGCCCCAGCGGGCCGAGGCCCGCGGCTATCGCCCCCGAGGAGACGAGCACGAGCTGCGTGCCGGTGAGGCGGCGCGCGGCCAGCACATCGACCAGCGCGTCGACCCGGTCGACGTCGATCATGCCCTGTGGGGTGGTGAGCGATGACGAGCCGACCTTGACGACGACCTTCGACGCTGCGCTGATCCGTTCCCGCACGACCAAACCCTATCCCTACCCCAGCCGGCTGTCGGTGCCGCGCGGCCCCCGCCGTACGGACTCGGCGCTCAGCGTGGGCTGCCAGTCGAAGACGTGGCCGCCCTCCATGGGCCCGATGACGACCTCGGCGCCCGCGGTGGCGCCGGCCTTGACCAGCTCCTCCTCGACGCCGAGCCGTTCCAGCCGGTCGGCGAGGTAGCCGACGGCCTCGTCGTTGGTGAAGTCGGTCTGCCTGATCCACCGCTCGGGCTTCTCGCCGGTCACCTGGAACAGGTTGTCGTTGACCTTCCGCACGGCGAACCCGGTCTCGCCGAGCTGCCTGGGCCTGATCACCAGGCGGGTGGGCTCCTCGATCGGCTTGGCCGCCCGGGCCGCGGCGACCCATTCGCCCATCGCGTACGTCAGCTCGCGCAGCCCGTCGTGGGTGGCGGCGGAGACCGTGAAGACCCGCAGCCCCCGCTCCTCGAACTCGGGCCTGACCAGCTCGGCCAGCTCACGCGCGTCGGGCACGTCCGCCTTGTTCAGCACCACCATCCGGGGGCGGCCCTCCAGCTTCCCGTACGCCTGGAGCTCCGCCTCGATGACCTCGTAGTCGGTGACGGGGTCGCGGCCCGGCTCCATGGTGGCGCAGTCGATGACGTGCACCAGCATGTCGCACCGCTCCACGTGGCGCAGGAACTCGTGCCCGAGCCCCTTGCCCTGGGAGGCGCCCGGGATCAGCCCCGGCACGTCGGCGACCGTGAACACCGTCTCGCCCGCGGTCACCACGCCGAGGTTGGGGATCAGGGTCGTGAACGGATAGTCGGCGATCTTGGGCCGGGCGGCGCTCAACGCGGCGATCAGCGACGACTTCCCCGCGCTGGGGAACCCGACCAGGGCCACGTCGGCGACGCTCTTGAGCTCCAGCATGACGTCCAGGGCGTCGCCCGGCTCCCCGAGCAGCGCGAAACCCGGTGCCTTGCGCTTGGTGCTGGCCAGCGCGGCGTTGCCGAGCCCGCCGTGACCGCCTCGCGCGATCACGTAGCGGGTGCCCGTGCCCACGAGGTCGACGAGGACCTCGCCGGTGCCGGCGTCCTTCACGACGGTCCCGTTGGGCACCGGCAGCACGACGTCCCCGCCGTTGGCGCCGTCGCGGTTGGAGCCCTGGCCCTGCTTGCCGTTCTCGGCCCTGCGGTGGGGGCGGCGGTGGTAGTCGAGCAGGGTGGCGGTGTTGGGGTCCACCTCGAGGATCACGTCGCCGCCGCGCCCGCCGTCGCCCCCGTCGGGGCCGCCGAGCGGCTTGAACTTCTCGCGGTGGATGGAGGCGCAGCCGTTCCCCCCGTCACCGGCCCTGACATGCAGGATGACCTGGTCCACGAAGTCCGGCATAGCCGCCTCTCCCTCACGCCCCCGCTGGGGCTGCTTCCATTCTCACGACCGCGGGCACCTCGGCTCGCCGCTCGGAGGCACCTCGACCTGATCGCCACGCCGGGCCGGACCGTGATCACCACAGGCGCCATCGCCGCGGGGGCCTTCGTCCAGACCCCCGGCGGAAACCCTCGCAGAACACGCAAAGGGGCGGATCGGCACCGATCCACCCCTTGCTAACGCTTACCGGCGGCGGATTACTCCGCGACCGGGACGATGCTCACGGCGCGGCGGCCGCGCTTGACGCCGAACTGCACGTGACCCGCGGTCAGCGCGAACAGCGTGTCATCACCGCCACGGCCGACGTTGTCGCCGGGGTGGAAGTGGGTGCCCCGCTGGCGGACGATGATCTCGCCCGCGTTGACCAGCTGGCCACCGAAGCGCTTGACGCCCAGGCGCTGAGCATTGGAGTCACGGCCGTTCCGGGTGGACGACGCGCCCTTCTTGTGTGCCATCTCTCAAACTCCCGATCAGGCCTGGTCGATGCCGGTGATCTTCACCTGGGTGTACCGCTGGCGGTGACCCTGGCGCTTCTTGTAACCGGTCTTGTTCTTGTACTTGAGGATCCGGATCTTCGGGCCCTTGGTCTCGCCGAGAATCTCGGCGCTGACCGTGAACTTGCCCGCCTCCGTGGTCACATCGCCGTCGTTGACGACGAGCACCGTCGGCAGCGAAATCGAAGAGCCGACCTCGCCGGCGACCTTGTCCACCTCGAGGACGTCACCGACGGAGACCTTCTGCTGCCTGCCGCCGCAACGAACGATCGCGTACACCGCGGAACCCTTCTACTGTCTACTGCTGCGATCTTCGGTCATCCCGGACGGGACGACCGTTGACTGCCGAGTGCTGCGCCCGCACCCGCGTCCTGTCTGGAACCAACGAACCGAGTGGGCGCGCCAACAGGGCACGTCACCTGACGCACCGATCCACTAGGTTACCGGATTAACGGCGTCCTAGGCGAACCGGACGGATCGTCGGACGGTCTGCCGAGCAGCCACTCAGCGGAGCTACTCGGTGGACTTGGCTCGGCGGGAGCGTCGCCGCCCTCTGCCGGAAGTCTGGCCCGCCTGGTCGTCCTCAGCCGGGACTTCGTCAAGCGCACCGGTCACGGTATCACGACCAGCGGAGTCCTTGGCCGCGGAAACCTTGTCTCCGACCTTGTCGGCCACCGCCTTCTCGACCGCCATCTTGCCCTGCGTGCCGCGCGGCTCGGGCTTGCCCTCCACCGGCTCGGTGGAGACGATGAGGCCACGGCCGTTGCAGCAGTCGCACGGCGTCGAGAACGCCTCCAGCAGCCCCTGGCCCACCCGCTTGCGGGTCATCTGGACCAGGCCCAGCGAGGTGACCTCGGCCACCTGGTGCTTGGTCCTGTCGCGCGACAGGCACTCGAGCAGCCGCCGCAGCACCAGGTCGCGGTTTGACTCCAGCACCATGTCGATGAAGTCGATGACGATGATGCCGCCGATGTCGCGGAGCCTGAGCTGGCGGACGATCTCCTCGGCCGCCTCCAGGTTGTTGCGGGTGACGGTCTCCTCGAGGTTGCCGCCCTTGCCGGTGAACTTGCCGGTGTTGACGTCGACGACGGTCATCGCCTCGGTGCGGTCGATCACCAGCGAGCCGCCGCTGGGCAGCCACACCTTGCGCTCCATCGCCTTGCCGAGCTGCTCGTCGATCCGGTACGACTCGAACACGTCGTCCTGCTCGCCGTCCCACTTCGACAGGCGTTCGGCCAGGTGCGGCGCGACGTACTTGACGTACTCATCGACCGTCTCCCAGGCCTCCTCGCCCTGCACGACGAGCGAGCTGAAGTCCTCGTTGAAGACGTCGCGCACCACGCGGATGGTCAGGTCGGGCTCGGCCGACAGCAACTCGGGCGGGCTGGCCGACTTGGCCTTCTTCTGGATGTTCTCCCACTGCGCCGACAGGCGGGCGACGTCCCGGGCCAGCTCATCCTCGGAGGCGCCCTCGGCGGCCGTGCGCACGATGACGCCGGCGTTCTCGGGCATGACCTTCTTCAGGATGCTCTTGAGCCGCGTGCGCTCCTTGTCGGGCAGCTTGCGGCTGATGCCGGTCATCGAACCGTCGGGCACGTAGACCAGGTAGCGGCCCGGCAGGCTGATCTGGGAGGTCAGGCGGGCGCCCTTGTGGCCGATCGGGTCCTTGGTGACCTGGACGAGCACCGACTGGCCGCTCTTCAGGGCCGACTCGATGCGCTTGGGCTGGCCTTCGAGCCCGGCGGTGTCGAAGTTGACCTCACCGGCGTACAGGACGGCGTTGCGGCCCTTGCCGATGTCGACGAACGCCGCCTCCATCGACGGCAGCACGTTCTGCACCTTGCCGAGGTAGACGTTGCCGACGTAGGACTGGCTGGCCTCGCGGTTGACGTAGTGCTCGACGAGCACGCCGTCCTCCAGCACCGCGATCTGCGTGCGGTCGCCCTGGCGGCGCACCACCATCATGCGGTCGACCGACTCACGCCGCGCCAGGAACTCCGACTCGGTGATGATCGGCGGGCGCCTGCGGCCCAGCTCGCGGCCCTCGCGGCGGCGCTGCTTCTTGGCCTCCAGCCTGGTGGAGCCGCGCACGCTCTGCACGCCGTCGGCGGAGGTGTCGAGCGCGGTCGCGCGCCCCGAGCGGGGCGCCCGGATGCGGACGACCGTGTTGGGCGGGTCGTCGCTGGCGGGCTCGGACACCTCGTCGGAGCCGCGCCGACGGCGGCGACGGCGACGGCGGGAGCTGGAGGACTCCTCGTCCTGGGACTCCTCGGCCTGCTCCTCTTCGCCGTCGTCCTCGGACTCGTCGGTGTCGTCGGCCTCGTCGCGCTCGCGCTGCCTGCCGCGGCCCCTGCCGCCGCGCCGGCGGCGACGGCGG
>NZ_QNFZ01000907.1 GCF_003313395.1 Nonomuraea lactucae | reverse complement strand
CTCGGCCGCCACCCGGTCGCCGGCGGCCAGGGCGACCCGGACCAACCAGGGGCCGGCGGCGGGCTCCATGCTGAGCAGCAGCGGGCGGGGCAGCTCTGCGAGCAGGGGCATAGCGCTGCGCGGCCCGTCTCGTGCCTCCGCGAGCTGCGCGGACAGCAAGGCGTGCCGGAAGCGAGCCTCGGCCGTGCCCCCGGGCTGTTCCGCGACGTGATACGCCACCCCCTGCAGGTCGCCGCGCCGCAGCGCGACTGCGGCGAGCACGGCGCGCGCCGCCGCAGCCGACAGCGGCGTGATGAGCGCACCGGCCAGGTCCAGGGCCCTATTCGCCTGGGTGACCGCGTTATCGAAACGGCCCGCGAGCAGCTCCAGGCGGGCCTCCAGCGCCGAGGCGTCCGCCGCCCAGGCCAGATGACCGTGGCCGAACATGTCCTTGCGTGCCTGGCGGAGCATCGTCCGTGCCTCGTCCAGCCGGTGGATGTCGACGAGCACGGCGACGGTGGCCAGGCAGGCCTCGTAGCGGCGGTCCTCGAGCGCGTCGGCGGCGGCCAGCCGTCCGGCGCTCTCCGCCAGGGCCAGCGCGGCCGTGAGCCTGCCCTCGTGCCGCTCGGCGGTGGCCAGGGCGACCAGCGCGGCGGTCCTGGCTGCGGGACCGTATCGACCCGTTCCGTCGATGACCTCCTGCGCGAACGACCGCGAGCCGGCGTTCTCCCGCAGGCACACCGTGGCGTACAGATGCACGAGAGTCGCCCGCTCGCGTACGTGGCGGGGGAGGCCCGGCACCGCCAGCACGGTCTCGGCCTCGCGGATCGCCTCCTCACCCCGGCCCGTCAGGTACATGGTGTCCGCAAGCAGGCAGCGCAGTTCGGCCACCCCGTACACGGAAGCGTGCTCGGCGAGGCGGCCACGCACCATCTGCTCGGCCTCGTCCAGCCGGCCACTGGCGACCGCCGCCTCTATGTCGGAGGAGGCCGGGCCGGTGAGCAGGCCAGCCGACCCCGGCCGCTCAGAGCCCAGGAGAACGCCGGACTGGTCGAGCAGGGTCTGCCGCACCGACGAGGGGATGCCCGCAGCGACGACGTCCCCGACGAGTCCGTGACGGAAGGTGAGGCCGTGCTCGGTCACGAGGAGGATGCCCGCGGCCGTGGCCTCCTCCGTCATCGGGAGCAGCGCCGCGGGCGTGGTGTCCAGCAGCGACGCGGCGTGCTCCAGCGACAACGAACGGCCCAGCACTGCGATCGTCTCCATCAGGCTCCTGGCCTCCGCGCTCAGCGTGTCGATCCAGCGCCGCACCACCGTCCGCAGCCGGTCGGGCACGCGGGCCCGCGCCGCGTCTCCCAGCAGCCCTTCCTCGCGCAGCCCCGCGAACAGCTCGGTGATCAGCAGCGGATTGCCTCCGGCGGCCGCCGCCAGCGCCCGCGTCGCCGGGTCCGGCGACCGCCCGAGCGTGTCCTGCGTCAGCGCCGCGACCGCGTGCGGTGACAGCGGCGCGAGCGTCACCCTGTCGGCCCCCTCCCGCTCCAGGATGTCGAACAGCGACACGGCCTGGCCCCTGTCCGGCACTGTCGAGCGGCTCATCATCCAGCCGATGGGCCAGTCGGCCAGCCGGTCGTGCAGGCTGTGCAACGTCCTCAGCGTCACCGGGTCCGCCCGTTGCAGGTCGTCGAGCACGGCCAGCACCGGTGACGTGGCCAGCTGCTCGAACCCTGCCCGCAGCCGCTCCAGGACCGGCGGACCGAAACGGGCGGCGGCGTCGCCCGCTTCCGGCTCAGAGCGCAGATCGAGAGCCTCCAGCAACATGCCGCACGGGGCGACCTCGCCCAGCTCCTCCACCCTGCCGTGTACAACCCCGATGCCGCCTTCGGACGCCTCGGCGACGGCTTCGGCCAGCAGCCGGCTCTTCCCCGATCCGGGTTCTCCGTCCACCAGCAGCGTCCCGCCCGCACCTCGCCGCAACACCCGCAGCAGGCCATCGACGTGACGCCACTCCCGATCGCGTCCCCGCATGTTGTCCTCCCATGGGTCGCCTGCCACGACAGGGAACGGTGAATCCCGAGCTCGCCAAGATCTTTCACACCCGCGGAGGACCACTACCCGGCTGGGGGATGTGACCTCCCGTCCACCGCGCCGAGCCTTAAGCCGAGGCATGCCCGAGGATGCAAGGAAGGGGTGAAGGAGATGGCGGAGACCGGTTATGCGCCGTTCAACCGTACGGTCGACAAAACGAACCGCGTGCTGCGAGAGATCGAGGAGGCACACGGCTGGACTCCCGAGCACCGCAACCAGTCCTACGCCGCCCTGCGCGCCGTGCTGCACGCCCTGCGCGACCGGCTGACCGTGAACGAGAGCGCCCACCTCGCCGCCCAGTTGCCGCTGCTGATCCGCGGGGTCTACTACGACGGCTGGCGGCCGAGCACCGTGCCGGTCAAGGCCGATCGCGAGGAGTTCCTCCACCGCGTCTGCGGCGAACTGGCCTTCGACCTCCAGGAGAGCGAGGAGGATCTGGTCAAGAAGGTTTTGCAAGCGCTCAGGAAGCACATTACCGCTGGCGAGTGGGAGGACGTGAAGTCCACCATGCCGAAGGATTTGGCCTCGATCCTGCCCTGATCGCCGACGGGCTCGTTGGGATGTCGGAGCGGTGAGGTCTGGGTCCAGGGGACGCGCGGGGAAGCGCGTCATGTCGGTGAGGCGCGTGCTGACATCGCTGGGGGCCGGGGTCGTCATGGCGGCCGGTGCCTGGCGGCTGGGGGTCCCGGAGTTGTCGCCGCTGCTCGGCTGGGGTGTGGCCGCGACGGTGGGCCTGGTCTGGGTGTGGCTGATCAGCTGGCCCAAGGACCACCATGACACCAAGCGGTTGGCCAAAGAGGAGGGCGACGCTCGCTCCACCGACACCGGCGTGCTGATCGGCGCGGTGGCCAGCCTAGGGGCGGTCGCGCTCGCCCTGGTCCGCACCGCCAGTCACACACTTCGGGCAGGAGATCCGCCAGCGTACAGCGACTTCGCCTACCTCGCGTTCACGATCGGCGTGACCTTCGGCGTCACCGACAACCGTGTGGTCAGCACGCACATCCGCAAGGTAGCCCTCGCGCACGCCCTGCTTTCCTACTTCTTCAACACCGGCATCCTGGCCGTGGCCATCAACCTCGTCACCGGCCTGGGCCGGTGACCCCTGGTCAGGGCGATCCGCTCGGGGTAGGGCCTGGACATGCGTATCGCCCTGGTCGCCGATCCTGACCTGCCCACCGAGCTGGCTGTGAGGGTGGCGCGCGACCTACCCGGCCGGTTGCGGGAGCGGCTCGGCTCGGGCTCCGACTGGCAGGTGCGCGCGTACACCGCTCCCCTGGCGGCGGAAGAGCAGGTCGACATCTCAGCCATGCTCACCGCTGTCCGTCCGCACCTGCCCGAGTCCGGCTGGGACGTCGGGATATTCCTCACCGACCTCCCTCGTCGGCTGGGCCTGGACGCGGTGAGCGCGGAGGTCAGCACCGGCGACCGCGTCGCCCTGCTGTCGTTGCCCGCCCTCGGCACCTTTCACCTGGTCGGCCGGACCTTGGAGGCCGTGATGAACGTCGTCGGCCTGCTCGTCCTCCCGCCCACCGGCCGTGACCGCCTCCCTGCGATCGGCCGCAGAGTGGAAGGCGACACCGAGCCCGGCCGGGTCGTCCCCGATCGCTACGTCATGCCCGGCCTGCGCGGGCGGGCGCGCCTACTCGCCGGCATGGTGCGGGCCAACCGCCCATGGCGGCTGTTCACCTCGTTGTCACGGGCGCTGGCAGGCGTGTTCGCCACCGCCGCGTTCGGCGTGATCAACGACACCGCCTGGCAGCTCTCCACCGCGCTGGACACCTGGCGGCAGTCGCTGATCATGGTGCTGTCCATCCTCGCTCTCGCCGCATGGATCATCGTCGACCACGAGTTGTGGGAGCGTCCCGGCGGCAGGGTGCCCAAGGCTCGCGCCCGCCTCTACAACGCCGTCACCCTGATCACCATCACACTGGGCGTGCTCTGCCTTTACGCGGTGCTGTTCGTGGTTCTCACCGGGGTCGGCGCGCTTGTACTGGTTCCCGACCTCCTCTCGGAGGCGCTGAACCATCGCCCGATGGTCACCGACTATCTGGCACTGGCCTGGTTCCTGACGTCCAGCGCGATGGTGGGCGGCGCCTTCGGCTCCGGGCTCGAGGACGACGGGACCGTTCGCAATGCGGCCTACGGCCAGCGTCAGCGCGACCGGCTCGCAGAACAACAGAACGTCTGACCACTCGGCCGAAGTCGCCGCCTGGGCCGGAGCGGGTGCCCGCGACCAGAGCGCATGGGGCCGTCGAGGGGGTAAAGGCCGCCCACCGCGCGCAGGGATGAATGGCGCATGGATCGCGGCTCTGGGGCCGGCCTGTCGGACCTATGCTGGACCATCCCGCCAATGATCATGAAAAGCGGCACTGCCGCTTGCGCCACTCCTGCAGCAGCGCGGTGTTGACGTCGTCCAGCACGACAGCGCGGCGTGACGCAGGGACGCCGCTCTGGCTGTCTCCGGGACGCCTGGGAGAGAATTCGACCAGGGCACTGATCACGCAGGCCGTGGTTCGACGCCCGGGACGTGCAGGTCACGCGGCGGATCGCCATACGGCACACCGTCAAGGCGCACCAGGAGGCCCTCATCCACGAGATCGGCGTCCGGACCGACCAGTTGTCCGGTCACCAGGGGTGACGTGGCGGCGCGCCCCCACCACGGCGGGGTCGTCTACCACAGCATCCCGCGCTTCACCAGCGAGGAACGGCTGCTGGAGCAGCCGGGTGAAGGCGCCGGTGACAATGCTGGGCGCGTCTCTTGTGGCGTTTGGCGTCAGGCGGGTGTTGCGCCGCTGGCTCTATCCCGGCGCCGACCGCTGACCCGACCGGCCTGCGGGTGCCGGCTCGGATCAGCGGTCCAGTACGTCAAGCCGGGTGGTCAGCCCTGCCGGGGCATGCTGGGCACCGAGACGGTTACGCCGCCGACTGAGCCCCAGACCGTCCACGCCTGGAGGACGAAGTCGGAGGTGAGGCGGAGCGGGCCCAGCTCGCGGCGCCCGTCGCCGCGCAGGACGTCGCGGAAGAGCAGACGGGTTTTGTCGGCGCTCCAGATTTCGATCCAGACGCCCGGCTCGCGGCCGGGGACGCCGGAGGCGAAGTCGAAGCCGGACAGGTCCAGCTGCACCCATTGGTCGGCGCGACCGGCGAAGGTGATCCGCTGTTCCTGGCCCACACGCTTGAGGTGGACGGGCCTGCCCGGGCCGTCTATCTCGACGCGGCCCAGATCGGTGACGGAGTTGAGCAGCACCCGGGCGGAGACCAGCATGTCAGGGCTCGCGGGGGCGACCTCCACCTGGTAGGTGCCGGTGGTGGCGAGCCGGGGGAGCGGCAGGCGGTAGATGGGATCGACCTGCGGGTGGCCGCCCTGGAAAGAGGCGATGACCTGGCCGGCGGGGTCGCGGACCACGAGGTTGCTCCAGAAGGCGATGCGCTCGCCACCGGCGCCGGGATGGTAGATGCCGACGGTCATGGTGTCACCGGCGGTGCCGTCGAAGGAGAGGCAGGCGCCGACGCCGGCGGCGGGGCTCTCGGCGACCCGTTCGGGGCCGTCGACGGTCAGGGTGCCGGCCTGCTGGCAGGGCGCTGCCTGATGGCCGGCATGGGCGTGGGCGGCGCCGGGCAGGCCGGCGGCCCCGAATATCGAGAGCGCTCCGGCGACGGCGAGCGCGGTGATCTTGCTGGTGTGCGTCAAGGGTTGTTCATCCTTCCGGACCTTGGTGACCCGTTTGTCGGGCCACTGACCAAGATCACCCTGCCCACGCCTTTCTCTTAGGAAACCTTTTTTAAAAACTGTCTACAGTGCGGCAAGTCGACCGCGTACGTCGGCTGGCTCGCCTGGTACGTCGCGCAGCTCGCTCACGACAACCAGGTGCGGCTCCTGCCCCTCGGCTCGGTCCCGCTCCAGGGAGGACGGCAGCAAGGCCTTCGCGATCAGTCACCGCTGGAGTCACGTCCCCATTACATCTGGCCCCATGGAACCCCGCGTTGGGCAAGCGCGCCGGCGGATCAGGAATCGTCCCGCCGCGGTCCCTTGTCCAGGAATGCCTTAACCGCACGGACACGCATCTGTGGGGCGTCCTCACCAACGGGCGCCAACTTGCGCCTCTTGCGAGACTCCAACGCGCTGGTGACCGACCCCTCGAAGGAGAAGCCTGCTCTGCATGCTGGCTGGAGGAATCGCGCGGGACGCCATAACCTCGGGCATGCGTGTCAGCCTCAGGGGAGAACACTTCCTGCCCTGCAACTTCATCGGCAGCAGCAGTCTCACTGGTAGAACAGCACACAGGCCTCTGGTCTCCTGGTCGATATCCCTTCTACCAGGTGATTCTCACCGGAGCTGCGACCCGCGCCGTCACGGTGAAATGGACTCGATGATGGGTTCATCATGTCGGTGAGGGAATTATATTCGCCAGTTTCAGGATGATGTGATCGACACCATTCCTGGCACCGGGCCTGGAGAGCTCTACGATGTCCGTCGGACAGGCCACGTCGCTGGTCATGATAGTAGGTTTCGTTCCCATCGCACCGATGTATCGGACGCAAGCATGCGAATAAGTCGTGGCAGTGGAGGTATTCCACCAGGTCCCGCCACCTGTGCCTGCACCCTCGATCAGCAGATCGGCGGACATGGTGTGGTCGTCGATGGCCCGAAGGTTCAGCACACGCCCACCGGTTTTGCCAGGCCAAGGCGGTGACCATCGACCGCCATTGCGATATTCGACCGCCTGCAAAACATCGTTTACTGACTTGTTCTCCGAGCTACGCAGGTCGTTGTACAGTTGAACCCATTCATCATTTGCCTGAGTGCGCAGAACGTCGACTGCCTGCACACGCGCTTGATCCTGGGGCGACTGGGATGCGCAGGCGGTCGTAGCGCTCAAGCAAATACTGAACGCCATGACCATCCTTTTGTAAGATCTCATCGTCTGCGGCTGCCCGCAGCTTCGAAAGCCTCTTCGAGGACCTTGGCGTAGGTGAGTGCCCCTTCCAGGCTGGGATGGAAGGACTGAGCGGACGCGACATCTCCATTGTCACCGGGTGTCTTGTCCGTGATGATGGCGTGGACAAGACTGTTGGGTCCACATGCTCCTCGACCAGCGAAGGCAGCGATGGGGTCAGCGACCGTAAGATTAACGCCCTGCAGAGCCGGGTCGCTGGGCAGATTCTGGAGCACAGGTTTCATATACTGCTAGGTGACCTCCTTTATCCAATGCGCTTCGAGGTCGACGACACCGTTGCAGCCGTTGCTAGTGGCCTCGACTACCACGGGATAGCCCATAAGCACGATCCGGGCATTTGGCGCGGCCCTATGGATGGCCTGAAGCGCCTGTATGATGGATGCGCACACAGGGCCTTGAATGTGTTTTGGAAGGGCCATCCTCAGGGGCTCGTTTCCAATCTCCGGTATGGTCACGTCCTGGCAGAGTTGCGAAAGGTTCATGATGCGCTCTTTGATGACGGGGCCGAAGCCGGCGTCATTGCCGCCGATGGAGACCGTGACCAGGGTGGTGTTTTCATCCAGATAGCCCTTGTCGATCTGGCCGAGCTCGCCGTACTGGCCCACGGCGGCCTTACCGCGGGCGTTCGTGGCTCCTTCGCGTCTACGTGACTCTGATGCCCCCTCTCCTGGGCGTGAGGGATCGCGTCCTATCAGAGAGGAAGTTTCGTATCCATTCAGGCCTGCCGCTGAGCTGGGCGTCTGGTTTGAGGTAGACCCGCCGGTTTCCGCTGAATACGTAGAT
>NZ_QNFZ01000906.1 GCF_003313395.1 Nonomuraea lactucae | reverse complement strand
CGCGCCCTCAGGTGGGGTCGTCACGGGCCGGTCCGTGGTCCCGGACAGGGCCGCGCCCGCGGGCGGGGGTGTGGCGGCGTCCGCCAGCGGGCCCAGCACGCGCGGCAGCATAGGCGCCCTGCCGAAGGCGGCCTCCAGCAGGTCGGTGCGGTAGACGCCGGCGGCCGGGGACCAGTAGCCGGTGCCCGAGGCGTCCCCCCGGTCCGTGGTCAGCCAGTCGAGCGGGGGCGGTGGCGCCTCCCCCCAGGAGGGCCAGGGCAGGGCCAGCGCGCCCGCCAGCCGCCACGTGAGCCAGTCGTGCGGCAGGCAGACCGCGACCGTGCGGCGGGCGTTCTCGGGCTCGTGCTCGGCCAGCCACCGCAGCTTGGTGATGGTGAACGACGCCACGGGCACACTGCCCACGGCCTCGGCCCAGGCCGCCGGACCGCCCAGCTCGGACACCAGGGCGGCGGCGGCTCCGGCCGAACGGGTGTCGTTCCAGAGCAGCGCGTCACGGACGACCGCGCCGGAGGCGTCGAGACAGACCATGCCGTGCTGCTGCCCCGCCACGCTGATCGCGGCGACGTCGTCGAGCCCACCGGCCTCCTCGACGGCGCGCAGCAGCGCGGCCCACCAGTGAGACGGATGGACCTCGGTGCCCACCGGGTGGGCGGCCCTGCCCTGCCGTACGAGCCGCCCGGTGGACGCCTCGCGGATGACGACCTTGCAGCTCTGCGTCGAGGAGTCGACGCCCGCCACGAGCGTCATGCGCCCACGCCCGTCAGCCACTCGCCCGCCAGCCGCTCGCCCGGCGAACCCGCGCCAGGCGAACCCGCGCCCGACGCCCCGCGACCGGGCACCCCAGGAACCGGCACGCTGTCTCGAGCGGGACGGCGAGTGTCAACGCTCCCCATGCCCCGATGCTGCACGAACGGGCCCGCGCATCACAAGCCGGGCCCGCGCATCACAGGCCCGAAGGATCGCGCCCCACGCTGATCTCCTCGGCGATCCGGCGGATCTCCACCACGTCGAGACCGGGCGCCTCCGGCAGCTGGGTCAGCAACGCGTCCATCACAACGGGCACCGGCTCGCCCGCCATGCGACCCGCGATCCCGTGGACCGTCCTGAACAGCGCCTCATCCGTGTCATGCATCCCCGACTCCTTGCCCGGCTTCCCAGATCGGACGCGACGCGCCCCGGGCCCGCGGTCCGACCTCCGGGAGGAACGCTACGACGCGGCACCGACACTTTTCGCGCTACCGCTCCAGCGTGTTCCGTACGGCCGCGCATATTTCGTTCAGCGCGCGTACCTGCTCGGGCGACAGGACGTCGAACAGGCTCCTGCGCACCTCCTCCACGTGGCCGGGTGCGGCGGCCGCGAGCGCGTCGAAGCCGGCCTCGGTGAGCACGGCGAAACTGCCCCGCCGGTCGTCGGGGCAGGGCTCGCGGCGCACCCACCCGCGTTCCTCCAGGCGCGCGACGGCGTGCGAGAGGCGGCTCTGCGAGCACTGGGCGCGGCCTGCCAGCTCGCTCATCCGCATGCGACGCCCGGGCGTCTCCGAGAGCGTCACCAGGATCATGTAGTACGTGTGCGGCATGCCCGCGTCGCGCTGCAACTGCCGGTCGAGCGCCCCGTACACGTGCTGTGTGGCCGCCACGAAGTTCCGCCAGGTCCGCTGCTCGTCGGCGTCCAGCCATCGGGTCATGGGTGCCATTTTAGTTGAACGCTCATATACTTGGCGTCGACTCCTGCGAAAGGGGAGGCTCATCGTGCCTGTCCAGCGGCTCAACCACGCGGTCCTCTACATCCGCGACCTGGAGCGCAGCGTCGCCTTCTACCGTGACGCCCTCGGCTTCGAGGTCGTCATGAGCATGCCGGGCGGCGCGTTCTTGCAAGCACCGGGCTCGTCCAACGACCACGACCTGGCCCTGTTCGAGATCGGCCCGGAGGCGGCCGACTCTCCGGCCGGACGCACCTCGGTCGGCCTCTACCACCTGGCCTGGGAGGTCGACACGCTCGACGAGCTCGAACGCATCGCGGCCAAGCTCGGTGAGTCGGGCGCGCTGGTGGGCGCCTCCGACCACGTCACCACCAAGGCCCTGTACGCGCACGACCCCGACGGCCTGGAGTACGAGATCTGCTGGCTGGTGCCGGCCTCGCTGATCGACGACGAGGCGCTCGCCGCCCGCAGCCGCATCCGGCCGCTGAACCTCGCCGCCGACAAGCAGCGGTACGGCGGGCAGACGCGCGGCGGCGTGGGCGTCTCGACCCCGGCCTAGAGCCTTCCCCCTCGCTCACGGGGCGGGCACGTGGTCGGCGCGTCGAGCGACGGGGGGCCTCGGCGAGCTGCCCCGAGCTCACGGAGGTACCGTAAAGGGTGTCCGACTCTCGCGCCTTGGAGAACGGTCATGCCGCGCGATCCTGACCACGTGCTCGACGCCATCGACGGCGTAGTCGACGACTGGGAGACGTTGAGCGCCGACGCCATGCGCTGGACGCCTCCGGAGAAGAAGGAGCCAGACCTGCTGAGCGAGGTGGCCGAGATCTTCGCCCCGCTCACCAACGCGCTCACCGAGGCGTTCCGCCCGCTGGGTGACGCCGTGACGCGCGTGCTGGACAACTTCATCGACGGCAGCGACGACGAGGAGCGCTAGCCACCGGCGACCGCATGGGGCCGCGGCCGATCGGCTCCTCGCCTCCGACAGCGCCGCTATATTCGGGTATGGCATTCCTGGGTACGCTGCTGCGCCAAGTGCACGAGGTCATGGACGGGGCGGTCGCGGAGGTCTACGCCGATCTCGGCATGCCCGACTACCGGCCGCGCTTCTCCCCTGTGGTCCGCGTCCTGGTGGCCGAGGGGCCCATGGCCATCCGTGACCTGGCCGGCGCCATCGGCGTCACCCATTCGGCGGCCAGCCAGACCGTGCACCAGATGAGGCGGTCGGGGTTCGTCTCGCTGGAGCGGGGCGTGGACGGCCGCCGCCGCATCGTGCAGCTCACGGAGCGGGCCCGTGCGGCGCTGCCCGCGATCGAGGCGGAGTGGGACGCGACCACCCGCGCGGTCGCCGCCCTGAACGCCGAGCTGCCGGTGCCGCTCACGGAGGTGCTGGAGGCCACGGTCGAGGCGCTGCACCGCCGCCCGTTCCGCGACCGGATAGCCGCCACCACGCGGTTACCGAAGCCGGCGGTCGCTAAGCCGCGGGCAGACCCAGGTGGTTCGCGATCGCGGCCGTCAACGGCGTGACCGTGGGCATGGGCGGCCCGCTGTAGTGGCCCGGCTTGTGGGTGCGCAGCAGCAGCTCGCCGCTGCGTTCCCACTGGAAGCCCTCCCTGTTGAGCAGCCCGGCGAAGACCGCGCTCGCCTTGTCCGGGTCCCGCGCGGCCAGCCGCTCGATCGGCACGGGCGAGACGGCGTCGCCGCGCAGGTAGGCGGACAGCAGCTCGCGGTGCTCGCGCCTGACGACCAGCCGCGGGTCGGCGAAGAGCTCCTCCAGCTTGCCGAAACCGGCGTAGTAGCCGAGCCCGCGGGCCTCGTCGAAGATCAGCGCCACCGTCTCGGCCTCGGCCAGGTGCTCGGGGAGGTCCGGCTCCGCCGGAGCGCCGCCGCCCAGCCTCGCCGCCTGGTAGGCGAGATAGCCCCGTACCATGAGCCCCACCGCGCTGCCCCGCAGCACCACCAGATCGGCGCCGAAGTAGCCGATGAAGCAGCGCCGCTGCTCGCGTTGCAGCTCGCGGGCCTGGGCCAGAAGCACGGGGTTGCGCATCACCCAGGCCGGGTTGTCGAGCGCGACCCGCGCGGCGACGGGCGTCAGCATGGCGCGCGCGCCGGCGGGGTGCACGGCCGGAGTGCCGCTGAGCAGCCAGTCGGCCCCGAGCGGGATGAGCCGCCCGACCACGAACACGCCGGGCTCCAGCTCGTCGAAGGCGCCCTCGCCCCGGTTGGAGAACACGCGGTAGACCAGCTCGTCGACCAGGTTGAACAGCAGCACGGCCGCCCGGTCGACCGCCCGGACCTCGAAGACGCCCTCGACCACTGTCTTCCAGCTCGTGAGCAGCTCGACGTCGGCCCGGTCCAGGCCGGTGACCTCGGCGAGGAACCGGTCGATGACCGTGCCGCCGCCGGACAGCTCGTGCTGATGGGTGAAGAAGTCGACGGGCAGGAAGGCGGCGGCCTCGTCGGCCGGCGGCCCGTCCGCGTAGAACCGGCCGAGCACGTCGTTCAGCTCGCGGCCGAACCTGCCCGAGGTGGCGAAGTGGACCAGTTCGGCCTTCAGCTCCACGGCCCGCGCAAGCTTGCTCATCATCACTCCTCGTGTCCGGAGTGACACTAACCGTCCAGGGCGCCCTTCCGGGGCGACTTCGCCCAACCGGTGGAGACGAGGTGGGCGTAGACGATGATGTTGTCGAGGTAGTGCCGGCGGCGGCTGTCGAAGTTCCCGCCGCAGGTGATCAGCCTCAGGCCGGGATACTTGGTCATCCCGTACACCTTGCGGGTGGGAAAGCGGTCCTTGGGCACGCTTTCCAGGGAGTCCACCTCGAACGTCGCGCGCGTGCCGTCCTTCCTGGTGATCTTCACCGTGTCGCCCGGCCTGAGATCGCCGAGCCGGTAGAAGACCCCCGGCCCGTCCCTGGAGTCGACGTGCCCCGCGATGACCGCGGGGCCGGTCGAGCCGGGTGACGGGCCGAGCCGGTACCAGCCGGCCTCGTGGACCCTGGAGAGCGGCGGCACCTCCAGCGTGCCGTCCGGGTTCTTGGCCAGCGTCATGAGCGTGGTGCGCACCCCGATCCCGGGGATCTCCAGCAGCACGGGCCGCGCCGGTTTCAGCGCCCGCGCCGTGGCCTTCGGGCGCGTGAGGGGGGTCGCGGCGCTCGCGGGCGGCGCCGGTGGAGCCGCCTGCCTAGAACGGTCCACAAGGAGCACGGCCACGCCCGCCACGAGGAGGGCGGCCAGCGCGAGAGCGGCACCCCTGACCATAGATCACCATCCGAGCTGATCATGCACCTGAGCTGGTACTCCAACATTCGCCCCTGGTGTGTAAACCCACCCCATAGAACACACGTGTAACCCTTTGGTACGGTCCATCAGCATGCCATGACCCGGATGGTTCTGAAGTGGTTCAGTCAAGTACGCGCCAAGCACCGCACGCGGTGCGGCGCCTGGCCGGCGATCATGAGTTGCCCGGCCGCCACCGGGCGCGAAGCGGCGCGGACGGCAGACGCGACCTGCCGCCGGTGCCCGCCTCCCTCATGCGCGTCACCGTGCTCGTCCCCGCGCACAACGAAGAGGACCAGATCGCCGAGACGCTGATCTCGCTCCAGCGCCAGCAGCGCAGGCCCAACCGCGTCATCGTGATCGCGGACAACTGCACCGACGCCACCGAGCGCATCGCGCGAGCGCACGGCGCCGAGGTCATCCGCACCGTCGGGAACCGCCACAAGAAGGCAGGGGCGCTCAACCAGGTGCTCGAAGTGCTGCTGCCGCACCTCGGTCCCCTGCACGCCGTCCTCGTGATGGACGCCGACTCGGCGCTCGACCCGGGCTTCATCCACCACGCGATCTCCAGGCTGGCCACCGGCCGGCTGGCGGCGGTGGGCGGCACGTTCACGGGGAAGCCGGGCGGCGGCATGGTCGGGATGTTCCAGCGCAACGAGTACGCGCGCTACGCCCGTGACGTGCGCAGGCTGCAGGGGCGCGCGCTCGTGCTCACCGGGACGGCCACGCTCTTCCGGGCGCTGGCGCTGAAGGAGGTCGTCAGGGCCCGCCGCAGCGGCCGCCTCCCCGGTGACCACCACGTCTACGACGTACGGGTGCTCACCGAGGACAACGAGCTGACCCTGGCGCTGCTGCACCTGAAGTTCCGCATCCTGTGCCCCGCCGAGTGCACGCTGACCACGGAGGTCATGGAGACCTGGCGCGACCTGTTCAAGCAGCGCCTGCGGTGGAAGCGGGGGGCGCTTGAGAACCTCGCCGACTACGGCTGGACGCCGGTCACGCTCCCCTACTGGGGTCGCCAGCTCCTGTCGCTGCTCGGCATCATCGTGATCTTCGCCTACCTGGGCTCGACGGCCTGGTCGATCACCGTCGCGGGCGGGGTCGAGGTGCAACCGCTGTGGCTCGCGGTGACCCTCCTCTTCGTGGTCGAGCGGATCGTGACCGTACGGAGCAGGGGCGTCAGGCACATGGCCATCGCCGGTCTGCTCTTCGTAGAGATGATCTTTGACGTCTTCCTGCAGATAACACAGGCGAAAGCCTTCTGGGACGCCGCATGGCGCAGAGAGAGGAAATGGTAAGCATGTACAACAACCCGATCGGTGGGGTCGCGACCGGCTTCGGAGGCGCCGCCCTGTCGGCCCCTTTCGTCGGCTGGAACGCCTTCTGGGTGGGGCTGGCGGCCTTCACGCTGTTCTCGGCGGCCGTGGCCGTCAAGCGGATCCTGCCGAAGCGCGAGGCGTAGCGGGCGGGCCACCGGGTCGGTCCGTACGCCCCGCGTACGGCCCGACCCGGTGCGGCCGGCGTATCATCCGCAGTTCTTGAACTTGCCCCGCTTGGCCGAGGCGATCCCGAAGTCCCTGCGCGTGTCCGTGGTGTGGCCCTCGAAGTCCACGCACTGGCCCTTGGCGTAGCCGATGGCGGCGGCGTAGTAGCGGTACTTCCTGGCCGTGAGGGTGCCGGGGTCGCGGTAGGCGCCACCGCCCTCCACCTTGAGAATCGCCTGGGTGTAGGTGGGGGTCCCGGCGTAGGCGGTCTTGATCACCACTACGCAGTTCTTCCGCAGGCCACGGTTCCACATGAGCCAGACGTGCCCCCAGGTGGACCCACCGTTCTTCAGCGTCCTCCTGTTGTCGCTCACGTGGGTCCAGCCACCACGCCCGGACTCCTTGGCGCAGGCGGCCTCGGGGGTGTAGCCGGCGGCCATGGCGGGGGCGGGGTGGGCGAGGACCGTGCCGGCGCCGAACAGTGCGGCGACGGCAAGGGCCTTCGCAGACTTGCGCATGCGTCCATCCTTCTCGATGACGGCCGGGCAGGGCCCTGACCAAAGGTCGTGACAGCAAGTTGGCATGATCGCCAACGGTAGTCATGCTCTCACGGAAGAGATCCACATGCCGCCCATTTAGGCCCCCGAATCCCGATATTTCGGTCGATGCGGGTGAATCTGCCGGACGCCGGACCGCACCCCGCCACCGCGGCGGGCGCTCTTGCGACTTGACCGCAACTACTGACAGTATTTGCTTAGTCACGTAGAGTGCTCAGTGGTTCGTCCCCCTGTCCTGAAAGGACCACATCATGAAGGCACTCAAGCTGGCCCTCCTCGGCGCGATCGTCGCGATCCCCGCCACCGTCACCGCCCCCGCCCATGCCACCCCGGTCCGGCCGCACCAGGTCTCGGCCGAAGCCCTCCAGCGGGCGGCCGAGCAGTGCGCCGCCGGAGAGATCTGCTTCTGGCGCGACCGCGACTACCAGGGCGAGCCCTGGCGCTGGATGCCGTCCAACGGCTACCGCGACATGCCGCCCTACCTCCACGACCACGTCTACTCGTTCTACGCCAACGTCCGCGGCTGCTTCATCGACTACGACCCCCGCGAGTTCCGCGCCGTGAACATCGGCGACTACGCCCGCGCGTACGACACCAACTTCGGCACGCGCATCGACGCCGTGGCCGTGCACAGCGCCTGCTGACAGTGGGCGCCCCGCGGCGGCGCGCCCTCGGCGAGCCACGCGGCCGGTGTCGCGTCCGGTCGCGGAGGGCG
>NZ_QNFZ01000905.1 GCF_003313395.1 Nonomuraea lactucae | reverse complement strand
CGGCTGCCCCCGGCCCTCCGCGTCGATCAGCACGATCCCGCAGGACGGGCCCGGCGAGTCGCCGGACCCGGTCACGCCCTCGCCGACGCGGCCCCCGCCGGCGACCGCCACCGGATCCTCGTGAGGCCGGCGACGTAGCGCTCAGCCCCAGGTCAGGCAACCGCCCGAGGAGACGGCGAGGGCACCGCCGTCGCCGCCGGGCAGGCCGCGCACGGCACCACAAGAGGCCCCGGACGCGAAAAAGGGCCGCGCCAGACCGGGGGAGGGCTGGCGCGGCCCAGGATCGCCGGGGGAACCATCCCATGCCCTGGATGTGGCCGGCGAGTCGGGGTGCGAGTCGGATGTCAGTGGGCCGTGGCGAACTGCTCCTCTTCGGTCGAACCCTTGAGCGCGGTCGTCGAGGAGTCGGGCGCGACGGCCGTGCTGATCAGGTCGAAGTAGCCGGTGCCGACCTCACGCTGGTGCCGGGTGGCGGTGTAGCCGCGCGACTCGGCCGCGAACTCGGCCTCCTGCAGGTCCACGTACGCCGTCATGCCGCTGTTGGCGTAGCCCTGGGCCAGGTTGAACATCGAGTAGTTCAGCGAGTGGAAGCCGGCCAGCGTGATGAACTGGAACTTGTACCCCATGTGGCCCAGCTCCTTCTGGAACTTGGCGATCGTGGAGTCGTCGAGGTGCTTCTTCCAGTTGAACGACGGCGAGCAGTTGTAGGCGAGCATCTGGTCCGGGTACTCGGCCTTGATCGCCTCGGCGAACTCCCGTGCCACGTCGAGGTCGGGCGTGCCGGTCTCCATCCAGAGCAGGTCGGAGTGCGGCGCGTACGCCAGGCCGCGCGCGATGCAGGACTCGATGCCGTTGCGGACCCGGTAGAAGCCCTCCGAGGTGCGCTCGCCGGTGGTGAAGCGCTGGTCGCGGGGGTCCACATCGCTGGTCAGGAGCGTCGCGGCCTGGGCGTCGGTCCGCGCGATGATCAGGGACGGGACGCCGGCCACGTCGGCGGCCAGGCGGGCGGCGTTGAGCGTCTTGATGTGCTGGCCGGTCGGGATGAGCACCTTGCCGCCCAGGTGGCCGCACTTCTTCTCGGAGGCGAGCTGGTCCTCCCAGTGCACGCCCGCCGCGCCGGCGGCGATCATGCCCTTCATCAGCTCGTACGCGTTCAGCACGCCGCCGAAGCCCGCCTCGGCGTCGGCCACGATGGGCGCGAGCCAGTGCGGGGCGTCGGCCACGCCCTCCGACCAGGTGATCTGGTCGGCGCGCAGCAGCGCGTTGTTGATGCGGCGCACGACGGCGGGCACCGAGTTGGCCGGGTAGAGGCTCTGGTCGGGGTAGGTGTGACCGCCCAGGTTGGCGTCGGCGGCCACCTGCCAGCCGGACAGGTAGATCGCCTGGAGACCGGCCTTCACCTGCTGCACGGCCTGGTTGCCGGTCAGCGCGCCAAGAGCGTGGACGTAGTCCTCGGTGTGCAGCAGCCGCCACAGCCGCTCGGCGCCGAGCCGGGCGAGCGTGTGCTCCTCCTGGACACTGCCACGCAACTTGATCACGTCTTCGGGGCTGTAGGTGCGCTCGACACCCTCCCAGCGAGGGTCGTTCTCCCATTCGTCCCGCAGCTGCTCAGCAGCTCCCTTGAGGCGATCGTTCATGTTTCCACTCCTTTGTCGTCCCCTGGGGCCTGTGTCGAGTGTCTGCCCTCCGATCCCATGATCAGAAGCGATTGACGAGGCGAAGAAGCGCGAAAATTCTCTTCGAGAAAATACTTAGGAGTATTACAGGGTGAAGAAAACGCGACTTTTCCCGTTGGACTAGACCAATCTCAGGGCGGATGGCGGGCGGGGTGCGGGCGGGCCGGATCGCCCCCTTGTCCGCCCTTTGTCGCAGGTCCGGGCTGGAAGATGGCCAGAATTTCTGTCTAAGATTGCCGCATGGTGTCCTTGATGGGTGAAGAACCGCTGTCTTTGACGCAGGAGCTCGATCTCCTCGCGTTCGGGCAACGCCTGCGCCACCTGCGCAAACAGCGCGGCCTTACCCTCTCCGACCTGGGCACGCGCGTCGACAGGGCGCCCAGCCAGCTCTCACTGCTGGAGAACGGCAAGCGGGAGCCGAAGCTCTCCCTGCTCAAGTCGCTCGCCACCGCGCTCGGCGTGCCCGTCGAGGAGCTGCTGCGCCGCCAGCCGCCCAACCGGCGCGCCCAGCTGGAGATCGCGCTGGAGGAGGCGCAGCGCGACCCTCTCTACGCCTCGCTCGGCCTGCCCAGGCTCAAGGTCTCCGCGCGGGTGCCCAACGACGTGCTCGAACACATCCTCGGCCTGTACGGCGAGCTGCGCGCCCGCCAGGCCAGGGGCACCGCCACCCCGGAGGAGGCCAGGGCCGCCAACGCCGAGCTGCGGCGCAGGCAGCGCGAGCTCGGCAACTACTTCCCCGAGATCGAGAAGGCCGCCGCCGAATCGCTCGCCTCCGTCGGCTACCGCACCGGCGCCCTGTCGCAGAGCATGATCCAGGCGCTGGTCACCCACTTCGGCTACACCGTGCACACCGCCCAGGACCTGCCCCGCTCCGTGCGCTCCATCACCGACCTGCGCAACCGCCGCATCTACGTCAAGCACGAGCAGCTCGGCATGCACACACCGCGGACCATCCTGCTGCAGACCCTCGGCCACCTCGCGCTCGGCCACGGCAAGCCCCGCGACTTCGCCGACTTCCTGCGCCAGCGCACCGAGGCCAACTACTTCGCCGCCGCCGTGCTCGTCCCGGAGAAGGCCGCCGCCCCCTACCTCCAGGAGGCCAAGGCCGACCGGGCGGTGTCGGTGGAGGACCTGCGCGACGTGTTCGCCGTCTCCTACGAGATGGCCGCCCACCGCTTCACCAACCTCGCCACCCACCACCTCGGGCTGGTCTGCCACTTCGTCCGCAACGACGCCGGCGGCACCATCTACAAGGCGTACGAGAACGACGGCATCGTCTTCCCGGCCGACGAGCAGGGGGCGATCGAGGGGCAGCGGATGTGCCTGCAGTGGTCGGGGCGGCAGGTGTTCGCCTCGCCCGACCGGTTCTCCGTCTTCTACCAATACTCCGACTCGCCCACCGGCACCTACTTCTGCGTCGCCCACGTCGACCCCTCGCGCGAGCGCGATTTCGCGATCACGCTCGGCGTGCCCTACCGGGAGTCGCGCTGGTTCCGGGGCCGCGAGACGACCAGCCGCACCAAGTCCAACTGCCCCAACGGCGACTGCTGCCGCCGCCCGCCCGCCGAGCTGGCCGAACGCTGGGAGGGCTACGCCTGGCCGTCGGCCCGCGCCAACTCGCACGTCCTGGCCGCGCTGCCGCCCGGTTCGTTCCCCGGCGTGGACGAGGCCGACGTCTACACCTTCCTCGAACGGCACGCCGCCACGATGTGACCGCCCCGCGCCGGGACCGGGCGAGATCATCCGGATGATCCAATCGCCTGGCCGCGCAGGCTACCCGCCGGTAGGGTGGTGTCACCCGGGGACGTTTCAGGGAGCGTGCATGAGCGGCGGGTTCAGTCTGGAGCTCAGCGGTGACGTGGTCGAGGTACGCGACTGGGTGCACGCCTTCGCCCGCGACGTGATCCGCCCCGCCGGGGCCGAGTGGGACGAGCGCGAGGAGACCCCCTGGCCCGTCATCCAGGACGCCGCCAAGATCGGGCTGTACTCGCTCGACTTCTTCGCCACCCAGTGGTTCGAGGAGAGCGGCCTGGCGCTGCCCGTGGCGTTCGAGGAGATCTTCTGGGGCGACGCCGGCATCGGCCTGGCCATCGTCGGCACCGGCCTCGCCGCCGCCGCGCTGTCGGCCAACGGCACGCCGGAGCAGTTGGGGGAGTGGCTGCCCCAGATGTTCGGCACCCCGAACGACGTCAAGGTCGGCGCCTTCTGCGTCTCCGAGCCCGACGCCGGCTCCGACGTGGGCTCCATCCGCACCCGCGCCGTCCACGACCGGGGCGACTGGGTGCTGAACGGCGTCAAGACCTGGGCCACCAACGGCGGCATCGCCAACGTCCACGTGGTCGTCGCCTCCGTCGAGCCGGAGCTCGGCACCCGCGGCCAGGCCACGTTCGTCATCCCGCCCGGCACGTCCGGCCTGTCCATGGGCCAGAAGTTCAGGAAGCACGGCATCCGCGCCTCCCACACCGCCGAGGTCGTCCTGGACGACGTCCGCGTCCCCGGCTCGTGCCTGCTGGGCGGCAAGGAGAAGCTCGACGCCCGGCTCGCGAGGGTCCGCGGCGGCGAACGCGCCGGCGAGCAGGCGGCCATGCGCACCTTCGAGACCACCCGCCCCTCCGTCGCCGCCATGGCGGTCGGCATCGCGCGCGCCGCCTACGAGTACGCCAGGGACTACGCCCGCGAGCGCGAGCAGTTCGGCCGCAAGATCGGCGAGAACCAGGCCATCGCGTTCCTCCTGGCGGAGATGGCCACCCGCGTGGACATGGCCCGCCTGCTGACCTGGCGCGCCGCCTGGATGGCCAGGACCGGCAAGCGCTTCGGGCAGGCGGAGGGCTCGATGTCGAAGCTGGTGTCGGGCGAGACGGCGGTGTGGGTGACGGAGCAGGCGATCCAGATCCTCGGCGGAGCCGGCTACACGAGGGAGCATCCGGTGGAGCGCTTCCACCGCGACGCCAAGATCTACACGATCTTCGAGGGCACGTCGGAGATCCAGCGGCTCATCATTGGCCGCGCGGTGACGGGCCTGCCGGTGAAGTAAGAATTCCGCAGGTCAGGCGGCTGGCATGGCCATAGGGCGGTTGTCTCGCCACGCCTTCCCCAGCCGACGGATCATCAGGCGTCAGACGCCAGTTCTGTCTCATGCCTCAGGGGGATCCTGGCCGACGGAACTGCCGGTCGATGGCTTCGCGTACCCGGTCGTGCGACGAAGGCAGCATGTGAGCGTAGACACGCAGAGTAAGCGCCGGGTCGGCGTGCCCTAGGTACTCGGATAGATCCTTGATGGTCACGCCACCTGCCAGGGTGACGCTGGCGAAGTAGTGGCGGAGCTGGTGCGTGCCCTGCTGTCGAGACGTGAGGTACCTTCGCCTGCCTCGTGCGTCCTTGGTCGGTGCCGGGATGACCCGGCCGCGACGAGCGCGGGCTTCCAGATGGTCTCGTCGTAGCTGCGGTGCCGAATGTGTAAGTCGTCGGTGGCCCAACGGAACAGCAGGTCGTGGGTATGCGGCTTCCCGCTGAGCTTCTCCCACGGCAAGGTGTACGGCCGCTTCCGCTCTCTGTGCACTGATCCCCGCCAGCTGGGCGAGCGCGATCGGCAAGGAATCCGTCCAGCCGCCCATCGCGGCTCGCCGGGCGTGGCGATAGGTTCGCAATCATCCTCGCTGCCCGCCTGCGGTCACCACCCAGGCAGGCCGCGATCTCTGGATTCCGGCGCTGGCCATCGCTTATTCCTGATACAGGTTCCGCAGTCGATCCTCCGGCACTGGTATCGGGATGACGGCGCACCCGGATGAAAGCAGAGCCGAGTCTTTGTACGTGACGACCGAAAGATTCTCCTGTCCAATAGCCAGCCGGAGCGCATGTCCTGCCAAATATTCCCGCACCGTGAGCAGGACCCGATCGGCGGCCGATGTGCGCGCGGCTCGCCCGATGACCAAGTACAGATCGTTGTCACGACTCAATGGATCCGCGTGGTACTTGTGCAAGATGTTCGCCGCCTGGAACGCGCGGCGAGCCTCGTTCAGCTTGTCGCCCTCCGCCCATCCAACGACAACGGCGCGGCCTTGCTGGAACGAGAAGGACCGGTTGTACGGGTGCGAGCCGCGACTGGTGAACCCATAATCCCGATCCAACCGGTATCCTCCGATACGGACCTGCAACTGCAGATCATTCAGCATTTGGGCCGCCGCGGCGAGATCCATGTGTCTCTGCTCGTGCCTGAGTTCGAGATAGTTTCTGTTGAGGACCTGACCGCTGTCGTTCGGCAGCACGCCTTCGAGGCCGATGATCGTGCAATGGATCTGATCCAGCGGATGCGGCTCGAATGACTGCCCCAGGCCACCGGCCAGAATTTCCTGAATGGTGACGATCAGGTCCTTGACGGCGTCGGGCTTCTCACCGTACATGGCGACCAGGGTGACATTCCCGTTGCGTATCCCGGATGACAGCGGCATAGGTGTCATCCTCGACTCACACGAGGCTGGACGGACAGTCTCCGGCGGAGTTCGGCGAGGCGCAGATGAGCTTGTCTTCGATCACCGAACCACTCGGCACCCCCGACGCGTTCTGGTCGGCCATGGATCACGCTTTCGTACGGGCCCGTGGCCAAACCCGCAAGACTCCCGCGAAGAAGCTGCACTGGCGTACCTCCGAGTTCCGGACCAACTTGAACTACAATCTCCTCACGCACCGCCGCCTCGTGGTCGAGGACGTGAGTCTCCTGCTGAGCAGGGAGCTGATGCGCCTTCTCGACCAGGAGTCCGGGCAACCCCAATACCGAGATTTTCTGCGTGAAGGCGTGATCGTTCCAGCCCTGCGTGAGTCGGTCTCTTCGTTCGAAGAGCTCGCGGACGCGATGCTGCGGCACAAGCAATACCAGGACCTCGGCCCAGACCTTCTGCACACCTTCGCCAAGTCGCTCGACGGCACCAACCCCGAGGTCGCATGCACGACCACCGAGGAAAATCGACAGTTGATGCACGAGCTGGTCGAGAACAAGTTCCTCGAGCGGGAGGCCTGGGCGGAGGTGGGTCTGGGGGCTTTCAGCAGCCGACTGACCGACTACGTGCCCCAGGCCACGGCCGAGAATCGATCCGATTTCTACCGGCGCACCGAGTTCTGGGAGTTCGCCGACCGGTTGGACGAGAAAAAAGAGCACGCTCTGGCCCAGCTGATACGCGCGCAGATCTCCGTGCTGTCCCTAGGAGTCGTGGCGACCAATCTGAACCTGCACTCGATATTCCCAGCCCCCTACGCCGACCACGTGGACCGGGTCTTCGGAACCCATCGCCCTTGGCATATCCGCGACGATCAGATGATGGTACCGGAACGCTCCATCCTCGACCACGATCTCAACGCGATCCAGCGCGACATCCGCATCCTGGCGAGCTACCTCACCCCCGACCAGGTCTGGGAGATCCGCGAGAGCGATGAGTTCCACGACTATCTGAAGGGCGTGCGTCGAGCCGACGAACTCGAACCGCGCGCATCATGCGCGGCACTCCTGGACACGATGAGGATCTATTATCGCCACCTGGAAGTGGCTCTCGGCGCACGACTGCAGGGAGAGCACACGGAATGGACGCGGCTGCGGTCCCTCTCACGCTGGGTCAGTAGGACTGAGCGCACCGTCCCCGGCGCAGTAGGGTTGATCTCCAACATCGTCACAGGGTTCTCAGGCATGCCACCGCTGACCGGACTCGTTTTGTCCACCGTGCCCGCAGGTTTGATGAGCGCGTGCCTTCACCTCTACAGCCGTCACATCAAGGCGGATCAGCAGCGCCTTGACAGCCGGGCCAGAAGCAGCGCGGGTACGTTGGTCCGCCCCTCCGGGTCACTCGCCGTCGAACTCTACGGACCTGTCGACCTGCGAGACTGGACCGGATCAGCCGGATCCGTCACATAATCCGGCGTACGGCCGCGACTTCCATACGAAGTGCACGTGAGAGTAGGGGTTAGTCTTCGGTCTGCCTGACGGCAGGCCCGTTCTGGGCTGAAAATCGGGGTGGTTGCCCGCCGACGTCGTCT
>NZ_QNFZ01000904.1 GCF_003313395.1 Nonomuraea lactucae | reverse complement strand
CGAGCGGCTGCTGCTCGACGCCCGCGCGGTGCTCGGCTGGGACGGCCCGACCACCGCCGAAGTGCTGCGGGAGCTGACCGCCACCCGCCGGGCCGAGGCGGTGGCGATCTCCCGCGCCCTGCCCGCCGCCCGGCTCGCCGACCTGGACCACCTGGACCTGGAGGGGCACCAGGACGGCCACCCCTGCATGCTGCTCAACAAGGGCCGGCTCGGCTTCGCCGCGTCCGACGTGGCCGCCTACGCTCCCGAGGCGGCCGGCGCGGTGCGCCTGCTGTGGGCGGCCGTGCACGGCTCGCTGGCGGGCTATTCGGGCGTGCCCGGCCTGGACGCCCCGGCGCTGCTGGCCGAGGAGCTGGACGAGGACACGCGCAAGCAGTTCGCCGTCGCGCTGGAGGACGCCTGCGCCCTGACGGGGCTGGACCCGGCCGGCTTCACCTGGCTGCCCGTCCACCCCTTCCACTGGGACGAGGCCGTCGAGCCGCTGTTCGCCCCCTACCTGGCCGATGGCCGGATCGTGCCGCTCGGCGAGGGCCCCGACCGCTACCGGCCCCTGCAGTCGATCCGCACCCTCGCCAACCTGGACCACCCGGAGCGGCGCAACGTGAAGGTGCCGCTCCTCATCCGCAACACGCTGGTGTGGCGGGGCCTGTCCACCGAGCCGACCAGGGCCGCGCCCGATGTCAGCGCCTGGCTGCACGCGCTGCGCGACGGCGACCCGTACCTGCGGGACGAGCTGCGCTTCCACCCGCTCGGCGAGGTGGCGTCCGTCGCGGTGCGCCACCCCGTGTACGACTCCGTGCGCAACGCCCCGTACCGCTACCACGAGCTGCTCGGCGCGGTCTGGCGCGAGCCGGTGGCGGCGATGCTCGGCGACGGCGAACGGGCCCGGACCATGGCCGCGCTGCTCAAGATCGGCTCGGACGGCCGCGCGCTCGTGACCGAGCTTGTCGAGCGCTCCGGGCTCGCGCCGCGCGCCTGGCTGGCCCGCTTCCTGTCCGCGCTGCTGCCGGGCCTGCTGCACTACCTCTACAGGTACGGCGTGGCGTACTGCCCGCACGGCGAGAACACCGTGATCCTCTACGACGCGGCGGACATCCCCGTCGGCATCGCGCTCAAGGACTTCGCCGAGGACGTCAACCTGCTGCCGGACGAGCTGCCCGAGTACGCCGCGCTGTCGGCGCGCGCCCGCGCGGTGCTGCTCCGCTGGCCCGCCCCGGACCTGGCGCACTCGCTGCTCAGCGCGGTCTTCGCGGGCCACTTCAGGTTCTTCGCGCCGCTGGCCGAGACGCACCTCGGCGTGCCGGAGGCGGAGTTCTGGGGCCTGGTACGGGCCGAGATCGAGCGCTACCACGCCCGCTTCCCCGATCTGGCCGGTCGGGCGGAGGCGTTCGGCCTGTTCGCGCCCGCGTTCGACCGGGTGGCGCTCAACCGGGAGCAGCTGCTCGGCGGCGGCTTCCACGACCGCGCCGAGCGCGACGAGGGCTTCGACGTCGTCCACGGCACGGTCACCAACCCGCTCGCCGGTCCGCAGGAGGACAGATGACATCCCCGAACACCCCGGGTGTCCTGACGTACGAGGAGCTGCGCGCGGAGGCCGCGGCCGGGCGCGTCGAGGAGGTGATCGTCAGCGTCCCGGACCTCCAGGGCCGCCTGCAGGGCAGCAGACTGGCCGTCCCGTACTTCCTGGACGAGGTGTCGCGGCAGGGCTTCGGCGCGTGCGTCTACCTGCTCGCCTCCGACGTCGAGATGGGCACCGGGCCGGGCTACGCCATCGACGCCTGGAAGTCCGGCTTCGGCGACTTCGTCCTGCGCCCCGATCCCGCCACGCTGCGGGTGCTGCCCTGGGACCCCGGCACCGCGCTCGTCCTGGCCGACGCCGTGTGGCCGGGCGGCGAGCCGGTCGAGGTGGCCCCGCGCCGGGTGCTGCGCGCCCAGCTCGATCGGCTGGCGGAGCGCGGGCTGACCGCTCTCGCCGGCACCGAGCTGGAGTTCCTGGTCTTCCGCAACACGTACCGGGACGCCTGGGAGCGGCGCTACCACGGCCTGGAGGCCGGCACGCGCTACAACGTCGACTACTCCTTGCAGGGCCTGGCCGAGATCGAGCCGGTGGTGCGCCGCGTCCGCCGCGAGATGGTGCGCGCGGGGCTCCCGATGGAGACGGCCCGCGGGGAGTGCCACGCCGGCCAGTACGAGATCGTCTTCCGCTACGACGAGGCGATGGCGACCTGCGACAAGCACGTCTTCTTCAAGAACGGCGCCAAGCAGATCGCCGCGCAGGAGGGCGTGGCGCTCACGTTCATGCCCAAGTACGACGAGGGCGAGGGGAACTCCTGCCACATCCACCTGTCGCTGCGCGGCGCTGACGGCTCGGCGGTGTTCGCCGACGAGACGGCGGACGACGGCATGTCGGAGCTGTTCCGGCAGTTCGTGGCGGGCCAGCTCGCGTGCCTGCCGGAGCTGGCGCTGCTCATGGCACCGAACGTCAACTCCTTCAAGCGGCTCCAGCCCGGCGCGTTCGCGCCCACCGGCATCACGTGGGGACGGGACAACCGCACGTGCCCCGTCCGCGTGGTCGGCTCGGGCGGGTCACTGCGCATCGAGCACCGCGTGCCGGGCGGGGACGCCAACCCCTACCTCGCGGTCGCCGCCGTGCTGGCCGCCGGTCTGTACGGCATCGAGAACGGGCTCACCCTGCCCGCGCCGCACGCGGCCAACGCCATGGCCGACCCGTCGGTGCCCCGGCTGCCCACGACGCTGCCCGAGGCGCTGAGCCGCTGGGAGAGGAGCGAGATCGCGGCCAAGGCCTTCGGCGAAGCGGTGGTCGGCCACTTCGCGCGGGCGGCGCGAGCGGAGCTGGCGGCGTTCGAGACGGCGGTCACCGACTGGGAGCGGGTACGCGGCTTCGAGCGCCTCTGAGCCCCGCTCAGCGCGCCGGAGCGGCGATCGGCCGCGTCATTTGAGCCCCGCCCAGCGCCGGAGCGGCGATCGGCCGCGTCAGCCGCCGACGTGGATGCCGGGACGCCGGGCCGGATCCGGCTCGCTCCTGCGGATGATCTCCCGGACGACCGGAGGGGTGTCGCCCCGGCCGAGAATGAGATAGCGGAACAGGTGCGTGAGCGGGTCGCCTTCCGACCATTCGAAGTAGCAGTGCGGCCGCACCCCGGTGGCGTCACGCAGGGCGAGCAGGATCGCGGCGATGGCGTTCGGGGCGGCCGGGCTGTCGACACGCAGCACGCGGTGGCCGCCGATCTCGACGCCGCGCACCTCGAGCACGTCGCTGAACTCCGAGGGGTCGATCACATCGATCTCCAGGAACAGCACGTCGGCCGCTCCCGGCACGGGGTTCATGCCGCGCTGTTCGAGCTCTTTGGCCGTGTACTCGGCCGTGTCGCCGGCCTGGCGGCGGTTGGCGATGAGGTTCAGGGCCCCGTCGTGCTTGATGGAGCCGGTGATGAACCGGCGGGCCGCCTCGTCGAACTCGATGCGCTCCGCCCGCAGCTCGGTGGTGCGGGAGATCCGCGACACCAGGGAGATCACGATGATGCCGAGGATGAACACCGCGGAGATGGCGATGCCGTCGGGCTTCTCCCTGACGTTCTCCGCCAGCGCGTACACCAGCACCAGCGTGAGCACGGTGAAGCCGGCGGTGGCCGCGCGCTGACGGCGGCGGGCGGCCGAGATGGTCACCGCGACCGCGCCGGAGACCATCATCGCCAGGATGCCGGTCGCGTACGCGCCGGCCTGCGCGTCCACGTCGGCGTCGAACGCGATGGTGAGGACGACGCAGACGAGCGTGTAGACGAGCACGACCGGGCGGACGGCGCGCCCCCATTCGGGCGCCATGCCGTACGAGGGCAGGTAGCGCGGCACGATGTTGATGAGACCGGCCATCGCCGAGGCGCCCGCGAACCACAGGATGAGGATGGTGCTGATGTCGTAGGCCGTGCCGAACGCCTCGCCGAGCCGCTCGTGCGCCAGGTAGGCCATGGCCCTGCCGTTCGCCTCGCCACCCGGGCGGAACTCCTCGGCCGGGATGAGGACGGTGGTCACGAAGCTGGTCGCGATCAGGTAGACGCTCATGACGAGCGCGGCGGCGGTGAGCAGCTTGCGCGTGTTGCGGATGCGGGAGGCGAGCCGCTGCTCGGCGTCCTGGCCGGAGGCGGCGACCAGCGGCATCATGCTGACGCCGGTCTCGAAGCCGGACAGGCCCAGCACGAGCAGCGGGAAGGCGAGGATCGCGGGCCCGACGACGCCGCCGAGGCCGCCGCGGCCCTCCGTGAGGGCGCCCGTCCACGCGGAGAGCGCGTCCGGAGAGGCGAGCACCTCGCTCAGCCCGGCCACGACGACCACCGCGTTGAGCACGAGGAACACCGCCACCAGCGGGATCGCCACGCTGACCGCCTCGGTGAAGCCGAGCAGGAACACCCCGCCGAGCACCAGCAGCAGGGCCACGGTCAGCGCGACCTCGTGGCCGTGGAGGAACCCGGGGAAGTAGGGGTTCTCCAGGATGTGGACCGAGGCGTCGGCGGCCGACAGCGTGATCGTGATGATCCACGAGGTCGCGACGAAGCCGAGCAGCACCAGCACGAAGAGCTTGCCCCGCCAGAACGGGAGCAGGTTCTCCAGCATCGCCACCGAGCCCTGCCCGTGCGGGCTCTCCTTGGCCACCCTCCGGTACATCGGCAGCATGCCGAGCAGCGTCAGCGCCACGATCAGCAGCGTGGCGAGCGGCGACAGGGCTCCGGCGGCCAGCGCGGCGATGGCGGGCAGGTAGGCGAGCGTGGAGAAGTAGTCCACGCCCGTCAGGCACATCACCTTCCACCACGCCTGTGGCTTGGCGTGCCCCTCCTGGGTCTCCGGCCCGACCGGCTGGACCCGATGCTCCAGCAGCCAGCGCCCGACCCGGCTCTTGGGGGGCGCCGGGCGTACCGGGCTGTCGACCACCTCGGGGACGACCAGCTCACCAGTGCCGCTCATCCGCGTCTCCCTCTCGCTCGCCAACGACCGTCCGCGACCTCCGGACATGCCCAGGCTAGAGCCCGCGATCAACCAGCGCGGCGGCAGCCCACGACGAAGGCTCGCGTCAAGTGCTGACGGCGGACGTCCCGGGGCGTCTGGCGAAGTCCGGCGCGCGCTCCGGCAGGAAGCCGATGCCGATGAGGTACGCCGTGACGGCCCGGCTGCCGGGGATCCGGTTGAGGACGGCCGCCGCCGCCCTGGGCGGGCCGTCCCGCCGGCCCTCGATCGTCGGCCGTACGAGGACCCGGTGCATGAAGCGCTGGAGGGCCTGCACGAGCACGGTCGGCAGCAGTCGCCGGCGGCGCACCTTCGCCAGGTCCCCTGCCGTGACGCGCCCGCGCCGGAGCGGCCCGGCGAGCAGCCGCGCCGCGGCCACGGCGTCCTGCACGGCGAGGTTGATCCCCACGCCGCCGACCGGCGACATGGCGTGCGCGGCGTCGCCGACGCACAGCGCTCCGTCGACGTGCCAGCGCCGCAGCCGGTTGAGCCGTACGTCGAGGTGCTTCACGTCGTCCAGCGAGCGGATCGCGCCGACCCGGTCGGCGAACTGCGGCAGGACGGTCCTGATCCGCTCGCGGAACGCCTCCAGCCCTTCCGCCCGCACCCGCGCGTCGACGCCCTTGGGCGCGAGGTAGGCGATCTGGAAGTAGCCGTGCCGGGGGATGACGACGGCGAAGTGGCCCTTGTGCATGCTGGGCATGAGCGCCCCGGCCTGGTCGTCACGTTCCCGGGGCAGCCGGAACCACCAGGTGTCCATCGGCACCGGGTACTCACGGGGCCGCAGGCCCGCCTGCCGGCGGACGACCGACCAGCGGCCGTCGCAGCCCACGACCAGCTCCGCGCGCAGCTCGCCCGCCGTGCCGTCGGCCCCGCGGTAGCGGACCCCGGCCACGCGTCCCGAGTCGCGCACCAGGTCCGTGACCTCGGTGTCCATCCGGAGATGGAAGCACGGCTCGGCCCGGCCGGCCTCGGCCAGCAGGTTGAGCAGGTCCCACTGCGGCACCATCGCGACGTACGGGTGCGGGGTCTTCAGCCGGCGGAAGTCGGCCACCACGACCCTGCTCCCGCCCTCGCCGGGGAACGCCGCCTCGTGGAAGCGGCTCTGCGGCAGCGCGGCGAACCGCTCCCCCAGGCCCAGCTCGTCGAGCAGCAGCATGGTGGACGGGTGAACGGTGTCGCCGCGGAAGTCGCGCAGGAAGTCGCCGTGCTTCTCCAGCACGGTCACCTCGACGCCGGCGCGGGCGAGCAGCAGGCCCAGGACCATCCCGGCCGGTCCGCCTCCCACTATCGCGCAGGTCGTGTTCTCGGTCATCGCTCTCACCTTTTTCATCACTTGATGAATAAGCTCAGGATCGCAAGCCCCGGCCGCCAGGTCAAGCGGATCTCGCCTCGGTCAGAATGAGCGGAAAGTCTCATCTCCTCTCCCTGCCAGGAGGACGCCGTGCCTCTCACGAACCGCGTCGAGCTCTCCCAGCACCTCGCCTCGAACGGCGACTCGCGGCGCCTCACCGGCCACCTCGCGCGACCCGCCGGACCAGGCCCCTGGCCGGGCGTCGTCGTCCTGCACGAGGCGTTCGGCGTGGACGACGTGATGCTCCGCCAGACCGGACGGCTCGCCGAGGCCGGATACCTCGCCCTGATGCCGGACCTGTTCACCGACGGCGGCCCCCGCCGCTGCCTCATCCCGACCATGCGGGCCATGCTGTCCGGCCGCGGACGCGCGTTCGACGACGTGGCGGCGGCCCGCGACGAGTTGGCGGGCCATCCGGACTGCACCGGCCGGATCGGCGTCATCGGCTTCTGCATGGGCGGATCGTTCGCGCTGCTGGCAGCGGGGCGGGGGCTCTTCGACGCCGCCTCGGTCAACTACGCCCGCCTGCCCCGCGACCTCGACGGGGCAGTGGCCGGCGCCTGCCCGGTGGTGGCCGGGTACGGAGGGCGGGACCGCACGCTCAAGGGGGCGGCGGTCAGGCTGGAAGCCGCCCTCGACCGGGCCGGCGTCGTCCACGACGTCAAGGAGTACCCGGAGGCGGGGCACTCCTTCCTCAACGACGCCGAGAACGCCCCGCCCCCACTGCGCACGATCTCCCGCATCGCCGGAGTCGGACCGCACCCCGAGTCGGCCGCCGACGCCTGGCGGCGCATCGAGGCGTTCTTCCAACGGCACCTGGGGGGCTAGCTCGATGATGTAACAACCGCTACATTTCCTGGCGTGAGCACGGAAGCCGGTCCCTCGGGCGCCAAGGGAGCCAAGGGAGCCATGTGGCCGCTCTACGCGGCCGGGTTCACCACCGCGTTCGGCGCGCACGGCATCGCCGCGAACCTCGGCGCGCACAGCCAGGACGCGGTCACCTCGCTGCTGGTGCTGGGCGGCCTGCTGGCGCTGTACGACGGCGCGGAGGTGGTGCTCAAGCCGCTGTTCGGCACCCTGGCCGACCGGGTCGGGGCGCGTCCGGTCCTGCTCGGCGGCCTGCTCGCCTTCGCCGCCGCCTCCGCGCTGTACGCGGTCGGCGACAGCCCGGCCTGGCTGTGGGCGGCCCGCCTCGGCCAGGG
>NZ_QNFZ01000903.1 GCF_003313395.1 Nonomuraea lactucae | reverse complement strand
CGCCGAGACCCTGCCCATCGCCGGACCCCTGCCGGGCGGGGGCGGGCCGGGGGGTGGCGGGCAGGTGGCGGGGGTCGCGTTCGGGCTGCTGTCGGCCGGCGGGTACGCCGCCGTGACGCTGTTCTCGCGGCGCCACCGGGACGACCCACAGGGCACGGCCGTGGGCGGGCTCGTCGTGGGAGCGGCCTGCCTGGCGCCGTTCGCGCTGGTGGACGGCGCGCTGCCCGAGATGAGCGTGCCGTCCGTGGCCCTGCTGCTCTATCTCGGGGCGGTGCCGACCGCGCTCGCCTACGGCCTGTTCTTCCGCGCGCTCACCGCGCTCAGCGCCACCACCGTCTCGATCATCTCGCTGGGGGAGGCGGCCGGTGCGGCGCTGCTGGGCGTGGCGCTGTTCGGCGAACGGCTCACGCCCCTGGCCTGGTCGGGGTGCGCGCTGCTGGTGGCGGCCGTGGTGGTGCTCACGGTCCGGCCCGGCGGGCGCTGACGGGTCCGCCGGAGCCCAGGGGAGCGGAGCGGCGGCGCAGAGCGTCGAGTGGGTCGTATGGGCCGCGGCATGGGTTAGGGTCCGGTACGGCGACGCATGCCGTACCGTCGCTCCGCTCCCGTGGCCCCGCGAATGGGCGGCAGGGGTGGCGGGCACGAGGGAACGGTGTCGGCGAAGTGCGCGTTGGAGGGACTGTGGCGTCGATTACCGGAATCCTCAGAAACCTCCTGGACCGTCCAGGAGGGGTGAACCTGAGCCCGTACAAGAAGATCGTCAAGGCGGCCGGCGAGCTGGCCGGGCCGATCGGGGAGCTCGACGAGCTGCCCCGGCCGGCGATGGACGATCTGGCCCGCTTCTGCGCCGTCGCGCGCGAGGCCGCCGACCGGACGCTCGGGCTGAGGCCGTACGACGTGCAGTTGCTCGGGACGCTCGCGCTCCTCGACGGGAAGATCGCCGAGATGGCCACCGGCGAGGGCAAGACGCTGTCCGGCGCCATGGCGGCCGCGGGCCACGCCCTGCAGGGCAGGCGCGTGCACGTCGTGTCCGTCAACGACTACCTGGCCAGGCGCGACGCGGAGTGGATGGGGCCGTTCTACGAGGCGATGGGCGTCTCGGTGGGATGGATCGGGCAGAGCTCCACCTTCGACGAGCGGCGCGCGGCGTACGCCAAGGACGTCACCTACGGCGCGGTCAGCGAGATCGGCTTCGACGTGCTGCGCGACCGGCTCCGCACCGACGCCGGCGAGATCATCGTGCCCGCGCCCGAGGTGGCGCTGATCGACGAGGCCGACTCCGTGCTGGTGGACGAGGCGCGGGTGCCGCTGGTGATGGCCGGGGCGTCCGACGCGGGCAGCGCGGTGCCGGAGATGGCGGCGCTGGTCAGGCAGCTGGTCCGGGGCTACCACTACGAGATCGACGACCAGGCGCGCAACGTCTACCTGACGCCCAAGGGCGCCGACACCGTCGAGCACCTGCTGGACGTCGACCTGTACGACGAGAACGAGCCCGGGACCCTCATCGAGGTCAATCTGGCGCTGCACGCCCACGCGCTGCTCAGCCGCGACGTCGACTACATCGTCCGCGACGGCAAGGTGCAGCTCATCAACGCCTCCCGCGGCCGGGTGGCGCTGCTGCAGCGCTGGCCCAACGGCCTGCAGGCGGCCGTGGAGGCCAAGGAGGCGCTCGACCCCAGCGAGAAGGGCGAGATCCTCGACTCCATCTCCGTCCAGGGCCTGATCCGCCGCTATCCCAAGATCTGCGGCATGACGGGCACGGCGGTCGCGGTCAGCGAGCAGCTCGGCGAGTTCTACGGGCTGAAGGTCGCGGTGATCCCGTCCAACCGGCCGTGCGTCAGGAAGGACGAGCCCGACCGCGTCTACCCGGCCGTGCCCGACAAGGACGCGGCGCTGGTGGAGGAGATCCAGGCTGTGCACGCCACCGGCCGGCCCATCCTCATCGGCACCCTCGACGTGGCCGAGTCGGAGAACCTCGCCAAGCTCCTGGAGCGGCGCGGCCTCGACCCGGTCGTGCTCAACGCCAAGAACGACGCCGAGGAGGCCGCGATCATCGCCCGCGCGGGCGAGCGCGACGCCATCACGGTCTCCACCCAGATGGCCGGGCGCGGCACCGACATCCGCCTCGGCGAGGGCGTCGCCGAGCTGGGCGGCCTGTACGTGATCGGCTCGGGCCGGCACGCCAGCAGCCGGCTGGACGACCAGCTGCGCGGGCGCGCGGGCCGCCAGGGCGACCCCGGCGGCTCGGTGTTCTTCGTCAGCATGCAGGACGACCTGATCACGCAGTTCGTCCCGGACGAGCGCCCGCCCGCCGCCGACGCCGACGGCATCGTGCGGCACCGCCGCGGCGCCTACCTGGTCGGCCACGCCCAGCGGGTCGCCGAGGGCGTCAACCTGCAGATCCACCGCAACACCTGGCGCTTCACCCGCCTGCTGGAGCACCAGCGCGAGCTCATCCTGGAGTGGCGCGACAAGGTCCTGCACGGCGACGCCGCCGCCAGGGCGCTGGCCGAGGGCAGCCCCGAGCGCTGGGAGGCGCTGCCCGAGGACACCCGCGACGAGACGGCCCGCCAGATCGTGCTGCACGCCATCGACCGCTGCTGGACCGAGCACCTGGCCTTCCTCACCGACCTGCGCGAGGGCATCCACCTGCGGGCGCTGGGCCGGATGAGCCCGATCGACGAGTTCCACCGCGAGGCCGTGGCCGAGTACAAGTCGCTGCTGGCCGAGGTCGAGCGCCGCTCGCTGGAGGCGTTCGAGGCGCCCGAGCCCGACCTCGCGCGCCCGACGGCGACGTGGACCTACATGGTGCAGGACAACCCGTTCGGCACCGAGTGGGACCGCATCCTCAAGCGCGTCGGCTCGGCAGTGCGCGGTCGCTAGCCGTACCTGACAAGAGATGGCAGGTATACCTGCGACGCTCTGGCCATGACAACGAAGGCGAAGCTCCTCGCCGTCACCATCGACTGCGCGGAGCCCAAGAGGATGGCCGAGTTCTACCACCAGATCACGGGCCTGGACATCCAGTACTCCGAGGACGAGTACGCCGCCGTCGGCGACGGCGCCACGAACATCTACTTCGGCCGCGTCCCCGACCGCCGGCCGGTGGAGTGGCCGAGCCCGGCCAAGCAGTTCCACTTCGACTTCCGGGTGCCCGACGTGGAGAAGGCCGCCGAGGAGTACGTCGCGCTGGGCGCCACCAGGCCCGAGTTCCAGCCCGGGATCACGGAGGACGGCGTCGGGTGGATCGTCCTGCAGGACCCCGAGGGGCACCTGCTGTGCGTCTGCCCGGAGAAATCCTGACGGGTTCGCGGGGATACGGGCGGTCACGCGGCGTAGTAGGGGGGACGATCAGCCTAAAGGATGATTCCTGGGCTCTCCGCCGCCCCTAAGCTGGAGCAATGCTCCTGGACGGATCTACCCCCCCGCGCGGGCGCCGATGACCTGGGTCGGCCTGCTCATGGCCCTGGTGGGCGCACTGGGATACGCGCTCGGCGCGGCGCTGCAACAGTACGAGGCCGTGTCGGAGGGCGCCTCGCTCAAGTTGATGAGGCGCCCTCGCTGGCTGATCGGTGGAGTGGTCGGGCTCACCGGGGCCGGCCTGCACGCGGTGGCGCTGAGCTTCGCGCCGCTGGTCGTCGTGCAGCCGATCAGCGTGGCGACGCTGGTGTTCGCGGTGCCGCTGGCCGCGCTCATGTACGGTCGCAGGCCGTACCGGGCGGAGATCCTAGGCTCCGTGGCCGTGGCCGTCGGGCTGCTCTGGCTCATGCTGCTCGTGCCCGTCCAGAACGCCACACCCCACCTGGGCGACGGCGCCGCGGTCGGCTTCATCGCGGTGATCGGCGCGATCGTACTGGTCGCGCAGTTCGTCGCCAGCAGGCTGCACGGGCCGGGCAGGGCGCTGCTGCTTTCCATCGCGGCGGGGGTCGTCACGGCCTGCGTGTCCACGTTCGTCCGCGTGGTGGGCGGCGGGCTGCAGGGCGACTGGGGCAGGCTGCTGCACTGGTTCACGCTGGTCGTGCCGGTGCTGCTGGTGTGCGCCATCGTGCTGCTGCAACGGTCGTACGCGGTCGGCTACTTCGGCATCGCGTACGCGGGCGTGCAGGTCGTCGACCCGATCACCTCGGTGCTCGCCGGAGCCGTCCTCCTGGGCGAGCCCCTCCCCGCGAGCCCGTCCACCGCGATCCCCGCGCTGCTGGCCGGGGCGCTGACCATCGCCGGCACGATCACACTGGGGCGGCTGGCTCCCGACCACTCCCGACCGGCGCCGGTTGACGCCATCACGGCACCTCGTCCACTGACCGCGACATCAGAACGGAGCTGAGCCGCGAGGCCGGCGCCACTCCGCCAGGCGGGCGAGCACCACCGCGTCCCGGAGACCTCCGCAGGCTCTGCCGGGTTGGCATGGGCCTGCACGAGATACACCGTCGTCGTGTTCTTCAGCCATGCAAGGGAGCCTTGGGAGGTGAGCCCCGGCGCGCGTGCGCTCTCGGCTCGGCAGGAAGCCCGTGGCCATGCGCTCGTGTGGGATCGGCGGTTCGGCTGACCGGAAGCTCGACGAAGCCGCTCAGCTTGCGCTCAGCGCCGGTGAACGGCCGGAAGACGAACCGCCGTGGATCTACTTCTTCGGCCATGAGCGGGGGGGCGGTCGACAGTCATACCGGCCGGTCGGTAGGCTCTCGGCATGGACTTCGCCTTCGACACCGTCACCGAGGACCTGCGCGAGCGACTGCTGCGCTTCATGGACGAATGCGTCTACCCGGCCGAGGCGGCCTTCCACCAGCAGGCGTCGGCCAGCGGATGGAGCGCTCCGCCGCTGCTCGCCGACCTGAAGGACGAGGGCAGGAAGCGCGGCCTGTGGAACCTGTTCCTGCCCGGGGAGCACGGGGCGGGGCTGACGAACCTCCAGTACGCGCCACTGGCCGAGATCATGGGCCGCAGCCCGGGCATCGCGCCCACCGCCACCAACTGCGCCGCGCCCGACACCGGCAACATGGAGGTGCTCTCCATGTTCGGCAGCGAGTGGCAGGTCAAGGAGTGGCTCCAGCCGCTCCTCGACGGGCAGATCCGCTCGGCGTTCGCGATGACCGAGCCGGACGTGGCCTCCTCCGACGCCACCAACATCACCACGTCGATCGTCCGCGACGGCGACGAGTACGTCATCAACGGCCGGAAGTGGTTCATCACCGGCGCGATGAACCCCGACTGCAAGATCTTCATCGTGATGGGCAAGACGGATCCGGAGGCGCCGTCGCACCGCCAGCAGAGCATGGTGCTGGTCCCGCGTGACACGCCCGGCATGCACATCAAGCGGGGCATGCAGGTGTTCGGCTACAGCGACGGCGACCACGGCGGGCATGCCGAGATCGTGTTCGAGGACGTGCGCGTCCCGGTCGACAACCTCGTCGGCGAGGAGGGCGGCGGCTTCGCCATCGCCCAGGCCAGGCTCGGCCCCGGCCGCATCCATCACTGCATGCGGCTCATCGGCATCGCCGAGCGCGCGGTCGAGCTCATGTGCCGGCGGGCGCTGAACAGGACGGCGTTCGGCAAGACTGTCGCCCAGCAGGGCGTCGTGCAGGACTGGATCGCCGAGTCCCGCGTCAGGATCGAGCAGTTGCGGCTGCTGATCCTCAAGACGGCCTGGCTCATGGACACCGTCGGCAACCAGGGCGCCCACACCGAGATCCAGGCCATCAAGATCGCGACTCCGATCGCGGTCGAGTGGATCCTCGACAAGGCCATCCAGGTGCACGGCGCGGGCGGCGTCTCGCAGGACTTCCCGCTGGCCGCGCTCTGGGCGGGCGCGCGCTCGCTGCGCCTGGCCGACGGGCCGGACGAGGTGCACAAGCGGTCGCTGGCCTACCGCGAGCTCAAGAAGTACATGTGACGGCGAGAGAGGAAGCCGGAGTGGACGAAGCCCTGCTCAGGGAGCGCATCACGACGCTCCTGGACGATCATGACCCGGCCGGCGACAGGCTGGAATTCCTGCGGGCCAGGTTCGACGCCGGGCTGGCGTGGGTGTGGTTCCCGGAGGGGCTCGGCGGGCTCGGGCTGTCGCGGGACCTTCAGGAGGTCGTCGAGCGCGAGCTGGCCCACACGCCGCAGCTCGACCCGGGTGTCCAGGCCATCGGCCTCGGCATGGCCGCGCCCACCATCCTGGCCTTCGGCACGGAGGAGCAGAAACGCCGCTTCCTCCGGCCGCTGTGGACCGGCGAGGAGGTCTGGTGCCAGCTCTTCAGCGAGCCCGGCGCCGGATCCGACCTGGCGACGCTCGCCACCAGGGCGGTCAGGGACGGTGACGAGTGGGTCGTGGACGGGCAGAAGGTGTGGACGTCCGGCGCCCACCACTCCCGCTGGGCGATCCTCGTCGCCCGCACCGATCCCGCCGTGCCCAAGCACCGCGGACTCACCTACTTCGTCTGCGACATGCGCGCGCCGGGCGTGGACGTGCGCCCGTTGCGGCAGATCACCGGCGAGGCGGAGTTCAACGAGGTGTTCCTCACCGGCGTGCGGCTCCCGGACGACCTGCGGCTGGGAGAGGTGGGCGACGGCTGGCGCGTCGCCCAGACCACGCTCATGAACGAACGCGTGGCGATCGGCGGCGCCCCGGTGCGGCGGGGCGGCGGCATGGTCGGCGCCGTGCTGGAGGAATGGCGCGCCCGCCCCGAGCTGCGCACCCACGACCTGCACCAGCGGCTGCTGTCGCTCTGGGTGGAGGCCGAGGTGACCCGCCTGTCGGGCGCCCGGCTGCGCGAGCAGCTCGCCGCCGGGCAGCCGGGGCCGGAGGGCTCCGGCATGAAGCTGGCGTTCGCCGAGCTGAACCAGGCGTTGACGGGGCTCGACGTCGAGTTCCGGCGCGACCTCGGCTACGACGACTGGACGTTCCGCCGCTCGGACACGGTCGACTTCTACGGTCGCGGCGCCGGATACCGCTATCTGCGCGCCAAGGGCAACTCGATCGAGGGCGGCACCTCGGAGATCCTGCGCAACATCGTGTCCGAACGGGTGCTGGGCCTGCCCTCCGAGCCCCGCGTGGACAAGGACGTCCCCTGGAAGGATTTGCCGCGATGACATGGAGCGAGCCGGAGGCGAGCGCCTGATGACACTCCTGTATTCGGAGGTCGAGGAGGAGCTGCGCGCCGCCGTGCGCGCCCTGCTCGCCGACCGCTGCCCGCCCGCCGCCGTGCTGCAGCGGGCCGAGTCCGACCCGTACGACCTCGACCTGTGGAAGACGCTCGCGGGCGAGATCGGGGTTGCCGGGCTGCTCGTCCCCGAGGAGTACGGCGGGGCCGGGGCGTCGGCCAGTGAGGCGGCGGTGGTGCTGGAGGAGCTGGGCCGGGGCGTCGCCCCGGTGCCGTTCTTCACCAGCTCGGTGCTGGCCACGCGCGCGCTGCTGCCGATCGGCGCGGAGGAGGGCGTGGGCGCGCTGCTGGAGAGGTTGGCGGAGGGGCGCGCGACGGCCGCGCTGGTCGTGTCGCATGCGGCCTCGCCGTACCAGCCGTGGCGCGGCTCCGCGGTCCGCGCGGAGAGCGGCGCGGTCACGGGAAGCGCGGAGGGCGGGGGCGGCGG
>NZ_QNFZ01000902.1 GCF_003313395.1 Nonomuraea lactucae | reverse complement strand
GGCCGAGCTGGCCCGGGACGCGGGTGTAGGCGCCGGTCAAGGTGGCGGGAACGTTCTTACCGGAGGAGTCGCCGGCGCCGGTGCCGGAGGTCTCATCCAGCTTCCAGTAGCCGTGTTCGCCCGCGGGCAGTTCGGTGGCAGGCGGCGCCATGGTGGAATCATTGACCGCCACCGTGTAGTTCAACGGCGTCGCCTCCGGCACGCTGGACTTGTAGCTCACCTTGACGTTGGTGCTACGCGCGATCGCGTCGTTGCCGTCCATCGAGTCGATCGACGCGGCGGTGACGGTCGGGATCTCCGGCGGCAGCACCCAATCCACGCTCAGCTTCGGCGGCGTGCCACCGGTGAACATCTGCGGCCAGAACTGGAAATCCTCACCGTAATTCTGCGCGACCGGGCTCTCGGCGGCCAGCCGCAACACCAGCCCGTGGTTGGCGGTACCGGCCGCCCACAGCCTGGTCATCGCCGTCAGATCCCAGCTCCACACCGCCCCCGCCGTCCCCGGCAAAGAGCACGGGTCGAGGGAGGAGCGTCCTTCCTCGGTGCTGGCGGGTTGGTTGCCCCAGAAGGTGTCATCGGCCGTCCACGCCTCAGTGACGCGCTGGGCGATGATCCCCTGAAACTGGCTGCAGTTGGTGACGTCGGTGCGCAACTGCATCTGCATGGTGGACTTGACCACCTGCCGCCCGTTGATCGGGGCGGTGTCGAACGCCATCAGCGTCCGCCCAATCTGCTCCTCAAACGCGCACGTCGTGCCGCTGCAGACCTTGTAGTGCGAGCGGCCGACAGTGCCCGGCGACCGCTGGGAGCGGGGCGATCTGATGCCGACTTCCTTGGTCACCCCCAGTGTGGTGGTGGGATCGACCGTGACCGGGTACTTGGTGGCCGGGTCGGCCAGCCAGCCGGCGTCCGGCTTGAGCACCAGGACAGTCGCCCCGTCCTTGCCCTCCACCACGGTGTCGATCCTGGCCTGGCGGCCGGGCTGATCGGCGGTCGGCTTGTCGGCTGAGGCGTCCCACATCAACGGCGCGGGCGCCGAAGCCACCTCCTTGCCCTTGCTGTCGTCATTGGCCGTCGACAGTGACAGCCCACCCGATCTGGTCTCGGTGAGCTTGAGCCCCTTGGCCTGCACCGGGATATGGAACTCCACCGGCCCGCTCGGCCGCTCACGCAACACGATGTCGTGCCGGAAACCGGTCGGCAGCGCCGTGACGACCAGGTCCGCCGACGGGCCCGCGGCCCCCACATAGGTCGCCACGTTGCCCTTGACCTGCGGGCGCGGAAGCTCTGTGGGCCAGGACAGGCCAATGGCGCGCTCCCGGTCCAGCGTCATGGTCACAAAAGGCCCCGCCCCGCCGGCCGAGACCCGCACGTGGGCCTTGGCCACCTTGGGCCGCAGCACACCGTTCTGCTCGACCAGAGACGGGTCCATCCACGCCCACGAGCCGTCCCCCTGCCTGAGCTGCGCCGGACCACTATAGGAGTCGGTGCTCAGATGCCCGTCCGGATACGCCCACGTACGCGAGCTCTCCGAGAAGGCCGCCTCCACGGCGACCGGCTTGTTCTGCTTCCTCGCCTGCGCCACCGCAGCGCGCAACGGCGCATCGGGATCGTCCGGCCGAGGGAAGGTCGTCACCGTCGGCGCCGCCTTACCCTTCTTCGTCGCTTGCGAGTCGGGATCGGCTGACGCTTGTGTGATCGAGACCGCCACCAGCAGCGATGCTGCCACCGTGAGCACCGTTGCCGTGGCCAGTCTGCGTTTCGGGCTTCTCCTGAGCCGGGATGGTCTGCCTAACTCGTTCACAAACACCTTCAATCTCGGTGAGTACGGATCGTCAGCATTGATCATGAAGGAGTGGACGACGCCAAGCAACATGAAAAAGATCACTCAGAATTCGAACATAGTTTCGGTAACGGTCGGGAGGTTCGGGACGATAGCAAGGACTCTTTGCTATCCCCGGGTATGCGGCCGGACGTGGTCGCGCAGCCTGGACAGCTCCTCGGCGATGCCCGCAAGCGTCCAGTGGGCGTTCAGGCCGCTCGGGTTCGGCAGCACCCAGACCGAAGCCCCGCCCACCAGCTCCGCCTGCGGCCCCACGATCGCCTTCGGCCGGGCGAAGGCGGTGCGGTAGGCAGAGACTCCGAGGAGGGCCAGCGCCTTCGGCCGCACTTCCGCCACCAACCCCGCGAGACGCCGGCCGCCTTCCACCAGCTCCTCCCGGGTCAGCTCCGACGCCTTGGCGCTCGGGCGGGCCACGACGTTGGTGACGCCGAGCCCGTACTGGGGGAGCAGGTGCTGCTCCGCGGGGGTGAGGCGGCGCGGGGTGAAGCCCGACAGGTGGAGCGCGGGCCAGAAGCGGTTGCCGGGGCGGGCGAAGTGGTGGCCGGTGGCCTCGGACATGAGCCCGGGGTTGATGCCGCAGAACAGGACGTCCAGCGAGGGCCCGAGCACGTCGTCGATCACGCCACGCAGGCTAGCCCATCTCTTCGAGCCTGCGTCCCTTGGTCTCCCTGACCCAGCGGGCGACGAAGGCGAACGACAGCACGGCGAACAGGGCGTACGCGCCGTAGGTGAGCGGCAGGTTCCACTCGGCGAGGGCCGGGAACGAGACCGTGATCGTCCAGTTGGCGACCCACTGCGCCGCGGCGGCGACGCCGAGTGCGGCGGCGCGGATCCGGTTGGGGAATATCTCGCCCAGGAGCACCCAGACCACCACGCCCCACGACAAGGCGAAGAACAGGACGAACGTGTTGGCGGCCACCAGCGCGATCATCCCCTGGGGGTTCGGGAGGTGGACCTCGCCGTTCACCCGCTGGGCGGCGCTGAACGCCCACGCGGCGGTGCCCAAGGAGATCGCCATGCCGGCCGAGCCGATGAGCAGCAGCGGCCTGCGCCCGATCCGGTCGACCAGGGCGATCGCGATGAACGTGCCGATGATGTTGATCACGGAGCTGGAGAAGCTGATCAACAGTGAGCCGGCCTGGGTGACGCCGACCGACTGCCACAGCACCGACGAGTAGTAGAAGATCACGTTGATGCCGACGAACTGCTGGAACACCGAGAGGACGATCCCGATCCAGACGATCGGCAGCAGGCCCAGCGCCGGGCCGCGCAGGTCCCTCATCGTCGGGACGCGCTCGGTCCTCAGCACCCGGTGGATCTCCTCGACGCGGGCGTCCAGGTCGACGTCGGCGCCCTCCACCTCGGCCAGCACCTTGCGCGCCTCGCCGGTACGGCCGGCGAGCACCAGGTAGCGGGGCGACTCGGGGATGCTCGAGGCGAACAGCAGGTAGAGCAGCGCGGGCACGACGCAGGCGCCCAGCATCCACTGCCACGCCTCCAGCCCGCGCAGGGGGTTGTTGACGTCGCCGCCCGCCAGCCGCGCGATCACGTAGTTGACCAGCTGGGAGGACGCGATGCCGAGCACGATGGCGAGCTGCTGGAACGACCCCAGGCGCCCCCGGTAGGCGGGCGGCGCCACCTCGGCGATGTAGGCCGGCCCTAGCACGGACGCCATCCCGATCGCCACGCCGGCCAGCACCCGCCAGACGGTGAGGTCCCAGACGGCGAACGGCAGCATCTGCCCGACGGAGCTGACGGCGAACAGCAGGGCCGCCACCTGCATCGTCCTGGTCCGGCCCCACCGGTCGGCCAGGCGGCCCGCCACCCACGCGCCGACCGCCGAGCCGAGCAGCGCGACGGCGACCACGAATCCGGTCTGCACGGGGCCCACGTCGAAGTGCTTCTGGATGCCGACGACCGCGCCGTTGATCACGGAGCTGTCGTAGCCGAACAGGAACCCCCCGATGGCCGCGGCCGCCGTGATGAAGACGACGTGCCCCAGGTGCTCGTGATGGGTGTGCCGGATCGCCATGTCGCGCCTCCTCCTGGGCCCGCCATCTACCCACGCCGGGGGTTCTTATGGCGGCGCGCCGGCCGGTTTGACCAAGATCGGCGGAGAAGGGGCGGGTGGCGGGTCAGAGCCAGCCCATGCGCTGGGCGGTGCGGATGGCTTCCAGCCGGTTCTGGGCGTTGAGCTTGGTCATGGCGCTCGACAGGTAGTTGCGCACCGTCCCCTCCGTCAGGTGCAGCTCGGCCGCGATCCTGGCGATGGTGGCGCCGTCGCTGGCCAGGCGGAGCGCGTCGCGTTCGCGCTCGGTGAGCGGGCTGTCGCCGGCCGCCATGGCGGCGGCGGCGAGTTCGGCGTCGAGGTAGCGGCCGCCCGTCCGCACCTTGCGGATGGCCATGGCCAGTTCCTCGGCGGAGGCGTCCTTGCCCAGGAACCCGCTGACGCCCGCGGCCATCGCCCGGCGCAGGTAGCCGGGGCGGCCGAGGCTCGTCAGGATCACGATCTTGCATAGGGAGCTGATCTGCTCCGCCGCGCTCAGGCCGTCCATGCCGGGCATCTCGATGTCGAGCACCGCGACGTCCGGCCGATGCTCGGCGACGGCGGCCAGCACCTCGTCGCCCCTGCCGACCTGGGCCACCACCTCGATGCCGTCCTCCAGATCGAGCAGGGCGGCGATCGCGCCGCGGATCAGGTGCTCGTCGTCGGCCAGCAGCACGCGGGTCGTCATGCCGGCATCACCGCCCTCAGCAGGTAGGTGCCCTCGTGGGTGGGGGACGCGGACAGGCTGCCGCCCGCCGAGCCGACGCGCTGGGCGAGGCCGCCGAGGCCGTTCGGCGCGTGGTCGCCCACCGGGCCGCTCACTCCGTCGTTGGACATCTCCAGCACCCCGTTCCTGATCGTGATCCTGCAGTGCTCGGCCCTGCTGTGCTTGAGCACGTTCGTGGCACCCTCGCGCACGACGGTGGCCAGCAGCGTGCGGGTCTCCGGGGCCAGCGGCGCCGTGTCGGCGTCCACGGCGCACCGCACCCCGGCCGCCTCCAGCACCGCGCGCACGCTGGACAGGACCTCGTCGAGGTCCAGCGCCCGGTAGTTCTGTACGGCGCCGCGCACCTCGCGCAGCGCTCGCCTGGTCAGGTCGCGCACCTCGAACATTTCGGCCGCGGCGGCCGCCGGGTCGGCCCGCAGCGTCTCCTCGGCGCGGGCCGTCCTGGCGGAGATGCCGGCCAGGCTCTGGCCGAGCAGGTCGTTCAGGTCGCGGGCGAACCTCAGCCGCTCCTCCGAGACCGCCAGCCTGGCCTTGGCCTCCTGCCCGTCGTGCGCGTCCTTGGCGACCCGCCACAGCCACAGGTTGGCCAGGACGCCGCCCACCACGACCGCCGTCATCAGGACCTGGAGCACGACGAGCTGCCAGGCCGGACCTCTGACCAGGGCGACGTAGACGTTGAGGGCCAGGACCGCCGCCGCGGACGCCGCGACGATGGTGCGCCTGCGGACGAACGGCGCCAGCATGCCGAGCCAGAGAGCGGTCGCGTAGATGAGCGGGATGACCGACAGCAGGAGAGTGATCGCTCCCGAGACCGCCAGGATGGCCGTGGGCCGCGGGCCGCCCCTGACCGCGATCCGGAACGGCCGGGTCGACATCGCCACCAGCACGATCAGCAGGACGCCGGCGGCGACCGCCAGGGGCGCCGGGAACCCCGCCTCCCAACTGAAGTAGATGTCCACGAACCCGATGAGGGCGATCACGTTGATGAAGTCCGTCGAGTAGACGATGAGCCAGCGGACCTTGTCGAGCTTGGTCACGCGCCCGGCGCTCATGAGGGCACCGCCGCTCTCAGCAGGAACTCACCGCTCGGGGTGGGGGCCGCCGATAAGGATCCGCCCGCGGTGGCCATGCGCTCCGCGAGTCCGCGCAGCCCGCTCCCGGGCTCGGCGGCGGGCGGTCGTACGCCGTCGTTGCGCATCTCGAGCACCCCTCCGTCGATCGTGATGACGCATCGGGTGGCCGCGCTGTGCTTGAGCACGTTGGTGCCGCCCTCGCGCACCGCCCACGCGAGCAGCGCGCGGGCCGCGGGTGACAGGTCGTCGGCCCTGGCGTCGATCGTGCAGCGGGCGCCCGCCGCCTCCAGCGCGGCGCGCACCCCGTCGAGCTCCTCGTCCAGGTCGAGCGCCTGGTAGCCGGTCACGGCGTCCCGCACCTCGGTGAGCGACTCGCCCACGAGTCGGCGCACGTCCGCCATCTCGCGCGCCGCCCGCGCCGGCTCCTTGGTGGCGAGCTTGGCGGCCAGCTCGCTCTTCAGCGTGATGACCGACAGGCTGTGGCCGAGCAGGTCGTGCAGGTCGCGGGCGAAGCGCAGCCGCTCCTCCGCGACGGCCAGCCTCGCCCTGGCCTCCTTGCTGTCGTGCGCGTCCCTGATCGTCCACCACAGCCAGCGCCACAGCCACATGGCGAACGTCATCAGGACCGCGCTGAGCGCCTCGACGGGCAGCACGGCGAGCCACGGCCGTCCCCCGGCCAGGACCATGTACGCGCTCGTCAGCCCGGTCACCACGGCGCCCAGGCACACCGCGGCCCACACCGGCAGCTGCAGGACCGCGACGGACAGCCACAGGTAGCCGACCACCGACCAGGAGCCCTCGATCGTGTCGCCGGGCACCGGGGCCGGCACGAGGACGACCGCGCCCGCCGCGGCGAGTCCCGCGACGATCACGGCCACCGTGGGGCGCGGCCGGCCGTCGAACGCGGCTCGCAGCAGGAACGGGAAGAGGCCGAGGGCGCACAGGTGGCACGCCTCGGCGGCCAGGGCGCACGGGAGCGAGATCTGCCCCGCGGCGGCGCTGAACGCGATGACCACGGTGAGGACGAGCGCGAGCAGGGCGACGGAGCCGTCCATCCAGTGGATGAGGATCTTCCTCGCTGTCTCCGGCCGGGCTGTCACGCCCTCCCCCTCATCGCCGAGGCGTCCGTCGCCCGTTCGGCGAAATCCTATAGTTCAGGCGGAAGGACGCCATAGGACGCAGAAGAACGCCGGTTCAGGCTGGGGTGCGCCACAGGACGCGGGACACGGCTGGGCGGGGGGCGGCGCCGCGCACGGAGAGCCACGCCAGGCCGTTGCGGGCGGCGAACGACGACAGCCTGCGGGCGTCCGCCTCGCTGAGGTCGGACGGGCGGGCCAGCAGGGGGGTCAGGGCGACGCGGCGCCACGACTCGCGGGAGTCGGTCAGGCCGTGCGCGTCGGCGATCTGCTCCTGTGCGGCGCGCACGGCCGGGTCCCACGCCTCCGACGGCTCGCGGGCGCCGAGCTCGGCCAGGAGGTTGACGGTGGTGATCTCGGCGCCGTGCCGGCGGGTGAGCCGCAGCATCTCGACGTCGCGCGCCGCCAGCCCGTACGGCTGGAGCCGGAGCGTGAACGCGACCCGCACCGGCAGTTCCTCCTGCACGGCCCGGATGGCGAGCGCCCTGCGCAGCACCGCGACGTGGTCGGCGGCGTCGCGTACGTCGAAGTCGAGGAAGGCGGGGTCGCAGGTGGTGACGATCTCTCGGTAGGCGGCGGCGAGGTCGTCGCGGGTGGTGCAGGTGGCGGCGAGCTCCGGTCCGGCCGGGCCGCCGAGGACCAGCCCGCCGTCTGCCCCCTCGGCGCGCAGGCCGTCGAGGACGCGGGCCGCCTCCGCCACTCCCCCGCCGG
>NZ_QNFZ01000900.1 GCF_003313395.1 Nonomuraea lactucae | reverse complement strand
GGGGTGGGCGTCGCCGCCCGCGGTGCCGCCGAGGCCGGCGCGACCGTCAGGGCGGCGGCCAGGGCTCCGGTCGGGGTGGTCGCGAGGTGCACCTCGCCCATGCCACCCCGGCCGAGGACGCGCCGGAGCACGTACCCGTCAATGACCCGGTCACCGCTCATCGCAGACACATTAGCCAGGTCGCGACATGTCCGGTGGAACGGGATCAGGCCGGCCTGCGGGACCCGGCGCCGGTGTGGGCAGGGGGTCGGATGTCCAGGGTCACTCCCAGGTGTCCAGGTAGACCCGGAACTCGGGCTCGACCTGGACGTCCATCGCGAGCAGGAACCGCGCGACCTGGGCGTAGAAGGACGCCGTCAAGGTGATCTCCACGATCTGCTCCGGGTCGAAGCGCTCCCGCAACCTCGCGAAGGTGGAGTCGGTGACATGGCCGGACGCGTGCACCTGTTCGGCGAAGTCCAGCACGGCACGCTCGTCGTCGGTGAAGACGTCCTCGGCCGCCCAGTTCGACAGGGCGAGGAGCTTGCGTTCGGGTACGCCGCTCTCGATGGCCAGGGGCCAGTGATGGGCCCATTCGTAGGCGGCGCCGCTGAGCTGGGCACAGCGCATGATGATCAGCTCGCGGAGCGGGCGCGCCGACGTGGGCGCCTCGCGCAGGAGCATGCCGAACCTGAGGAACCCGCGCAGCATGGCCGGGGCGTTGGCCAGCGTGGCGTACAGGTTGGGCACGTAGCCGTGCGTCTTCTCGGCGTCCTGGAGCAGCGCCGCGGCCCCGGCGTCGCCGGTGTCGGGGGTGACGAGCGGAATCCTGTTCATGCGGGTTGCCTTTCGCGGGAGAGGTTGGGGGAGAAGTCACGGCGTCCGGCCGTGGCGCCGGCGTCCACGGTGAGGACGGTGCCGGTGATCCAGCGGGCCCGGTCTCCTGCGAGGAAGGCGACCGCCTCGCCGACGTCCCAGCCGGTGCCCTCGGTGCCGAGAAGCGATCGTCCGCGGCGGATCTCCCGGACCGCCTCGGTCATCCCGGGGCTGGTCGCCACCATGGGGGTGTAGACCATGCCCGGGGCAACCGCGTTGACCCGGATGCCGTCCGCTCCGTGCTGGGCCGCCATCGCGCGGGTGAGCGGGATGATCGCTCCCTTCGCGACGGGGTAGGCGATGTTCGGGTGTCCGCCGATCAGCCCGGCCACCGATGACACGTGCACGATCGAGCCGCCCCCGGCCTGCCGCATCTGGGGCACGCAGTACTTGGACATCAGCATCATCGACGTGACGTTGGTCCGGAGGCACTGCTCCCAGGCCTCGGGATCGACCTCGACGACGTCGCCGGCGGGGCCCCCGACGCCGACGTTGTTCACCAGGATGTCGACCGCGCCCCACCGTTCGACCACCCGCTCGACGCACGAGGAGCAGGACGCGGGGTCCGACACGTCGGCCTCGGCGACGAAGCTGCTCCCGCCCTCGTTCTCGATCATGGTCTGGGTCGCCCTGGCCCATTCGGGCACGGAGTCCACCAGCGCGACCCGGGCGCCGCGCCGGGCGAGCAGCACCGCCGCGGCACGGCCGTTCCCGATGCCGTCACCGCGTGAGCCGGCCCCGGTCACGATGGCGACCCGGCCTTCCAGTCCCGTTGCCTCGTCCACCGCATCTCCTTCGGCTGGTCGGTCAGTGGCTAACTGTGCGACGTGCGCGGCGGACCGTCGATGGAGGATCGGCAAAGGGCGACCGGCCGCATATTGTTCGTTCACACAACCCATGGGGGTGTCATGACGGATGCGCCGGACGACGGAGACGTCCTGGAGGCCGTGATCGCGGCAATGCTCGACAGGCATGAGCAGGCCCGGGACCGGATCCTCGACGACCTGATCGAGCAGGCGCCGTCCTACCGGCACGTCCCCCGCGAGCTGCTGGAGCAGATCTGGGCCAGGCACATCGACCGCACGCTCGGCCTGCTGCGCCACGGCCGGGTGCCCTCGCCCGAGGAGATCGACGAGGCGGAGGTGGCCAGCGACCGCGTGGCCCGCGGCGTGCAGCTCGCCGACGGGCTGAGCGCGTTCCGCCGCGCCTACAGCACGATCCGGGACATGTTCATCGCCGAGGCCACCCGGCACGGGCTCGATCCCGCCCTGATCATCGACCGCACCACCGGGCTGTGGGAGCTCACCGACGTGGAGAGCCGGCAGATCGCCGCCGTCCACCGCAGGGCGGAGATGTCCGCCGCGCTCTACGACGCCCGCCGGCGGGCGGACTTCCTGCACGGGCTGCTGCACGGCACGCTCAGCGCGGCGGAGATCCACGGCGGCGCCGCAACCTACGGCCTCGACACCTCGCGGACCTACCAGGCGATCCGGGCATCCGCCGCCACAGAGGCCAACACCGAGCCTGGCACGGGGGCCGGCACGGGGGCCAGCGCGGGGGCCAGCGCGAAGGGCGGCACCGACAGCGGCACCGGGGCCCGCCGCGATCAGCGTGATCAGGTCGCGCGGCGGCTGGAGGACCTGTGCCGGTCCCATGGCCGCATCGCGATGATCGGGGTCGACGACGGCACGATCGCCGGGATCGTCCAGGCCAAGCCCGACATCGGGGACCTGCGGGTGACGGCCGGGCTGGGCCCGCCCGCCGCGCTCGGGGACGTCCACCGTTCGTATCGCACCGCCGGTCGCCTGCTCGGCGTCGCCCGCGCGTACGGGCGGACCGGCGTGCACGACCTGGGCGACCTGTCCTGGCGGATCGCGGTGGCGTCCGAGCGGGAGCTCTCCGAGCTGCTCGTGGACCGGCATCTGCGGCCGCTCGCCGCCGAGGGCGAGTTCGGGGCGCTGATCGAGCAGTCCCTGCGCGCCTACCTCGACACCGGCGGCCAGATCGGGGTGGTGGCGCGCCGGTTGCACGTCCACGTCAACACGGTCCGCTATCGGTTGCGGCGGTACGAGGAGCTGACCGGCGCCCGCCTGGACTCGCCGGACACCACCGTGGAGCTCAGCTGGGCGCTGGCCGCCCGCGACCTGCCATCGGCCTCTCTGGACTGATCACAACAGGCGTTTCGGTCAGGACACACTCGGCTCCATGTACTTGCTAGCCGTCCAGGAAGTTTGTTACGTTCACCCCACTTCGCGGCCGATCACCTGTGAAGACGGAGCTCAACAATGAGGAGGGCGCCATGAGGCCAGGCCCGAACCGGTGTCAACACCCCCGCATCCACCCGTCACGCACTCTGCACCGCACATGGCTCGCCCCGGTGTTGGGACTGGCGCTCGCCTCGTCGCTCGCCTCCTGCGGGTCGGACGGATCAACGGCGGCGGCCACCACGTTCCGCTGGGGCTACCCCTCCCGCGCCACCACGCTCGACCCGCACAAGGCCGGGCAGTTCGATCTGATCTTCCAGATGCCCGTCTACGACACCCTGATCAAGAACGACCCCGAGTCCGGCGCGTTCGTCCCCGGCCTGGCGACCGAGTGGAAGCTGGCGCCCGACGGCAAGACGCTCGACCTGACCCTGCGCCAGGGCGTGAAGTTCCAGGACGGCGCCACCTTCGACGCCGAGGCGGTCCGGGCCAGCCTGGAACGTGGCAAACGGCCGGAGATGAACGCGGCGAGCGACCTGGAGGCGATCGACCGGATCGAGGTCGTCGACCCGTCGCACGTGCGGCTGCACCTGTCCCGGCCCGGCGGCCACCTGCTCAGCGTGCTTACCAACGAGGGCGGGATGATCATCAGCCCCAAGGCGCTGAACGATCCGGACCTGGCACACAAGCCGGTCGGCGCCGGGCCGTACAAGGTGACCGCCTACTCCACCCGCGAGGTCGCCTACGAGACCTGGGACGGCTACTGGAACCGCCCCTCGGTCACCATGCCGCGGGTCAAGATGATCACGATGTCGGACGACAGCACCAGGTTGCGGGCCCTGGAGTCCCACCAGCTCGACGCCGCCTACCTGCGGCCCGCGCAGACCCCCCGGCTCAAGTCCGCCGGGCTGAACGTCCTGATCAAGCCCCGCACGCTGGTCTACACCGTGCTGCTCAACACCTCCAGGCCCGGTCTCAAGGACGGGGAGGTCCGCAAGGCGCTCAGCCAGGCGATCGACCGCGACGGCATCGACAAGAACCTGGCGAAGGACGGCTGCCAGCCGACCGTCCAGCCCTTCATCGAGGCGTACTCGCCGCACGTCCCCGGCCTGGAAGCCCGCCCGGACGCGGCCTACGACCCCGCCCGCGCCAAGGAGTCTCTCGCCAAGGCCGGCTACACCGACGCCAAGCCGCTGTCGTTCACCATCACCGCGCCGAACATCACCCAGTACCAGGTCCTCGCCGAGGCGCTGCAGGCCCAGTTCGGCAAGGCCGGCGTGAAGACCGAACTGCAGGTGGTGGACGCCGCGCAGGTCAACCCGATGATGCGGAGCGGCAAGTTCGACGCCCTGGTGATACCGATCGACGTCGGCAGGCCCGACCCCACCACGTTCGTCGCCGACCACTACCTGAAGAACGGGCCCATCAATCCGGGCAAGTTCCACCTGCCGGGCCTCGACGAGCTCGTGGACCGGGCGCGGCGGGAGTCCAGCCCCGAGGGGCAGCAGGGGCCGATGCGCGAGCTGTTCCAGAAGGTGTTCGAGGCCGGGCCGCCGGTGATCCCGATCTGCGCCCCGGACAACGTGGTCGGCGTCCAGCCCGGGGTCACCGGGATCTCGATCCCGCAGATGGGCACCTTCGCGTTCCACGGCGTCCGGATCGGCAAGAAGGGATAACCCCATGGTGAGAACGGCCCGGCGACTGGCCACGGCGGTGCTGGTGATCTGGCTGGTGCACCTGCTCACGTTCCTGCTCATCCGGCTGGTGCCCGGCGACCCCGCCCAGCAGCTGGCGGGAGAGCGGGCCACGGCCGAGGAGGTCGCCCTGATCCGCACGGCGCTCGGCCTCGACGATCCCCTGCCCGTGCAGTACGGCCGGTCGCTGGGCGCCCTCGTGCGCGGCGACCTCGGGCAGTCGATCTTCAACGGGCTTCCGGTCGTCCGCATGCTGGCCGACGCCGCACCCGCCACGCTGTCGGTGGCGCTCGTGGCACTGCTGTTCGCCTCGCTCTTCGGAGTGGGGGCGGGAGTGGTGGCCGGGCTGCGGCAGGGCGGCTGGGCGGACCGGGCCGTGTCCACCGTGGCCACCGTGGGGATCGCCCTGCCCAGCTTCTGGATCGGGATGGTGCTGGTCACCTTCTTCGCGCTGGTCAACCCGTGGTTCCCGGCGACGGGCTACGCGCCGCTGAGCGAGGGCGGGGCCACCTGGCTGCGGCATCTGGTCCTGCCCGGGACCACGCTCGGGCTCGCCGTCGCCGCCGAGATCGCCCGTCACACCCGAGGGGGCGTGATCGACGTGCTCGCCAAGCCGTACATCCGCACCGCGCGGGCGCGTGGCGCAACGGGCGTGCGCCTGGTCCGTGGCCACGTGCTGCGCAACGCCGCGATCCCCGTGGTCACCGTCCTGGGACTGCAGACCGGCAAGCTGCTCGGCGGCACCGTGATCGTGGAGGCGGTCTTCGGCATCTCCGGCCTCGGCAGCCTGGCGGTCAACTCCGCCCTCGAACGCGACTACCCGGTGCTGCAAGGCTTCGTGATCTTCGCAGCTGTGGTCGTGGTGACCGCCAACCTGCTCGTGGACGTCGCCTACGGCCGGATCAACCCGAAAGTGAACGCGAGAGTGAGGTCGTCATGAGCGTGGTCGCGCTCCCCCCGGCCGGGAGCGATCAGTCGGCGCCGGAGACGCCGGCGTCCGGACCGCGGCGGCCGAGCGTCCTGCGCTCGCTGGGCGGCAGCCCGTCCGCGATCGCCGCCGCGGTGTACCTCGTGGTCCTGGCCGTGCTCGCCGTCACCGCGCCGCTGATCGCGCCGCACGATCCCCACGCGCAGGACCTGGCCGCCCGGTTCGCGGGCGTCAGCGGCGAGCATCTGCTGGGGACCGACGAGTTCGGCCGCGACGTGGCCAGCCGGATCGTCTACGCGGCGCGGATCTCGCTGATCGCGCCGCTGATCTCGCTGGTGGTCGGCATGGCGCTCGGGGTGCCCGCGGGCCTGCTGGCCGGGCTGCGGGGCGGCGTGTTCGACATGGTCTCCGCCCGGATCTCCGACACCCTGCTGAGCGTTCCGGCGATCGTGTTCGCGCTGGCCGTCATCGCCGTGATGGGCCCGTCGCTGACCAACGCGATGATCGCGATCGGCATAGTGTTCGCCCCGCACCTGTTCCGCGTGGTGCGCGGGGCGACCATGGCGGTCGCCGGGGAGACCTACATCTCCTCGGCCCAGGCGATCGGGGCGAGCACGCCCAGGATCCTGCTGGTGCACGTGCTCCCCAACATCCGGGCGCCGCTGCTGGTGCAGGCGACGCTGCTGATGGGCTTCGCCCTGCTGGCCGAGGCGAGCCTGAGCTTCCTCGGTCTGGGCGTCCAGCCGCCCGACGCCAGCTGGGGCTCGATGCTCAAGGCGGCGTACGAGAACCAGGCCGAGGCGCCCTACTCGGTCCTGCCGTCCGGCGTCGCGATCCTGATCACGGTGCTGTCGTTCAACGTGCTCGGCGACCGGCTGCGCGACGCCGTCGCGGCGAGGAGGTCCCAGTGAAGAGGTCCCAGTGAAGAGGTCACAGTGAAGAGGTCGCAGTGAACGCCAAGGCCGCGGAGACCACGAAGGCCGCTGGAACCGTCCAGGCCACGGCACCGGCCGAGCCGGTGCTCGCGGTGGAAGGGCTCACCCTCGACCTGACCGGCGGCCACGCCCAGCCTCGCCTGGTCGAGGACGTGACGTTCACCGTGCCGCGCGGCGGTTCGGTGGCGCTGATCGGGGAGTCGGGCTGCGGGAAGACGATGACCGCGATGGCGGTGCTCGGACTGCTCCCGGCCGGGGTGCGCCCGGTGGCCGGCAGCGTCCGGCTGGGCGAGCGCGAGCTGCTGCGCCGCGGCGAGCGCGAGCTGGCCTCGGTGCGCGGCCGGGAGATCGGCACGATCTTCCAGGAGCCGATGACCAGCCTGAACCCCACCATGACCGTGGGCGACCAGATCGCCGAGTCGCGGCGGCTGCATCTCGGCGAGCGTCGGGGGGCCGCGCGGCGGCGGGCGCAAGAGCTGCTGGACCGGGTGGGCATCGCCGACGCGGGCCGCCGGGTGGACTGTTACCCGCACGAGCTGTCCGGCGGCATGCAGCAGCGGGTGATGATCGCCGCGGCGGTGGCCTGCGAGCCTCGGCTGCTCATCGCCGACGAGCCGACCACCGCCCTGGACGTGACGATCCAGGCGGAGATCCTCGACCTGCTCGACGGTCTGCGGCGCGACCTCGACATGGCGGTGCTGCTGGTCACCCACGACCTGGGAGTGGTGGCGGACTTCTGCGAGGACGTCGTGGTGATGTACGCCGGGCACGTCGTCGAACGCGCCCCGGCCGCCACGGTCTTCGACGCCGCGCGGCACCCTTACACGCGCGCGCTGCTGCGCTCGGTCCCGGCGGACGCCCGGCCCCGCACCCGGCTGGCGGTCATCCCCGGCCGGGTGCCGCCC
>NZ_QNFZ01000901.1 GCF_003313395.1 Nonomuraea lactucae | reverse complement strand
GTCGCCGCCGTGGCCACCGCTGCCACCCCGGCCTGCCGGCGCGGCAGGCTCGTCGCCGGCCGTTCGTCGGGCGCCTTGGGGCTGTCGTCCAGCTCCACGAGCTCCTGCGGCAGCAGGACGACGACCGTGGTCCCCCCGTACGGCGACTGCTTCAGCACCACCTGGATCCCGTGGCGCTCGGCCAGCCGGCTGACCACGTAGAGGCCCAGCCGCGCGGTGCCGCTGATGCGGAACTCCGGCGGGTGGGCGATGCGCTCGTTGGCGGCCTCGAGGTCCTCGGGCTTCATGCCGAGACCCCGGTCCTCGATCTCGACCACGTAGCCGTTGGCCACGAGCTGCCCGCTGACCTGGACGGTCGTGTAGGGCGGCGAGAACGACACCGCGTTCTCGATCACCTCGGCCAGCAGGTGGATGACGTCACCGACGGCCCGGCCGACCAGCACGACGTCGCCCATCGGCATGAGGTCCACCCGGGTGTAGTCCTCCACCTCGGCCAGCGCGCCGCGCACCACGTCGACCATCGGCACCGAGCGGCGCCAGGTGCGGGCGGGGGAGGAGCCGGAGAGCACGATGAGGTTCTCCGCGTTGCGGCGCATCCGGATGGCGAGGTGGTCCAGGCGGAAGAGCTCACGCAGCTCCTCGGGGTCGGTCTCGCGCCGCTCCATCACGTCGAGCACGCTGAGCTGCCGGTGCACCAGGCCCTGCGTCCTGCGGGCCAGGCTCAGCAGGATGTCGCGGATGCTGCGGCGCAGCTCGGCCTGCTCGGCGGCGACCCTGATGGCGGTCGCCTGCACCGTGTTGAACGCTTGGCCGACCTGCCCGATCTCGTCGTCGCCGAACCGCAGGGACGGCGCCTCCACCTCGATGTCGACCTTCTCCCCGCGGCCGATCCGCTCCACCACGCCGGGCAGCCGTTCGTCGGAGAGCTCGTGCGCCGCGTCGCGCAGCTTCTGGAGCTGCGAGAGCAACTGGCGGGCCGTGGTGATGGACAGCACGATCGACGCGACCACCGCGAGGAGCCCGAGCCCGCCGGCCAGCACCAGCCGCACGATGACGCCGACCGCGACCGGCGCGGCTCGCCCGACCAGCCCGTCCGCGGAGACGAACAGGAACTTCTCCAGCTCCGGCAGGACCGGCTGGAGCGCCGACTGCCACTCCCTCGCGGTGACGGGCAGCCCCGCCTGGTCTCTCGCGTTCTCGATGACCCGATCTTCCAGCGTGCGGAGTCGCTGGAACGCCTGGCTGGCCGTCAGCCGCGAGAATCTCGCGCGGTCGGCCTCGGGTAGCTCCGCCGCGGCCTCGTTGTGTAGGAACCGCTGGGTGCTGACCAGCCCCGCGAACTCCCGATGCTCCCCGGCGCTGAGGCCACCGGCCGCCAGGGCTCCCGCGAGCAGCGCGTCCTCGCGGGAGAGGATCTCCTTCGCGCGGGTGAAGGCGATGAGAGTGCGGGCGTCCTTGGCGATCTCCTGATCATCGAGGGTCGCCTCGGAGCCGTAGATCAGGAACGCGGTGTCGACGAGCTGGGTGAAGGCCCTGGCGGCCTGAGCGCGGTCGATCGCTCCCGAGTCGACCGCCTTGCGGTGCTTGGGAAGGGTGTCCAGTGCCTTGAGCGTGTCGTCCAACCGGCGTTGGAGGGCGACGGCCGCCGCGGCCTGGACGCTGTAGCTCGAGACACGCTCCTCGAACGCGGCCTGGGCCTCATTGGTACGAGCCCGCTGCCTGGCGAGCGCGTCGCGCCGTTGCGGCGAGTGGCCGCCCAGGTAGGCCAGCGAGAGCTGGCGTTCCGTCTGTAGTGCCGTCACGAGCGCCACGGTGGGCCGCCCCACGTTCTCGTCGATCGTGCTGACCCACAGCAGGTTCAGACCGTCTCTCAGGGTCACCCAGGCGGCGAAGGCCCAGAGTGCGGCGAGCGACGCCAGAAGGGCTATGACCTTGGTTCGCACGCGCGAGTTGCGGAAACGCATTACACCTGTCCCAGCGAGTGTCGGAAAGCCCTGCAGTCTTCCGGGATGCGGTGGCGACAGCCAGCGTGGAAGACTCGCTCATCGCCTCGCACTCGGGGAACCTTAGCAACGGTAACATTAACCACTCAAGGAAGTGTTAGACCCTAAACGGCGCAATGTCCACATTTGTATCGCTTTTCCGAGTAGAGATTTGTTCCATCGGCTGGCCTCACTCGCTGGAAGGGGCGATCGTGGGGTCGCGTCGCATAAGGCGCACGACGCCCAGGACGGCCGCACGCACGATCGCCTCCGGCCGGTAAAGGTCCTTGTCATGCCAGAGTGCGGGTGCCGGTTGCGGGTCGGCGCGGGTGAGATACGCATAGCCGCGGGCCGCCGCTCGTTCTCGTCCCGCCACGTTCGCGTGGGTCAGCAGCAGCGTCTGCATCGCGTAGGCGGTCTCCTCGACGGTGCCGTCCCACCGCCCCCACGAGCCGTCTCGGCGTTGCGAATCGACGACCCACCGTACGGCCCCCTCAACCGCGGCCGGATGGTTCGCGTAGCGGTCCAGGGCCAGAGCGCAGCACGCCGTGGCGTAGAACGGTGAGGCGTGCCACCTGTCCCACCAGTTCCCGTCGGGTAGCTGCTGGTCGACGAGCCACGACGAGATCTTCTCGACCGCCTTCGGGTACCGCCGGTCCGTGCCCCCCGTACCTTCGGCCACATGGTGGCCGAAGGCGTCGAGCACGTGCGCGTTCGTGGTGACGGAGTCTCCCTGCTCGCCGGGCCAGGTGCAGAAGTGTGTATCCGTCTCGAAGTGCCACAGGCTGTCCGGCTCCCTGCCGGCTCCCAGCATGGCGAGAGCGTGCAGCGCCACGGACGTGCTGTCGGCGTCCGCCGGAAGCCCGGCCCCGCCTGACGTCCCGTGCCGGTGGATGGCGGCACCCAGCTCCGCCACCAGCCGTGGCGGGACGGCGACAGGGACGCCGGCCCGGAGCAGCCAGCTCAGCACCCAGCCCCGCTCGAACTCCGTAACCGGCAGCGCGCAGGGCACCGGACCCGCGTGCCATTCGACGGCCCTCTCCAGGTATTCGCGGGCTGTGTCGCCGCGCGCGGGCGGTGGCCGATCGCCCAGCCACGCCGCGGTGGCAGCCGGCGAGGCTCCGACGTTCCCCGCGGTCTCCACGCCGACCGCCTGGGCGCCGCACGCCGCGTCTCCGACGACTTCGAGGGCGTGCAGCAGCTTCTCCGGCACCCCCTCGCCCGTCCGCACGTGGTGACGGATCATCGCCAACTTGGCCTCGCTCATCCCCTTGGGGAGGGGGAGTCGCCCCTGGCCTGCCCAGAGATCCAGGCCACTGACCGGCGTTTCCCTCAGGCTGTCGAGGCGTTCGTTGATCAGTGCCACCAGCGACGGGACGATGAGCTCGACGGCGGGCATGTCGGGCAGTGGCAGGTCGGACTCGAGCCAGCGGAACAGCGCGTCCAGCCCGCTCGCGGCGGCCCGCGACAGCGCCGCGTCAGCGGACGCCTCGCGCAGAAGCGCCTCTGTCGCGCTCAATGTCGGGACGAGCGCGTAGCCTCCGGGCGCGCCCCAGCCGCCGTCCGGCCGCTGCGTGGAGGTCAGGTGGTTCACCCGCTGGGTGTGCCCGGTCAGCCAGGGGGCCAGAGTCACCAGCCGCCCGGTCTCGTACACGGACGCCGAGACCTGACCCCAGGGCTCTGCCATGAGTTCGGAAATCAGTCGCCCGGCCGCGGCATCCACGTCGACGTGGGCGGTCCGGGGGTCGTCCAAGGTCAATGTGCGCCCCAGTAGTCCGTGATCCGGTAGAACCCGGCGCAGAACTGCACCTGGCGCACCATGTATTCGGCCAGTTCCGGCTGCGTCGCGCGGAGCGGATCGATCAGCGTCCAGCTCTCTTCGGCGAGCTGCCGGATCTTCCGCTCCACCTGCTCGCGGCTGACATCGAGCAGGAGGGCGTTGAGGTCCCCCCAGCTCAGGTCCCGCTCGTACGTCGCCAGGTCGTTGAGCAGCCGGATCACGCGCTCCACCGACCAGCTCGCCGCGCGCACCTCGCCGACTGATCGCGAGTCACCCGTCCAGATCCAGTGCGTGGTGAAGACGAAGGCGAACCCGAGATTCGCCGAATTGGCGAGATAGTCGTCGAACGACGGTTGTGCGGTGGCCTTCCACTGCCATTCCAGCGTCATCGCGCGAAGGACGCGTTCTAGTTCGTCCCGCCACACGTCACGCAGCGCCGGAAAAGCCGGAGCGGTCGCCAGGTCGTCACGGATTTCGGCGAGTAAAGATGTGAGGTCATCGCTCGCCCGCCCTCCGGACGCGACGGAGAGGCACCTTTCCGAAATGGCCGCCACCTCCTCCGCCGAGGCGGCGGCATAGTCGACGAGCCAGTCGAGGGCGAAGCTCCATAACGTCATCCGGTGCGTCAGGCGAAGGTCCGCGGCGCTGAGCTCCGGGGCACTGAAAGCGAGGGCCAGCGAAAGAGTGCTGAAAAGAGCAGGATCGAACGCCTTGTCGGCGAATAACGCGGGCCGCGCCTCCGCCTCTGACCGCATTTCTCTCTGTATCTGTCCCGCCACCGCGCATACGCGGCCTATTTCCGCCGCGGTCAACGGTTCGCCCGCCGGCAGGCCCTGGATCATGGCTCGCCCCGCTACGCGTGCTCGACAGGGCGGAGCACTATTTCGACGGCCTGGCGAGGTTTCAGCGCCAGGCCGATCCGGGGTTCGACGGGCGAAGCGGTGCGCAGTTCAGGCCGGAACCGGGTGAGGATCGCGGCGAGAACCAGCTGTGCCTCGACGACGAACAGGTGCCGACCCACACATTGGTGAGGCCCCGCTCCATAGGCGAGGTAGGAGCGCGCCTGACGCCGATCCTGCCTGTCCGGCGCGAACCGCTCCGGGTCGAACACGTGCGGACGTTCCCAGACGCTGTCGAGCTGGTGGGTTATGTAAGGGCTGATGAGAACGGTCGCCCCGGCCTTGACGCGAACCCCGTCGATGACGTCATCCGACACCGCCTGCCGCGGCACCATCCAGCCCACCGAATACATCCGGAGCAGCTCCTGCAGGAACATCTTGGCGTAGCGCAGCTCCGACAGGTGGGATCGCCTGGGCAGATCCGTTCCCACCACTCGATCGATCTCCTCGTACAGCTTGGCGGCGACCTCCGGATTCGCGTCCAGCGCCACCCAGAGCCAGATCAGCGCCACCGCGGACGATTCCCCGCCCGCCACGTAGAGACCGACGATCTCGTCCCGGAGCTGCTGGTCGTCGAGCGCCCGCCCGTCCGCGTCGCGCGCCCGGAGCAGGAGCGAAAGGACGTCGTAGCCCGGTGCGTGCGTGCGCCGGGCCTCGCGGATGACCGGGAAGACGATCTCGTCGATCACCCGGACGGCGCGTTTGAACGTACCGTCACCCGGCATGGGCACCCGGCTCGGCACGAACGAGAAGATGATCCTGGAGGCGAGGGAGCCGGTGGCCGAAGTGATCGCGTCGCCGAGCCTGTCGGCCACGTCGGCGGAGACCCGGTCACCGATGAAGAAGCGCGTGACGGCGTGCTGGACGATCCGCGTCATCTCGAGCTCGGCGTCGACAGGACGCCCGGCCGACACCTTCTGCTGTAATTCGTCGACCCTTTCGACGATCGTCGCCGCCATATCGTCGGTGATGGCGGCGAGGTTCTTGCCGGCGAACACCGGCTGGAGCATTCCGCGGATGTACTCCCAGTATTCGCCTTCGCCGCCGATGCCGTAACCGACCAGGTTGTTCAGCGGACGCCAGAACATGCCGATGCGGGGGTAGTTGGCGGCGTTCCCGCGGAGTACGTGGTGGACATGCTCCGGGTGTGACAAGAGATACGGCCGGAAGACTCCCAGATCTAGCTGAACGATGTCTCCGCCCGCCTGCAGGCCCGCCTCGACGAACTCCTTCATCGGGTCTCGCAGCAGCCGGTGTGCCTTCCGGTAGAGCGGAATCCGTCTGGCCTGTCTGATCCGGGCATGGTCGGTGTCAACCGGTAACGCCATGTCTTTCCACCTCGTACGGGCATCGGCTGACGGCTTGCGTAACACCAGTCAGGGAGTCAACTCTCCTGACATCTGTAACTCTTGGCTCGAAGTATCACATGATCATGTTTATATGATCAAGTTGTGACAAATGTGGCAGTTTGCTTCTTTGGGGGAGCGTGGGCTGCAGGTTTTCGGCGCTGAGGGACAGGGTGTAGGGGCTGATGCCGGGCCGGTCGTAACCGCCCGGTGGCCCTCGGAGGCCCAGGTCGGCGGCTCGGTGGCGGTGTCCTGGTGGTTTGTGTCGGGGTCTATGGTTTGAAGCGTTCCAAGAACGCACTCTTCCGACATAGTGTCACACTTGCGCCAAGTATCACACGATCATGCATGTACTATCAAGGCGGGCATTTGCGACAAGCCCGTCACCTGCTCGCCGTCGCCCGGAGGACTGATGGTCGCTGGACCCGCCGCATCCACCTCCGGCGAACTCGGCCTTTCCGCTGCGCCCATGGAGGCCGACGACCCCGCCGTGCCCCCGGATCCCGGGGTGGGGGACCGGCGCGCCGCCGATGACGTGGTGGGCCTCACCTCGCGGGCGGCCCTCGCGCGAGCGCTCGCCCGCGTCCGCGAACTGCTGGAGCCCGCCCTGCGCGACACCGTGGCCGGCCTGCATCCGTGGGGCGGCGACATGGCTGCCTTCTCCCTGGGCTGGACGGAGGCCGACGGCACTCCGCTCGACGGGCACGGCGGCAAGCGGCTGCGGCCCGCGCTGACCCTGCTCTGCGCCGAAGCCGTGGGCGGCTCGGCCGAGCGGGCCGTCCCCGGAGCGCTGGCCGTCGAGCTGGTGCACGTGTTCTCGCTGGTGCACGACGACATCATCGACCACGACGAGCGGCGCAGGCATCGCGAGTCGGTCTGGAAGGCGTACGGCGTCGGACCGGCGATCATCACCGGTGACGCGCTGCTCGCCCTGGCGATCAGGCGACTGGCCGCCGCGGGCAGCCCGAGCGCCATGTCCCACCTGTCGGCGGCGCTGGTGGAACTGGTCCACGGCCAGTCGGAGGACATGGCGTTCGAGGACCGTCCCTGGACCGGTCGCGCCGCCGTCACCATCGACGAATACTGCGCCATGGCCGCTCGCAAGACCGGCGCCCTGCTCGGCTGCGCCGCCGCCGTGGGAGTCGCGCTCGGCGGCGGCCCGGCCGATCTGGCGGAGCGCATGTATCGCGTGTGCCGCGAGCTCGGGGTGGCCTTCCAGATCGTGGACGACCTGCTGGGCATCTGGGGTGACCCCGACATCACCGGCAAGCCCATCTACAGCGACCTGCGGCGTGGCAAGAAGACCCTCCCCGTCCTGGCCGCCCTCGCCGACGGCGGCCCGGCCGCGACCGACCTGGCCGCCCTGCTCGCCTCGGGCGAGGTGACCGACGAGTCGCTCCGGCACGCCGCCCACCTGGTGGAACGGGCCGGCGGCCGGCAGGTGGCCCGGCGGCTGGCGGACGAGCGCGCGG
>NZ_QNFZ01000899.1 GCF_003313395.1 Nonomuraea lactucae | reverse complement strand
CGCGGCCTCCGCCGTGGTCGCCGTGCCCGCGGCGGAGGTGGCCACGACGGCCGCGCTCCCCGTGTCGGCCGCCTCGCCGGGGGCGGGCGCTGCCGGATCCGTCATGTCAAGCCTCCCGCACGTGCGCCGCGAGGGGAGGCGGCCACGGCCACCCCCTCCTCGCGATGGTTGACCTCCATCAAGGGACCAGATTCTTGCTGACGCTCTCCAGCAGCTCGTTCCAGGAGGCCTCGAACTTCTCCACGCCCTCGTCCTCGAGCACCCGCACCACGTCGTCGTAGTCGACCCCGGCCTCCTTGAGGGCGGCCATGGTGTTCCAGGAGTCCTCGTAGTAGGGACGGACGGTGTCGCCGTCGATCCGGCCGTGGTCGGCGACCGCGTCGAGCGTCTTCTCGGGCATCGTGTTGACGGTGCCCGGGGCGACCAGCTGGTCGACGTACATCGTGTCGGAGTATTCGGGGTTCTTCACGCCCGTCGAGGCCCACAGCGGCCGCTGCGGGCGGGCCCCCGCGGCGCGCAGCCGCTGCCAGCGCTCGGAGTTCATCACGTCCTCGAACGCCGCGTACGCCAGGCGCGCGTTGGCGATGCCCGCCTTGCCCTTGAGCTCCGGACGGCCGAGCCGGTCGAGACGCTTGTCGATCTCGGTGTCGACGCGGCTGACGAAGAACGACGCCACCGACTCGATCGTGGCCAGGTCGAAGCCCTTGGCCTGCGCGGCCTCGAGACCCGCGATCCAGGCGTCCATGACCTGGCGGTAGCGTTCCAGCGAGAAGATCAGCGTGACGTTGACGCTGATGCCCTCGCTGATGGCCTGCGTGATCGCGGGCAGCCCCTCCAGGGTCGCCGGGATCTTGATGAACAGGTTGGGCCGGTCGACCAGCCACCACAGCGCCCGCGCCTCGGCGATGGTCTTGTCGCTCTCGCGGGCCAGCCGCGGGTCCACCTCCAGCGAGACCCGGCCGTCCACGCCGCCGGTCGCCTCGAAGACCGGGCGCAGCACGTCGGCCGCCCACCGGATGTCGTAGGTGGTGATCGCCCGCACCGCCTCGCCCACGTCCACGCCGCGCACGGCCAGGTCGTGCAGCTGTGCGTCGTAGGCGTCGCCCTTGCTCAGCGCCCCGGCGAAGATCGTCGGGTTGGACGTGACCCCGACCACGTTCTTCTCCTGGATCAGCCGCTGCAGGTTGCCGGTGCGCAGCCGCTCGCGGCTGATGTCGTCGAGCCAGATGGCCACGCCCTGCGCGGACAGCTTGTTGAGGATCTCACTCATCTTCAGTTTCCCGTCGTCTCGCCCTTGTCGTGACCCAGCTTGGCCAGGCTGGCCTTGGCCGCGGCGGCCACGCGCTCGGCGGTCAGCCCGAACTGCTCGTACAACGTCTTGTACGGCGCCGAGGCGCCGAAGTGTTCGAGACCGACCACCTCGCCGGCCTCGCCGACGAACTGGCACCAGCCGAACGACACGCCCGCCTCGACCGCGACGCGCGCCTTGACCGCCGACGGCAGGACCGTCTGCCTGTACGCGGTGTCCTGCCCGGTGAACCACTCGACACACGGCATCGACACGACCCGCGTCGTGATGCCCTGGCCTTCCAGCAGCTCGCGGGCGTTCACGGCGATCTCCACCTCGCTGCCCGTGGCGATGAGGATGACCTGGGGCGGGCCGTCGGACGACTCGCGCAGCACGTAGCCGCCGCGGGCCACGCCCTCGGCGCTGGTGCCCTCGAACACCGGCAGGTTCTGCCGGGTCAGGGCGAGCGCGGCGGGCCTGTCGGTGTGCTCCAGCACCGCCTTCCAGGCGTGGGCCGTCTCGTTGGCGTCTCCTGGGCGTACCACGTCGAGGCCGGGGATCGCGCGCAGCGCCCACAGGTGCTCGATCGGCTGGTGCGTCGGGCCGTCCTCGCCGAGGCCGATGGAGTCGTGCGTCCACACGTACGTCACCGGCAGCTTCATCAGCGCCGCGAGCCGCACGGCCGGGCGCATGTAGTCGGAGAAGACCAGGAACGTGCCGCCGTAGGGCCTGGTGCCGCCGTGCAGCGCGATGCCGTTGAGTATCGCGCCCATGCCGTGCTCGCGGATGCCGAAGTGGAGGGTGCGGCCGTAGCGGTTACCGGGGAACTCCTTGGTCTGGTATTCCTCCGGGATGAACGACGGCTCGCCCTTCATCGTGGTGTTGTTGGACTCGGCCAGGTCGGCCGAGCCGCCCCACAGCTCGGGCAGCACCGGCGCGAGCGCGCTGAGCACCTCGCCGGACGCCTTCCGGGTGGAGACCGAGGCGCCCGGCTCGAACGACGGCAGCGCCGAGGCCCAGCCCGGAGGCAGCTCGCGGCGGGAGATGCGGTCGAGCTCGGCCGCGCGCTCGGGGTTGGCCTGGCGCCAGGCGGCGTAGGACTTCTCCCACTCGGCGCGCGCCTCGTGGGCGCGCACGATGACCTGGCGGGTGTGGTCGAGCACCTCGGCGGGCACGTCGAAGGTCCTGTCGGGGTCCATGCCGAGGACGCGCTTGGTGGCCGCGACCTCCTCGGCGCCGAGGGCCGAGCCGTGGATCTTGCCGGTGTTCTGCTTGTTGGGCGCGGGCCAGCCGATGATCGTGCGCAGGCGGATGAACGTCGGCCTGTCGGTCTCGGCCCGGGACGCCTCGAGGGCGGCGTGAAGGGCCCGCACGTCCTCGACGTAGTCGCCTGTCTCGGTCCAGTCGACGCTGACGGTGTGCCAGCCGTAGGCCTCGTAGCGCTTGACCACGTCCTCGGACTTGGCGATCAGCGTGTCGTCCTCGATGGAGATGTGGTTGTCGTCGTAGACGACGGTGAGGTTGCCCAGCTTCTGGTGGCCGGCGAGCGCGCTGACCTCGTGGCTGATGCCCTCCTCGATGTCGCCGTCGCTGACCAGGCACCAGATGTGGTGGTCGAAGGGGGAGGCGCCGGGCGCGGAGTCGGGGTCGAACAGGCCCCGCTCGCGGCGGGCGGCCATGGCCATCCCGACCGCGTTGCCCAGGCCCTGGCCGAGCGGGCCCGTGGTGGTCTCGACTCCGGCCGTGTGACCGTGCTCGGGGTGGCCGGGGGTGAGGCTGTCCCACTGGCGCAGGCGTCTGAGGTCGTTCAGGTCGAGGCCGTAGCCGGACAGAAACAGCTGGATGTACAGCGTCAGGCTGGAATGCCCGCACGACAGCACGAAACGGTCACGACCTATCCAGGTCGGATCCGTCGGGTCGTGGCGCATCGTACGCTGAAACAGCAGGTATGCGGCGGGGGCCAGGCTCATCGCCGTGCCGGGATGGCCAGAGCCCGCTTTCTCCACTGCGTCCATCGCCAGGGCTCGAACGACGTCGACGGCCTTCTCGTCGAGGCCGGTCCACTCGAGGGCTGGCACGAGTTCGGTGCTCAAGTGCTCGATCTCCGGAATCTAGTTGTGATTGACGGTGCCGGCTGGCGTAGCCCGCCCACACCGGACCTTAACCGAGTGGCGCAGGCCATGGATTCCCGCTCCTCCCACGTGTGCGGGGGCATGGCCCAAACCCCCCATTGGCCGGACCGCGCAGCCCTGCGACTACAGTTTGGTTGTTCGCAGGGCAGCCACGGCGCCCACCACGGATCCGCTCTATTCAGAGGTTACGCGTTGACTCCGCACGTGCTGGAAGCGCCTTGACGGTGCTGACGAACAGGCAGGCGACGGCCCCCGCCACCGCGGCCGAGGCGCCGCGCACGACCGGCCGCTCGATCGGCACGGTCGTCAAGGCCTACATCGCGCTCACCAAGCCGCGGATCATCGAGCTGCTGCTCATCACCACCCTGCCGGTGATGTTCCTGGCCGCGGGCGGCCTGCCGCCGCTGTGGACCTCCGTCTCGGTCATGGTGTTCGGCACCCTGTCGGCCGGCAGCGCCAACGCGCTCAACTGCTACGTCGACCGTGACATCGACCAGAAGATGCGCCGCACCAGGCGGCGCCCGCTGGCCCGCCACCAGGTCTCGCCGCGCGGCGCCCTCGTCTTCGGCATCGTGCTCGGCGTCCTGTCGACCCTGGGGCTCTGGCTGACCGCCAACTGGCTCGCCGCCGTGCTGTCGACCGGGGCGATCCTGTTCTACGTCCTCGTCTACTCGATGATCCTCAAGCGCCGCACCGCCCAGAACATCGTGTGGGGCGGCATCGCGGGCTGCATGCCGGTGCTGATCGGCTGGGCGGGCATCACCGAGCGGCTCGACTGGGCGCCGCTGGTCCTGTTCGGCGTGGTGTTCTTCTGGACGCCGCCGCACACCTGGACGCTGGCCATGCGCTACAAGGAGGACTACGCGGCGGCCAAGGTGCCGATGCTGCCGGTGGTGGCCACCGAGCGCCGGGTCATCCTGGAGTCGATCGCCTACACCTGGGCCACGGTGCTGTGCTCGCTGGCGCTGTGGCCGGTGGCGGGCACGACGCTGTTCTACCCGGTCGTGGCGGCGGTCCTGGGCGCGTTCTGCCTGTGGGAGGTGCACCGCCTGCTGGCCCGCCTCAACTCCGGCAAGACCGGCGTCGACCTGCGCCCGATGCGCTTCTTCCACTGGTCCAACGCCTACCTGGCGCTGCTGTTCCTCGCGGTCGCCATCGACCCGCTGCTGGCCTGACCGGCGGCGCCGGGAGCTCTCGGGGGGTTCGCCGCGGGCGGCTCCGGCGCGTTGGGACTCCACCATTTTGATCCGTTACAGTCACCGTATGGCGTCCCGTGATCCACGCTGGGTGTTGAAGGACCGCCCGTCGTTCGCGTTGATCATCGGGCTGGTCCTCACCGGCATCTGCGCGCTCGTGTCCTTCTCGTTCGACGTGCTCAACGGCGCGCCCGTGCAGTTCTTCATCGCGCTCGTGCTGGCGCTGGCGCCGGTGCCGCTGCTGCTCGCCGCGGTGCTGGCGCTCGACCGCATGGAGCCCGAGCCGCGCAGCAACCTGGTCTTCGCCTTCGCCTGGGGCGCGGGCGTCGCCGTCCTCGTCGCGGGCGTCGTCAACTCGCTCAACCTGCACTACATCATCGACACGGCCAACCTGTCGGAGGCCAGCGCGCGCAGCATCGCCGCGACCTTCGGCGCGCCCGTGGTCGAGGAGACGATGAAGGGCCTGGTCCTGCTCGGGCTGCTCCGCTTCCGCCGGACCGAGCTCGACGGCCCGACCGACGGCATCATCTACGCCAGCATGGTCGGCCTCGGGTTCGCGATGAGCGAGAACGTCAGCTACTACATCGCCGCGCTCAACTCCGAGCACGGCGGGGTGGGGCTGGCGGTCACGGTGGTGCTGCGCGGCTTCCTGTCGCCGTTCGCGCACCCGCTGTTCACCTCGATGATCGGCGTCGCGGTCGCCTACGCCGCCCAGCGGCACGGGCCCGAGCGGGTCTTCTCCGTGATGCTGGGCTGGGTCGGCGCGATGGTGCTGCACGGCCTCTGGAACGGCCTGGTGTCCTACGGGGGCTTCCGCGGCCTGGTGGTGGCCTACCTGACGCTGATGGCCGTGCTCGTCGCGCTGATCGTGGTGGTCGTCGCCGACCGGCGCCGCATCGTCGCGCTCCTGCAGCGCTACCTGCCCCCGTACGAGCCGACCAGGCTGGTCGACGCCGCCGACATCCACATGCTGTCGGCGCTGCCCCGCCGCAGGGCGGCCCGGCAGTGGGCCAGGATGCACGGCGGCAAGCGCGGGCTGCGGGCCATGAGCGACTACCAGCTGGCGGCCACCGAGCTGGGGCTGCTGCACGAGCGGGCCGCCCGGCACATGGTGGACGAGCGGGCCTTCCACGAGGAGCAGCGGGCGCTGCTGGAGTGCATGAGAACCGCGCGGGCGCAGCTCCCGGCCCCGATGGCCGGCCCTGCCGGGCCCGCGCCAAGATCGTCCTGAGCGACGTCTCGGGCGGACGAACCTCCGCAAACGGCACTTCTCAGCGGTGGGGGAGTGGCGGACGTTTCTCCCCATACCGTGACACGAACGGTCAGGCCGTGGCGGCCGCCTCGGTGGGGGAGGGGGCGACCCGGGCATCCAGCGGCCCGCGGGTGCGCAGCGCGGTGACGGCCCGCAGCGCGGCGATCCAGACCAGCGTCGCGCCCAGCACGTGCAGCCCCACCAGGAACGCAGGGACGGCCAGGAAGTACTGGACGTAGCCGATCACGCCCTGGGCCAGCTCGATCCCGAGCAACGCCAGCGCGGCCCGGCGGGCGCGCCGCGGCGAGTCGGTCACGTGCAGCGCGAACGCCAGCGCGAACGTCAGCCCGACCACGAGGTAGGCGACGTCGGCGTGCAGCCGGGCCACCGTCTCGATGTCGAGGTCGAAGCGCGAGGCCAGCTCGTCGCCCGAGTGCGGTCCGGTGCCGGTCACCACGACCCCGGCCGCGAGCAGCGCGAGCACCGCCGCGAGCACGACGCGGCCGAGGCGGCGGACGTCGCGGTGGACCACCCGCCGCGCGGGCCCGTCACCCTCGCCCGAGCGCTGGTAGAGCGTCCAGCACGCGGCGATCAGCCCGATCGAGATGAGGAAGTGCACGCTCACCGTGAACGGGTTGAGCATGCTGGCGACCACCAGGCCGCCCCACAGCGCCTGCGCGACGATGCCCGCCGGCTGCAGCCAGGCCAGCAGGAGCAGCGAGCGGCGGCGCGGCGCCAGCCGCATCGCCGAGACCACGCAGGCGAACCCGACGGCCAGCACGAGGAACGTCACCAGCCGGTTGCCGAACTCGACGAGCATGTTGGCCATCGAGACCTCGGGATGCGGGACCGGCACGAAGCTGTCGGGGGTGCACCTCGGCCACGTCGGGCAGCCGAGGCCGGAGCCGGTGACGCGCACCGCCGCCCCCGACACCGTGATGCCCGCGTTGACCGCCACGGCCGCCAGCGCCCAGCCGCGCAGCGACTCGGCGGTCGGCGCCCAGAAGGAGAACAGGCGCCGGACGAGGGCGTTGGGGTGGTCCGTGGGTAGCTTCACGTCATCGATGGTAAGGGCCGCCACCGCCGGTCCGGCCACCGGCAACGCTCTTCTCAACGGATGAAATATGTGACATATTACTGGTCGGAGGTGTGGATGCCCGATGTGATCGTCGTGGGCGCCGGGATCGTCGGCGCGGCGTGCGCCTACTACGCGGCGCGCGCCGGTCTCGACGTGACGGTGGTCGACCGCGGCCCGGTGGCGGGCGGCACCACCGGCGCGGGCGAGGGGAACGTCCTCGTCTCCGACAAGGAGCCCGGACCCGAGCTGGAGCTCGCGCTGATGTCCAGCCGGCTGTGGCGCTCGCTCGCCGAGGCCGCCGGCGGCTTCGAGTACGAGCCCAAGGGCGGCCTCGTCGTCGCCGAGACCGGCGAGGCGCACGAGCGGCTCGCCGAGCTGGCGGCCCGGCAGGGCGTCGAGCACACCGTCGTCGCGGCCGGGGACCTGCGCGGCTACGAGCCGCACCTGGCGGACGGGCTGGCGGGCGGCGTCCACTACCCGCGGG
>NZ_QNFZ01000897.1 GCF_003313395.1 Nonomuraea lactucae | reverse complement strand
GGGTGCCCCCGAACGGGACGGGCTGGGACAGGCGCGCCTGGCCCCAGGCGACCTCGTGCCCCGCCGCGGCCCACGCCTCGTCGGCGGCCAGCACGGCGCGGACGGTGAGCCACCGCTCGCCCTCACCCGCCGGCAGGCCCGGCAGTTTGACCTCCCCGCCCTCCGGCGGCACGTCGAGCGCGAACTCCGCGACCGGCGCGCCCTCCTCCTCCACCACGGCCTCGAACGCCAGATGGGACAGATCGCGGTGCCCGTACAGGCTGGACACCCGCACCAGGCCGTCGGCGAACGCGAATCGGACCGGCTCGAACACCTTCTTGAGGTCCAGCAGCCCCGGCGAAGGCGTGCGGTCGGGGAAGACGAGCCCGTCGATGACGAAGTTCCCGTCGTGCAGCGGCTCGCCGTAGTCACCGCCGTAGGCGTACTCCAGGGAGGGGTGCGCCAGCCCGTGGTCGATCCACTCCCAGACGAACCCGCCGGCCAGCCGCGGGTAGCGCTCGAACAGCTCCTGGTACTCCTTCAGCCCACCGGGCCCGTTGCCCATCGCGTGCGCGTACTCGCACTGCAGGAACGGCATGGCCCGCCGCCGCGCGTCCAGCTCCGGGTCGGGCAGCGGCTCCTCGGCGCCCTGCCCGATGGCCTCCACCTCGGCGTGGTCGGCGTACATGCGCGAGTAGACGTCCGTACTGGCGCACGACCGGTCGCCCTCGTAGTGGATCGGCCGGGACGGGTCGCGCTCGCGCGTCCAGCCGGCCATGACCGCCAGGTTGCGTCCCACCCCGGACTCGTTGCCCAGCGACCACATGATGACGCTGGGGTGGTTCTTGTCGCGTTCGACCATGCGGCGCATGCGGTCGAGGAGCGCCTCGCTCCAGCGCGGGTCGTCGGTGGGGTTGCCCGCCCAGTGGATCTCGCCGAAGCCGTGCGTCTCCAGGTCGCACTCGTCGATCACCCACAGCCCCAGCTCGTCGCAGAGGTCGAGGAAGGCCGGGTGCGGCGGGTAGTGGCTGGTCCTGACGGCGTTGACGTTGTGCCGCTTCATGAGCAGCACGTCCTCACGCATGGTCTCGTAGGGCACGGCACGCCCGTGCTCGGGGTGGAACTCGTGGCGGTTCACGCCCTTGAGCAGCAGGGGGCGGCCGTTGGCCAGGAGGACGCCGTCCTCGATGGAGACCGTGCGGAACCCGACGCGCAGCCGTACCGACTCGCCGGGGCAGGTGACGACGGCGTCGTAGAGGCGGGGCGCGTCGGCCGACCACGGCTCCACGTCGACCGTGACGGACGCGCCGGGCTCCAGGTCGGCGACGCCCAGTTCGGGGACGCTCAGCCGCCCGTCACCGTCGAAGGCGAGCGTCCCCCGCCCGCCGGCGTACGAGGCGCGCACGAAGACGTCGGCGGCCGAGCGCGTCAGCGTGACGTCGCGGAAGATGCCGGGCAGCCACCACATGTCCTGGTCCTCCAGGTAGCTGGCGGCCGACCACTGGTGGACCCGCACGGCCAGCAGGTTGCGCCCCGGACGCAGCCAGGGGCCGGCGTCGAACTCGACGGGCACCCTGCTGCCGGTGGAGAAGCCCAGCTCGTGGCCGTTCAGCCAGACCCTGGCGTAGGAGTCGACGCCCTCGAACCGCAGCCGCCCGCCGCTCCACCCGCCGGGCAGGTCGAAGGCGCGCCGGTAGTCACCCGTCGGGTTGTCGGACGGGACGTGCGGCGGGTCGATGGGGAAGGGGAAGTCGACATTCGTGTACGCCGGCGAGCCGTGCCCGTGCAGCGGCCAGTGCGACGGCACGGGCAGCTCGTCCCAGCCGGAGTCGTCGTACCCGGGGTCGGCGAAGTCGGCGGGGACGTGCGCGACCGGCGAGAGGCGGAACCGCCAGACCCCGTTGAGGTCCAGGGTGGGGGCGTCGGAGTGAAGGGCCGCCCGGGGTTCGAGACGGCCCGAGCCAGGGGTGAAATGTGCGAGTTCCATCGCCGCCGAGCCTATGGCCTTGGGGTGGGTTTCGTCAGCGATGGGCGCTCTGTCCGGAAGCCGGCGCTAGCTGGGGCCGGTCGAGGAGTAGGCGACGATGTGCCGGCTGGTCTCGGGCAGGCTGCCGAGCTTGGCGACCTCGTTCGTCAGCCCTTCCAGGACCGCGCGCAACTGGACCTGTGTGACCTCCGCGAAGGTGCGCAGGTAGGCGATCCGGCGTTCGAGCTCCTCCGCCTCGGCCGACTGGACCTCGCCGCTCGAACGATAGACGTTGACCGCCTGGCTGGCGGCCTCCTCCGCCCGCAGCTGCGCCTCCTGGAGGATCTGCTCGTACTGCTGGCGCGCCTGGCCGACCAGCCGCCGGGCGTAGTCCTCCGCCTTGGCGATCTGGGCGTCCGCCGTCTGCTGGGCGCGGGACAGGAGGTTGACCGCGTCGACGTTGAGCCTGGCCGGCTGCGGGGCGCCGGGGCCGGCGATGTCGGTGCCGTGGTCCTTGTACCAGTTCCGCAGGCGGTCGACCTCCGCGCGCAGGTCGGCCTTCTCCATGTCGCCGGCCGCGATGTCGTCGGCCAGGCGGTACAGGAACGCGCGCACCTCCTCCTCGTTGTAGCCGCGGTGACCTAGCTTGGTGCGCGAGAAATCCCTGCTCCGCACCCGATCCGGCGTAAGTGGCTGGCGGTCGTGCGCTGGGCCGGGAGCCCATGTCATCTCTCCCGTCACTGCTTGCCTCCGTCACTGGTGAACTCGTCGAAGTGGATTTGCCCGGGCGGCACGCCGGCGTCCAGGAGCCGCCCGACCGTGGTCTGAACCATCTCCTCGGAGCCGCACACGAAGACGTCCTGGCCGCGCCAGGCCTTCAGCGCGACGTCCACCACGTGGCCGTGCTCACCGCGGTAGAGGCCGTCGTGGGACACCACGGGCACGACGCACAGCCACGGGTTCTCGGCGTCCAGCTTGGACAGCGCCTCCAGGTCGTACAGCTCCCGGGACGTCCGGGCGCCCATGAAGAGCCGGACGTTGCGGCGCGGCCCGTCGTAGGCGACCTGCTCCACGAGCGCCTTGAGGGGGGCCAGGCCCGTGCCTCCGGCGATCAGGAGGAGGTCTCCGGACCTGCCGGGGTCGAGCGTCAGCCTGCCGCCCACGGGCGCGCCGACGCGCAGGACGTCGCCGCGTTGCGCGCCGTACACGAGAGCGGTGCTGACCGTGCCGCCGTCGACCACCCGCACGTGCAGGTCGACGGTGTTGTCCCGGCGCGGCGCGTTGGCGAAGGAGTAGAAGCGCCACAGTCTCGGACGCAGCCCGAACGAGATCGACGCCGACTGCCCCGGCAGGAAGGGGTAGGGGTGGTTCAGGCGGGCCCGGATCACCGCGATGGCGGGGGTGCGCGGCTCGTGCATGATGATCTCGCCCTCCCACCAGGGCGGCGACGTGGTCGAGGCCTCGGCGGCCGACTCGGTCATCACCTTGGCGACCAGGCCGTACGCCTGCGTCCAGTCGTGCGCGAGAGCGGGCGTCCAGCGGTCACCGAGGAAGTGCTGGAGGGTGGCGAGCAGCGCCTGCCCGACCGCGGGATAGTGCTCCGCGACCACGGAGAACTTGCGGTGGTCGCGGCCGAGTTGCTTGAGGAACGGGACCAGGTCGTCCACCCGGTCCACATTGCTGATGATCCGCCCCAGCGCGCCCACGAGCCGATCCCGCTGCATCGCCATGGACACCGGGAAGAGGTCCCGGGTCTGCGGATACATCAGGAACAGGGCCGAGTAAAAGAACAATGGCACCTGATCACCCGACCGGGCGACGAGATGCCAGCTGTCCTTCAACGCTTGCGTGTCCACTTACCCGGCCGCCTCGGCGGGCCGTTCGACGACGGCCCCGCGTACCTCGCCCAGGGCGGTCACGACGTGCCCCACGATCTCCTCACCGGCGCCGTGGTCTCTGAGTGTCGCGACGAGCACGCCGCCGACCTTCTCGTAGTGCTCTCCCGTCACGCCCACGCCCCGGTGCGCGTCGGCCAGATCGCGGCCCTTGTAGCCGTCCGGGCCGCCCAGAACCGAGCAGAGCAGCATGACCATGTGCCGCTTCAGTCTCACCAGGTCGACGCCGTCGAAATACGGCTTGAGCTCGGCGTCGTCGAGCACCGCGGCATAGAAGTGCTCGACCACTTCGCGCACGGCCGGATTACCACCAATGCTCTCGTAGTGCGAGGCAAGAGCTACCACAAAACCTCCTAATTAGGACACGCTTTTGCACGCGTCACCCCTTGGTGGCGGTGGTGCGAGGAGTCAATTCCCGGCTCTGCGCTGGAACGACGCCGACCGGATTCGCGCGCGGTCAGAGCGCCATTCATGCCCCCAAAGAGCGGATATCGTGCGGGCCGTATTCCGGTACCGGTCCGTGGCCCTTCAGGTTTCCGAGCACGTGAACATGTCTCACGCACACTAGGGGGAGATCAAAAAGCTGGCAACCCGTCTCGCGCCGGGGATATCGCGTTTTCCGGATAATGACTCCGCCCATTGACTCTCCGCAACCGCGTCAGCCGTCCTGCCCCAGGGCGTAGACGCGGCGGGCGTTTTCGGCGCCGACCATGGCCGCCACCCTGGCGGCCTGGCCGGCCGACCACTCCCCCTGGGACACGAAGGCGCCGAGGACCCGGGCCATCGCGCGCCGCCACAGAACCGCACCGATGTGGTGCAGCTCGGCCGGCCCCCAGGCGTCGGAGGAGAAGAGCAGCTTGGCGAACGGCGCCGGCTCCAGACTCTCCGCCACGACCGCCTCGGCGCGGGCGCCGGTGTAGGTGACGCCCAGGCCGACGTCGAGGTAGACGTTCGGGTACGCCTGCGCCAGGAACCCGGCGTGCCGCTGGTACGGGTAGCAGTGCAGCAGCATCAGCGGCACCCCGGTCGGCTCGGCCAGCTCGATCAGGCCGCGCAGCAGCAGCGGGTCCGACCGGCGCAGGTCCACGTCGGGGTCGCCGAGCCCGGTGTGGATCTGGAGCGGCAGCCCGCGTTCGAGGCCCGTCCAGATGAGGTGGCGCAGCAGCACCGGGTCCGCCAGCCGCCCGGCGCCGCCCGCGAGCCACCGCCCCGCCGCCTCCGCGACCTCCGTCGGGGATGGCGGGGCGGGGTCGAAGTCGAGGCCGTGGCGGTAGGCCACGATGGTCTTCACGCCGCGCGCCGTACGCGTGCGCTCCCACAGCGTCTCGGCGAACCGCGCCGCGAACGCGCCCGCGCCGCAGCCGGTGGCGGCCACCTGCTCGGCGACGGTCTCCAGCCGCACGATCTCGTCGACGGGCACGCCCGAGACCTCGGCCATACCGGCGGGACCCAGGATCTCCTCGCCTCGGTAGCCGGTCTCCACCAGGTAGTGGCGGACGCCACTGGCCTGCAGGAGCCGCCGGTTGACCTCGTCCGCGCCCAGCCTGGCCCGTCTGGCCAGGTACTCCTCGGGCGAGGGGTGCGGGTCGAGGCCGAGCACGGGCGCGCAGTGGCGGAGGATGGCGTGGCCCGCCTGGCTGTCGAACGTCGTCATCCACGCGGGCACCGGCCGGTCGGACTCGGTGATCAGCCCCTCGAACTCCCGGCGCGTCAGGTCGTGCGCGGTCGCGCCGTGGACGTGGTGGTCCACCAGCGCAAGCTCCTCGATGAGCTCCGTGAGGTCAACGGCCATCGGCGCCTCTCGCTCCTCGGCTCCTCACACCCGGCTAGACCGGGTCGGCCACGGGGTCTCCGTGCCGTTCCTGCTCCCCTGCCTCCGGCTCGGGGACCTCGGCCGGCTCGACCGGCTCGACCGGCTCGACCGGCTCGACCGGCGACCGCAGCCCCGCGTACAGGACGAGGGGCACGGCCAGCGCCACCGCCATGGACAGCACGGCGGTGCCCGAGTCGTTCACCAGCATGCCGACCACGCCGCTGACCAGCGCCCCGACGAGCCCGGCGCGGAGCATCGGCGCGCGCGCGAACGCGTGCGGGAGCAGGCCCGCGCTGGCCTTGCCCGGCCGCAGCAGCGCGAACACGAGGAACGCGAGGCCCACGATCACGATCGGCATGAGGTTGGGCGAGAGCATGGTGTTGAGCATGGCGCCGAGCTTGCGCCCGATCATCGGCAGGAACGTCCCGTCGATGACCTGCCCGACGAACCTGCCCAGGTGCGTCTGCGAGGCGGGCGGGCGCATGTGGTCGAGCACCGCGATCAGGGACACGGCCACGCCGCCGAGCACGCAGAAGCCGATCACCTTCACGATCGACACGCGCCTGCCCGCGACGAGCAGCGCGGTGACGGCGATGCCGGGCACGAACGCGATCACGCCGCCGAAGTCGCTGCCCACGCCGGGCCAGCCCGCCAGCAGCATCGCGACCACGCCGAGGGTCGCCACGAGGGCCACGGCGGGCCGCCTGCGCCCGCCGCGCACCAGGTGGTCGGCCACGATGGCGGTCACCATGAGCACGGCGGTGGCGAGCAGCGCGAACGGGATGTTGGCCAGCCCGTAGTAGCGGCCGCCGACCACGGCGGTGTAGCCCATCAGGCTGTTGAACTGCAGCGTCGTCCCGGTGAGCAGGTCGGCGACGAGGGCGGCGGCGGTGATGCCGGCGACCACGGCCGGCGGCCCGAGGGGGTGGCGCCGCCACGGCCCGGCCATGGCCACCAGCAGGACGAGCCCGGCCAGGGCGAGCACCCCGCCGACGAGCGCCACGACCGGCTGGCCGGCGGTCACCCACGGCAGCAGGTTGACCAGGTAGGTGGAGACGGGGATCGAGGCGATGCCGAGCGCGGCCACGCCGACGGCCAGGGGCCGCCTGCGCCGCGACAGCAGGAGGTAGGCGGTGGCGTAGAACGCGACCTGGACGATGGCGAACCCCGTGAAGAACACCCCGGTCGTCGACCGCACGCTGGTGCCCGTCAGGTCGGACCTGCGCAGGTGGGCGGCGGCCTCGTCGAGCGGCAGGACCCTGCCCGCCGCCCACGGCACGCCGATGACGGTGAGCGGCGCGGGAGCCCCGGCGGCGGCCAGCACGGTGAGCGTGGCGTCGGGCAGGACCGTGATGTCCTCGCGCCTGGTCGAGGTGGTGCCCACCAGCGCGCCCGCGGCCCCGGCCGCGCGCTTCCACATGACGACTCTCAGGTGCGGCACGCTGCCGTGGTCGCCGATGCCGGCCAGCACGATCTCGGCGTCGGCGGGGATCCTGGCGAGCGCCTGGCCCACCTCGGCGTCGGCCGCGCGCACGGCCTCCCGCCGCCGCTCCGGCGAGAGCGCCTCGGGCTCCTTGGGCAGCGTGCCGCCGGCCACGTACGGGGTGATGAGCTCGTCCACGTCCACGGCCAGCACCCGGCAGCGCGACCAGTCGGCGAGCCCGGCGGGCTCGGCCGCGTAGAGGTCGACCTCGCCGGTGCGGTCGGCGAGCCCGAGCGCCGCTCCCCT
>NZ_QNFZ01000898.1 GCF_003313395.1 Nonomuraea lactucae | reverse complement strand
GGATCCATCCACGGGTTGATCGCGTACTCGACCGTGAAGTGATCCGGGCGGCACATCAGGAAGTGCTTGGGCATGCGTGGCTCCGTCATCGTCGTTCGGGGGTCTGGGGTCACACGGAGGGGGACCGCTAACAGCCTAAAAATGTATGTTTATGCAGGCCAAGCGAATCGCATTGCGTCTTCGCGCGGGTCCGTTGCGTGTCCCGGCGGGCGACGTACGATTCGTTGCGCGGGTACCCGGCCGGACGCGCGCGATCCGCCCCGTGCGCCTCCCACAGGGCTGCCCGGCAGGCCGCGGCGCGTCGCGAGAGGCCGGTCAGGGCAGCGCGCGCGACCCCGTGCGCGCGTCCGGAAGGGCCGCGCCCGGCGGCAGGTCGACGAGCCGAGACAGCACGATGGAGCTCTTCGTCCGCACCACGAACGACTCGGCCGCGATCCGCTCGATCACCCGCTCCACGTGACGCACGTCTGTTGCGCGGATGTGCAGCAGCGCGTCGGCCTCACCCGTGACGGTGGCCGCGGCCACGACTTCCGGGAACTTGGCCACAGCCAGCGCGATGTCGGACGGCTTGGTCTTGCCCTGGCAGAACAGCTCGACGTACGCCTCGGTGGTCCAGCCCAGCGCCCGCGGCGCCACCCTGGCGCTGAATCCCGTGATCGCCCCTGTCTCGCGCAATCGGTCGACCCGCCGCTTGACGGCCGACGCGCTCAGCCCGACCTGGTGCCCGATCTCAGCGTAGGTCGCGCGGGCGTCCTCGACGAGCGCCGCGATGATGTGCCGATCCAGCTGGTCCAGTTCCACGCGCCCTGTATATCGCCTAGCCGCGCCGATGCGCGACGCGGCAGACTGGGCCTCGCCGTAACGGCCGGTGCCCCGGCGGGCCGGGGCGGTGGATGGGGCCCCAGGGAGCCCGGCCTGGTGCGGTCGTCGGACTCCCTGGGACGTGCCGTAACCCTCTCGGTCATGCCGTGATGGGCCGGCCCGTCAGTTGGCGAAGGTGAGCCAGTTGACGTTGACGTAGTCGGCCGGCTGGCCGCTGGAGAAGGTCAGGTAGACGGTGTGCGTGCCGGTCACGGGTGAGATGTTCGCCGGAACCGTGCGCCAGCTCTGCCACCCGCCCGTGTTCGCCACGGCGAAGTCGCCGATCGGCGGGGCGGTGGGGCTGTCGAGCCGCACCTGCACGAGCCCGCTCACCCCGCCTGCCGCCCCGGACGCCACGCGCACCTGGATCTGGCTGGCCGCCTGGCCGCCGAAGTTCACCCCGTCGAAGCGGAGCCAGTCACCGTTGGAGATGGCGCCGACGTTCTGCCCGCCGCCCGTGTCGGTGGTGTTCTCCACCATGGTCCCCGACTGGGCCTGGTATCTCTCGGCCTGGATGGTGGAGCGGGCGTCGATCCCGCCGGGCGGGGTCGGCGACGGCGTCGGCGACGGGTCGGTGCCGCCGCCGCTCTGCCAAACCGCCACGTAGTCGACCATCATCGGCCGTCCGGGCACCGTGGCGGCGGTCGGCGTGCCGAAACCGGCGACGCCGTTCGGGAACGCCCCGCCCATGGCCACGTTCAGCAGCAGGAAGTAGCCGGCGTGACCGGTCATGTTGTTCCACGTGCCCGCGTCGAACTGCGACTGGCTCACGCTGTGGAACTGCTGCCCGTCCACGTACCACCGCAGCTGGTTGGGGGTGACGCTGCGGTCCCACTCGAAGCGGTAGGTGTGGAAGGCCGACTGGCAGCTGGCGCCGGGGCAGGCGCGGCTGGCGCCGAGGCCGTTGGTCTCGTTGCACGGCCCGCCGGGGTTGACGCCGCAGTGGAGGACGCCCCAGACGGAGTTGATGCCGTTGACGTTCTCCATGATGTCGAACTCGCCGATGCCCGGCCAGTTCCAGTAGTTCCCCCGGTACGGGGAGCCGAGCGCCCAGAACGCCGGCCAGTAGCCCAGGGCGGCCTGGCCGGTCACGTTCGGCATCTGGATGCGGCCCTCGATGCGCAGGACGCGCCCGTCGGCGGGCTTGAAGTCGGCCCGCCTGGTCTCGATGCGCGCTGACGTCCACTCGCCGGAGCCGCTGCGCTGCGGCGTGATGCGCAGGTTGCCCGTGCCGTCGAGGGAGAGGTTGGAGGCGTTGCCCGTGTAGTTCTGGATCTCACCGGTGCCCCAGTTGCCGGGGCCGCCGGGGTAGGAGTGGCCGGTGTCGACGATCCAGTTGGCCGACGACGGCGCCGACCCGGCGGTGCCGTTGAAGTCGTCGGACCAGACCAGCGACCAGCCGGACGGGGTGGGCGGCACGGCGGCCGAGGCGGTGACGGCGGCGTGCACGAGGAGGCCCGCGAGCGTGGCCAGCGCCACGGCCAGCGCTGCCAGGCGTCTGCGGGCACGGGGCATGGGGAAACGGAGATGCATCGCTGCTCCTGGGGGGATGCGTGGGCGCAAAGAGAGCGCTCTCTTGATGGAGAGGTAAGCACAGGGTTTTGGTTGTGTCAATAAACAATCACCGTTGGAGCTAAGTCGGAGTGAGGTCGGTCATCTCCGAGAGAGCGCTCTCGGATAGGTGGGCGCCGGAGGCTCCCAGCCCTGGTCGGCGGGTGGCGCCTTTCCGTGCTTGCCGTAAGCCTTTCCGTGCTTGCCGTAAACGAGAAAGCGCCCACCCCCTCAGGGGCAGGCGCTCTCGGAAGTCGCGGGTCAGCCCTTCTCGGCCTCGCCGGTGGCCTGTTCGAGGGCGTCCTCGGGGCTGGCCTCCAGGTCCTGCTCGGCGTCGGCGCCCGCCTGAGCCGAGGCCTTGTCGAGGCGCACCCAGCTCGTCACACTCTCCACCGCGAAGAGCACGAACAGGTACGCCGTCAGCACCGCGAGCACGAACGTCTCCCAGCCGAGCGCAGCGCCGGCCCCGATGATGATCAGCCGCAGCTCCCAGCCGAGCCCAGCGTGGAACACCCAGGTGGGCGGCCAGATGCTCTGCCGCGTGCGGTAGACCGTGTCGTAGGTGTGGTAGCCCACCACGTAGACCAGCACGAACAGCAGCCACTTCGGCGCCTCGGCGGCCAGCCCCACCACGATGACGGTGAGGAACTCGGTGCCGCGCAGCAGCGGCGGCGTGAGCCAGTCGAAGCGGCCCAGGTGGTCGCGCGGCGCCGTCGGCAGGATGAGCAGCACGGCGATGAGCACCGGGACGAGCAGCAGCGGCCCCGGCCGCAGCAGGCCCGAGGCCGTGACCGCGATGACCGTGACGAGGGCGCCGAGCGTCGCCGGGACCGGGGGCAGGCCCTTGCCGAGCCGGCCGGCCAGCGCGTGGACCAGGGGGCCGTCGTCGCGGTAGGCGAGCAGGCGGGCGGTCTGGATGCGGCGGCGTTCCTCGTCGGGGTCCGGCGTGGGGGTGGCGGCGGCCTGCGGATAGGTGATCATGCGAGCGACCTCATGAGGCGTCCGGTGAGGGTGTAGGCGGCGGCGACGGTGCCCCAGGTCACCAGCGTGAGGAAGGTGATGCGGGCGTCGAACAGGGCGGCGGTGATCGCGATGGCCGCGAACCGCTCGCCGATGGGGAAGACGATCATCTTGCGGGCCCAGTGGACCGCGCGGTAGCGGCCGGCCCTGGACCACATCTTGAGCAGCCCGCGGATGCCCTGGCTGCGCTCCACCTTGCGCCGCTCCAGCGCCTTGCGCAGGTCGCGGTCGTCGGGTGCGGCCAGCGGCAGCGTCGGCAACTGGGCCGGCGGTCTGCGGCGGTTGGAGATGCCGAAGGAGAAGTCGAGCAGGTGACGGATCGACTGCAGGCTGATCGCCGCGAGCGCCAGGATCCAGATGTCGTCGCCGTTGCCCGACACCACCCAGCCGACCGCGAGGCCGGCGAACACCACGTACTCCTTGAACCGGTCGAACGTGGCGTCCAGCCACGCGCCCAGCACGCCGAACCTGCGCGCGTAGCGGGCGACCTGCCCGTCGACACAGTCGAACACGAACGCGAAGTAGATCAGCGCCCCGCCCGCCACCATCCACGGGCGCTCACCCGTGGCGAAGCAGGCGGCGGCGAGCACGCCCAGCGCGATCGAGATGAGCGTCACCTGGTTGGGCGTCAGCCCCCGCCTGGCCGCCCAGCGGGCGATGAACCGTGAGTAGGTCGAGACGAAGTACGTGGTGAAGAAGCCGTCGGCGCCCTTGACCGCGTTGTCGAGCCTGGCCCGGTCCTCGTCCATGCCGGCCATCTCGGCCCCGGCCTCGCCGGCCTCCTCCTGGGTGGTGACCCTGCGGTAGAAGAGGTCGCGACGGCCGCGGATGCCGACCGACACGCCCTTGCGCACCAGGCCGAAGACGATCAGCTGGACCAGGTCGTCGTCCGCGCCGAACGCGTCTGCCATGGCGGCCAGCTCGCGGCAGGTCTCCGCCAGCGTGGGCGCGTTGCGCGCGCTCACGTGGAGCGGGCCGAGGACCACCGCGTTGGGCCTGGTCACGGCGTGGTGGGCGGTGCCCACCGAGACCACCCGCGACTTGCCGGCGCGGGCGCGGAGAGGCAGCCCCTCCAGGGTGCGGTCACCGATCTCGGGCTCGGCCTCGTCGATCGGGACGATGTCCTCCTGCGCCTCCTCGAACGTGTCCGGGCGGGGCTCCTTGGCGATCAGCGCCAGCGCGCCGCGCTTGGACTTGGTGATCTGGTAGATCAGCTCGTCGTGGATCACCGAGTTCGCGGGAATGATGAACAGGCTGTCCGTCGCGGCTTCCGCCACGTCGGCGATCTGGCGCAGGGCGGCCGCCACGTCGCCGGACTCGACGGTGGCGGGCCGCGGATCCAGGGAGAGGATCTGGCTGCGCAGCCGCTCGGCCACGGTCGGGGCGCCGGGCAACACGGCGAGCCTCAGACCGGTCGGAGCGGTGTCTGGGCCGGGCGAAGAGCCCAGCAGGACCACGCGGGTCATGACTCCCTTTCGAGGCGGTTGCGGGGGGGTTAACAACGGGCAATGCGGGACAGGCGTCTGAGTCTAGTGAGAGTTGCGCAGAGTCGCGTCACTGACGAATGGTCCGTAACGGTAAGACCGGCCGGCCATAGGATGGGCCAGTGAGTCTCTACCGTGACGAAGGCGTGGTTCTGCGCACGCAGAAGCTCGGCGAGGCCGACCGCATCGTCACCGTCCTGGCCAAGCGCACGGGCAAGGTGCGGGCCGTGGCCAAGGGAGTGCGCCGCACCACCTCGCGCTTCGGCGCCAGGCTGGAGCCGTTCACCCACGTCGACCTGCAGTTCCACACGGGCCGCACGCTCGACGTGGTCACGCAGGCGGAGACGATCAGGCCGTACGGGGAGGCGCTGGCGGCCGACTACCCGCGCTACACCGCGGGCAGCGCGATGCTGGAGACCGCCGACCGGCTCACCCACGGCGAGAAGGAGCCCGCGCTGCGGCAGTTCCTGCTGCTGGTGGGCGGGCTGCGCACGCTGGCCGACGGCGCGCACGAGGCCAGGCTGGTGCTCGACGCCTATTTCCTGCGCTCGCTGGCCGTCGCCGGTTACGCCCCCGCGCTGGAGGCGTGCGCCAAGTGCCAGGCCCCGGCCGTCAGGGCGTTCGCCATCGTGGCGGGCGGCGTGGTGTGCGGCGCCTGCAAGCCCGCGGGCGCGGCCGTTCCGGCGGTGGAGACGATCGGGCTCATGACGGCGCTGCTGCGCGGCGACTGGGCGGTCGCCGACGCGTCGGAGCCGCGCCACCGCGGCGAATGCAGCGGCCTGGTCGCCGCTTACCTGCAATGGCACCTCGAACACGGAATACGCTCTCTTCGACACGTAGAAAGGGAGCCAGTTTGAACGTCCGACCGCCCACGCCGCACCCCTCCGGGGCGACCCCGCCGCCCATCCCGCGCGAGCTGGTGCCCAGGCACGTGGCCATCGTCATGGACGGCAACGGCCGCTGGGCCAAGGCGCGCGGGCTGCCGCGCACCGAGGGGCACAAGGCCGGTGAGGCGTCGCTGTTCGACGTCATCGAGGGGGCGCTGGAGCTGGGCATCCCCTACCTGAGCGCCTACGCCTTCTCCACCGAGAACTGGAAGCGCTCGCCCGACGAGGTGCGCTTCCTCATGGGCTTCAACCGCGACGTCATCCGCCGCCGCCGCGACGAGCTGAACGCCATGGGCGTGCGGGTGCGCTGGGCGGGTCGGCCGGGGCGGCTCTGGAAGAGCGTCATCGCCGAGCTGCGCACGGCCGAGGCGATGACGGAGCACAACCGCGCGCTGACGCTGCAGTTCTGCGTCAACTACGGCGGCCAGGCCGAGATCGTCGAGGCCGCGGTCAAACTGGCCGGCGACATCGCGGCCGGGCGGGTCAAGCCGTCGAAGGTCAACGAGAAGGTGTTCGCCCGCTACCTCGACGAGCCGGACATCCCTGCGGTCGACCTGTTCGTCCGCTCGTCGGGGGAGCAGCGGTTCTCCAACTTCCTGCTGTGGCAGTCGGCCTACGCCGAGATGGTGTTCCTCGACCGGCTCTGGCCCGACTTCGACCGCAGGGACCTGTGGGAGGCGTGCGAGACCTACGCCAAGCGCGACAGGCGTTACGGCGGGGCGGTCCCCAACCAGTTGTAGGGCATTCGCGGGTGAGCGGCCTCGTGGCCCTGCGACCCGCCGACGGAAGGTGGGGCGGATCATGGGTGTGGAGACGTTCACGGTGGAGCCGATCGGCTGGGTCGAATCGCCTCTGATCGACCGGGACCAGGCGCCCAAGCAGGGCGACGAGGGCTCGCCGGAGGCGTGGCTGGTGTTCGAGGAGCGGGTGCGCGAGGGCCTGCGCGATCTCGGGGCCGGAGACGACGTCATCGTGCTCACCTGGCTCGACCGCGCGCGCCGCGACACGCTCTCCGTCCATCCCCGCGGCGACCTGACCAGGCCGCGGGAGGGCGTGTTCAGCACGCGCTCGCCCGACCGCCCCAACCCGGTGGGCCTGCACCGCGTGCGGATCCTCGCCGTGGAGGGCACGCGGATGCTGGTGCGCGACCTCGAGGCGCTGGACGGCACTCCGATCGTGGACGTCAAGCCGGTGCTCGACAAGGACACCGAACGCTAGCCGCCCTCTCGTGAGTCAGTTGGCCGACTGACTATGGACACATGACCGGCTGTCCCGCTATGGTCCCAGAGTTAGTTAGTCAGCTCACTCATGTACTGGAGTACGGATCATGATCGTAGTGACGGGCGCAACCGGGAACGTCGGACGCGAGCTCGTGCGGGCGCTCACCTCGGCCGGGGAGCAGGTGACGGCGGTCTCCAGGCACCCGGCCGCCTCGTCCCGGCAGGACGCGCGGCCGGGGGGCCCCGCGCCGGACAGCCTCGCGCCGGGCGGTCTGGCACCGGACAGCCCCGCG
>NZ_QNFZ01000896.1 GCF_003313395.1 Nonomuraea lactucae | reverse complement strand
CGGAGGTCCACGTCGCACACCAGCGCGGGCCGCGGCCCCGGGCGGGCGGCGGGGGCGGCGCGGGACTCGCGGACGAACGCCTCCAGCTCCCTGGTCGCCGGCTTGGCCCGGTGGTCCACGGTGAACAGGCCGAGGTCGTACTCCCGGTCGGGGAAGTCGGCCAGGGCACGGTCGAGATCATGGGAACACCACCAGGTGACGCCCCACAGGGCGGGGTTCGCGGTGACCGCGCCGAGCATCCGGCGGACGAACTCGGGCGCGTCGGCCTCCGGGATGTCGGGGCGGGGGGCGCCCACCTCCTGCAGCCAGACGGGCCGGGCCGGGTCGGCCGAGGTGGCCGCCGCCAGCTCGACGAGGTAGTCGGCGTGGGTCACGGTGGCCGGGCCGAGGGGGCCGTCCACGGCGGAGACGCCGTTGAAGACCCACGAGTGCACCGTCGTCAGGTCGCCGAGGTCCACGGCGTCGGCCGGCAGGAAGGGGTGACCGGGGTCGTACCAGGCGGCGTCGTAGAGGGAGTGGAGGCTCAGCAGGTGGGGAGCGGCGGCGCTCGCCACGCCGACGAGCTCGGCGGCCCAGCCGGCGGACGCCTCGGGGACCGTGGGGCTGGCCGGCCAGAGGTTGTTCACCTCGTTGCCGAGCGTCACGGCGAACACGTTGTCGCGGGTGGCGACGGCCCGGGTGAGCCGGTCGACGTAGGCGGCGACGCCCTCGCGCACGGCAGGGTCGGTGAAGACGCTGCGCTCGTGCCAGGTGAGCACCCAGGACGGCAGGAAGTCGAAGCTGGACAGGTGCCCCTGCAGCAGGTCCACGGCCACGGACAGGCCGAACTCGGCCGCCACGTCGATGAGGCCGAGCAGGTCGTCGATCCCGCGCTGCCGGATGAGCGCGCGGTTGGGCTGCAGCCACGGCCACACGGGGAACACCCGCACGTGGTCGAGCCCGATCCACGCCAGGTCCTCGAAGTCGCGGCGGGCGTCGTCGGCCGAGAAGTCGAGCCAGCTGTAGAACCAGCCCGCCGACGGCACGTAGTTGGCGCCGAAGCGGAGCGGGGCCGGTTTGGGGTGCGGCAGGGTCACGCGTCCTCCGGAGTGGGGTTCGGTTGCCCGCACCCTAAACCGCTTTAGTCGTCCCTGCCAAGACCGGGGGCCGCGGTGCTCTCGCGGACCACGAGCCGCGGGGTGGCCGTCTTGACGTCCAAGTGCCGCGCCGGATCGGCGATCACCTCCAGCAGCACCTCCGCGACCTGCCGCCCGAGCGCGAAGGTGTCGCGGGAGAGCGCGGTGATGGACGGGTGCGCGATCCTGGTCAGCACCGAGTCGTCGAACGCCACGATGGACACCTCGTCCGGCACCCGGACCCGCATCTCCGCCGCCACGCCCAGCCCCGCCAGCGCCATCACGTCGCTGTCGTAGACGATCGCGGTGGGCCGCCGGGCGCGCGAGAGCAGCGCGCGGGTGGCCGCCGCGCCCTCGGCGTCGCTGAAGTCGGTGGGCAGCGACACCGCGTCTACCAGACCGAGCCGGCGCGCGGAGTCTCGCAGCGCCCGCATCCGGCGCTGCGTGTGGCGGAAGGCGGGCAGCCCCGCCACGTGCGCCACCCGCCGGTGGCCGAGCGCGGCGAGGTAGTCGACCACCGACAGCATCGCCTCCCGGTCGTCGGCCCAGACGCTGGACAGCGAGCCGTGCCTGCCGGGCCCGCCGAGCACCACGGTGGGCACGCCGACCTCCTCCAGCGCCTCGATCCGCGGGTCGCGCACCTTCAGGTCCACCATGACGAACCCGTCGACCCGGTGCTCGGACGCCCAGCCGCGGTAAACCTCGATCTCGGCCTCGGCGTCCTCGACGACCAGCAGGTGCAGCGCCACCGACTGCGCCGACAGCCCGGCCTGCAGCCCCGACAGCAGGTGGGCGAAGAACGGCTCCACGCCGAGCGTGCTCGCCGGCCTGGCGATCACCAGGCCCACCGCCTCGGCCCTGGCCCCGCCCAGGGCCCGCGCGGCGCTGTGCGGTCGCCAGTTCATCTCCTTGGCCACCTGCAAAATGCGGGCCCTGGTCGCCTCGCTGACACCGGGGCGGCCGTTCAGAGCGAACGACACCGCGCCCTTGGAGACCCCCACGCGCTTCGCGATGTCGGCGATCGTCGGTCGGCTCAAGCGTGGCTCCTTCGTTGCGCGGAGGTTTACGGGAGGTTTCGCGGCTTTCGCCGCTCGACTTCGGCTGACCTATTGACATCGGAGTGTAGCGCGGTGGATAGTCCGGCAACTAGAGCGGTTTAGTACCCCAAGGAGAGCTTCATGCGAAGGTGCTGGGCAGGACTGGCCATGGCGGCCGTGATGGTCGCCGGGGGTTGTGGGCTCGGCGACGCCGGGCAGGGGAGCGCCGCCCCCGCGGCGGGCACCGCGACGGGTGCGGCGAACGGCGAGGTGAAGGGCAAGGTGAGCCTACAGACGTGGGCGCTGAAGCCCAAGTTCACCGACTACGTGCAGGGCGTCATCGACGCCTTCGAGAAGAAGCACCCCGGTGTCGAGGTCGAGTGGCTGGACCAGCCCGGTGAGGGCTACTCCGACAAGGTGCTCAGCCAGGCGGCAGGCGGCACCCTGCCCGACGTGGTCAACCTGCCTCCCGACTTCGCGCTCCCGCTGGTCAAGCAGGACCTGCTGCTCGACGTCTCCCAGGCGGACCCGAAGCTGGCCGGGGAGTACGTGCCCGGCGGCCTCGACGCCTACCGCTACCCCGGCGCCCAGGGCACGTACGGCTACCCCTGGTACCTCAACACCGACGTCAACTACTGGAACTCCGAACTGCTCACCAAGCACGGCCTGGACCCGAAGAAGCCGCCCGCGGACCTCGACCAGCTCATCGCCCAGGCCAGGACACTCAAGGAGAAGTCCGGCGGCAAGGTCTACCTGATGAGCCGCAGGCCGGAGCTCGGCGACCTGGCCAACGCCGGAGTGAAGCTCATGTCGGACGACGGCACGCGGTTCACCTTCAACACGCCGCAGGCCGCCGCGCTGCTCGACAAGTACCGCGGCGCGTTCAAGGAGGGCCTGCTGCCGCGCGACGTCCTGACCGACACCTACGCGGGCAACGCCAAGCTGTTCGGCGAGGGCACGGTGGCCTGGACGACCGGCGGCGGCAACTTCATCACCAGCCTGGCGACCGACAACCCGTCGCTCGCGCCCAAGGTCGTGCCGTCGGTGGCGATGGGCACCCCGCCCCTGTACGTCCAGGGCCTGTCGATCGCCCGGCAGACCAAGAACGCGCCCGCGGCGATCGCCCTGGCCCGCTGGGTGACCAGCCCGGAGAACCAGGCCGCCTTCGCCCACCTGGTGAACATCTTCCCGAGCACCAGGGCCTCGGCGGACGACCCGTTCTTCAGCAAGAGCGACGGCACCAACTCCGGCGACGCCAAGGTCATCGCGTTCACCTCGCTCGCCAAGGCCAAGATGCTCCAGCCCGTCCAGGTCAGCGAGGCGATGAACAAGTTCGTCAGGCAGCAGTTCGCGCTCGCGATGAGCGGAGAGACGACCTCTCAGGAGGCCCTCGACGCCGCCGTGGCCAAGTGCGACGAGCTGCTCAAGGGCTGACCCGACGTGACCCATCGGCGCTGGTTCACGCCGTGGCTGCTGGCGGCGCCCGCCGCGGTCTGGCTGATCGTCTTCTACGTCTGGCCGTCGATCAACACGGTGGTGCTGTCGTTCTCCAACGCCAAGCCGCTCGGCGGCGGGCGCTTCACCGGCCTGGAGAACTTCGCGCGGGTGCTGGACGACGACCAGCTCGCCGACGCGCTGCTCAACAGCGTCGTCTTCATGCTGGTCTGCCTGCCGCTGCTCACCGTGCTGCCGCTGCTGATCGCGATCCTGGTGGAGAAGAAGCTGCCCGGCATCATGTACTTCCGCACCGCCTTCTACACCCCGGTGATCGCCTCGGCCGTGGTGGTCGCGCTGATCTGGGGCTGGGTGCTGGACGACCGGGGCCTGGTGAACGGCTTCGCGCAGTGGCTGGGCGTGGTGGCGGAGCCCGTGCCGTTCCTCACCGACCGCTGGCTGCTGGTGTTCAGCGCGATCAGCCTGACCGTCTGGAAGGGCCTCGGCTACTACATGATCATCTACCTCTCGGCGCTCGGCAACGTACGGCGCGAGCTGCACGAGGCCGCCGCCGTCGACGGCGCCGGTCCCGTGCGGCGCTTCTGGAGCGTCACCGTACCCGGCGTGCGCAACACGATGCTGCTGGTCTCCGTGCTGGTGTCCGTCTCCGCCCTGCGCGTGTTCTCCGAGCTGTACGTGCTGTCCAACGGCACCGGCGGCCCGGGCGGCCGCGCCATGTCGGTCGTCATGCTCATCCAGCTCTACAGCCGCGGCTTCACCGGCCACCTCGGCTACGCCTCGGCGCTCAGCATCGTCCTGCTGGCCATCACGATCGGGCCGATGCTCATGCTGCTGCGGCTCAACAGGAAGGCGGCCTGACATGGCGGCGCACGCCAGGCGGCGCCGGAACGCGCGGCCGAGCGGGTTCGCCACGGTCACCCCGCGCGAGAAGGCGCTGCGCTACGCGCTGCTCCTGCTCGTGCTGGCACTCACCGTCTCGCCGTTCCTGTGGCAGCTGTCCACCTCGCTCAAGGGGCTCGGCGAGGACATCTTCACCCGGACGCCGAGCTTCCTCCCGGAGCAGCCGACGCTCGGCAACTACGCCGAGGTCGCCAGGACCATCCCCGTCTGGGCCTACGCCGCCAACTCGCTGATCGTGGCCGCCATCGTGGTCTCGGGCAACGCCGTCGGCGCGACCCTCGCCGGGTACGCGCTGGCCAAGCTCCGCTTCCGGGGCGCGAAGCTGCTGCTCGGCGCGTTCCTGGCGACGCTCGTGCTGCCCGGCGAGGTCACGATCGTCTCCCAGTACGTCACCATTCGCAGCATGGGCCTGGCCGACACGCTCCTGGGCGTCGCGCTGCCCGGCGCGATCAGCATGCTGAACGTCCTGCTCATGTGCACCGCGTTCCAGGCGATACCGCGCGAGATGGACGAGGCCGCGATCATCGACGGCGCGACCGCCTGGCAGCGGCTGCTCCACATCGGCCTGCCGAACGTCCGCGGCATGCTCAGCGTCATCACGATCTTCGCGTTCATCGGCGCGTGGGACGACTTCCTGTGGCCGCTCATCGTCCTCAACGACCCGCAGAACTACACCCTCACGGTAGGCCTGCAGTACCTCAACGGCACATTCAGCGCCAATCCCCGCCTCATCGCCGCGGGCACCATGATTTCCTTCTTGCCGATAGTGGTCGTCTTCGCGGCGCTCCAGCGGTTCTTCTTCCGGGGAGTCGAGGAAGGCGCGATCAAGGGCTGACCGCCCGCCGCCAGTCAGACAGTTGGGAGCCTCCAGATGCATGACGACCGCAAGCTGGTCGAAGCCCGCCTCAAGCGCGTGCTGGACGAGCGCGTCCGGCCCGCCGTGTATCCCGAGTCCGTGCCGCTCGACGTGGCCGTCTGGCACGCGCCCGGCGAGCCGGTGCCGGTCGCCGAAGGGCTGGCCGCCGTCCCCGAGCCCATCGCGGCCGGCGACCGGTGGGGCGCGCCGTGGGGCACGAGCTGGTTCACGGTCACCGGCACGGTGCCCGCCGAGTGGGCGGGCCGCACGGTCGAGGCCGTCCTGGACCTGGGATTCGACGAGAACATGCCCGGCTTCCAGTGCGAAGGGCTCGTCTACCTCTCCGACGGCAGCCCCGTGAAGGGCCTCAACCCCCGCAACCAGTGGGTACGCGTCGGGGCGCCCGTCCAGGGCGGCGAGGAGGTGCGGCTGCACATCGAGGCCGCGTCCAACCCGGTCATCCTCGACTACCACCCCTTCCGGCCCACCCGGCTCGGCGACAAGGAGACCGCCGGCAGCGAGCCCCAGTACACGCTGGCCCGCATGGACCTGGCCGTCTTCGACGAGACCGTGTGGCGGCTCGTGATGGACCTGGAGGTGCTCGGCGAGCTCATGCACGAGCTGCCCGCCGACGGGGCCCGCCGCTGGGAGATCACGCGCGCCGTCGACAGGGCCCTCGACGCCCTCGACCTGCAGGACGTGAACGGCACCGCCGCCGCGGCCCGCGACCGGCTGGCCGGCGTCCTGTCCACGCCCGCGCAGCCGTCGGCGCACCGCGTCAGCGCGGTCGGCCACGCGCACATCGACTCGGCGTGGCTGTGGCCGCTGCGCGAGACGGTCAGGAAGGTCGCCCGCACCGCGTCCAACATGACCGCGCTGCTGCGCGACGAGCCCGAGTTCGTCTTCGTCATGTCGCAGGCGCAGCAGTGGGCGTGGATCAAGGAGCACCGGCCCGAGGTCTGGGCGAACGTCACCAAGGCCGTCGCCGCCGGCCGTTTCGTGCCCGCCGGCGGCATGTGGGTCGAGTCCGACACCAACATGCCCGGGGCGGAGGCCATGGCCCGGCAGTTCGTGCACGGCAAGCGGTTCTTCCTGGAGGAGTTCGGCATCGAGACCGACGAGGTGTGGCTGCCCGACACGTTCGGCTTCGCGGCCGGGCTGCCGCAGATCATCAGGGCAGCCGGCTCCAGGCGGCTGCTCACCCAGAAGATCTCGTGGAGCCGGACCAACACCTTCCCGCACCACACCTTCCTGTGGGAGGGCATCGACGGCAGCCGCGTCTTCACCCACTTCCCGCCCGTGGACACGTACAACTGCTCCATGAAGGGCGGCGAGATCGCCCACGCGGCGCGCAACTTCAAGGACAAGGGCGTCGCCCGGCACTCCCTCGCCCCCACCGGCTGGGGCGACGGGGGCGGCGGCACCACGCGCGAGATGGTGGCCAAGGCGGCGCGGATGCGCGACCTCGAAGGCTCGGCCACCGTCACCTGGGAGACGCCTGCCGAGTTCTTCGCCAAGGCCGAGGCCGAGTACCCCAACCCGCCCGTGTGGGTCGGCGAGCTCTACCTGGAGCTCCACCGCGCCACGCTCACCAGCCAGGCCAAGACCAAGCAGGGCAACCGGCGCAGCGAGTCGCTGCTGCGCGAGGCCGAGCTGTGGGCGGCCACCGCCGCCGTGCGGGCCGGGGCGCCGTACCCGTACGCGCAGCTCGACCGCCTCTGGAAGACCGTGCTGCTGCACCAGTTCCACGACATCCTGCCCGGCTCGTCCATCGCCTGGGTGCACCGGGAGGCCGCGAAGACGTACGCGGCGGTGGCCGGGGAGCTGGAGGGCGTCATCGGCGCGGCGCAGCGCGCCCTGGCGGGCGATCCCGCCGCGGGCGAACTGTGCTTCAACGCCGCGCCGCACGCGCGCCACGGCGTCCCCGCCGGCGGGG
>NZ_QNFZ01000895.1 GCF_003313395.1 Nonomuraea lactucae | reverse complement strand
GCCACACCGCCGGCGACCGCCGGCCCGACGCCGCGGCCCAGCCGGGCGCAGTGGCGCAGCTCGCCGCCCGCCGTCCGTTGCAGCACGTCGACGTCGGTGTAGCGGCGGCGGCTGTCCCGCGAGTCGATGACACTGCCGACCAGGAGGACGCCTCCCACGGTCAGGTCGTCGCCGAACCCGCTGATCGCCGCGGCGATGTCGGCGTCGGCGAAGTAGCTGTCGGCGTCCACGTCGTCCCGCAGCCGCCGGTACAGCAGGCCGCATGCCCGGATGATCTGCGCCGGACGCGGATCGTGGACGAACACGTCCTGACCGCGGAACTCGAGCGCGAGCCCCGCGGCGGCGCACTGTTCCAGCGGGGGACGGGCAGGAGTCACCCACCGGCACGCCGTCCTGGCCGGGGAGACCTCGAGGCGGCGGGCGGTCGGGTCACCGAGGCCGGGACGGCGCGCGGCGGGCAGTTCCAGCACCTCCGTGCTCTCGATCTGGATGCACCGGCCGGATCCGTCGAGGACGCCGGCCGCGCCATCCGGCGTCTCGACCAGCGTGAAGGCGGAGTATCGGTCGCCGGCCAGCACGGTCCCACGCACGCCGGCGTCTCGCAGCGCGTGCCAGAGGTCGACGCTCGTCCTGCCGTCCGAGACGGCCTCGTCCCGAATCCGGACGGCGCCGCCCTCGTCGAGGGAGCGCCTCAGCAGCTCGACGTCGACCCCGGCCACAGGCTCGCCGCCGTCGGCGGCCGACACCACCAGTTGGGCGATCAACCGGTCCAGGCGATGCAACCGGCCGGAGTAGGTGCTGCGCCGGATCCGCGACACCGCACGCTCATCCGGGGCGGCCAGGGCCGCCTTGCCGATCAGGTGGTGCGCCTCGTCGATCGCCAAGCGCACCGCCGGCGACGTCGTACGCCGGTAAGCGGAGCGGAGCCCGGGAAGCAGCCAGCACGACGTCACCACCTCGCCGGTACGACGGCAGGCCTGCCGGCGACGCGCCGGCTGAGGATGCGCGAGGCCGGCGATGTACGTCACCCGGGCGGCCGACCGGATCTGTGGCACCGGCCAATGCCCGCGCAGCGTCTCGGCCACTGTGGCAGCGGCGTCGTCGGCGGCCAGCAGGACCGCCCCCAACACGGCCACGCGTGCGGTCGCGCCGCCGTCGAGCCCCTCCGCGCCGTCCGGCCCGTCGAGACGGGGCCGTCCCGAGCCGTCGATCGGCCAGGCACCATGAGCCGGACCGCATTTGCCCGGCGTGGCCAGAGCGGTCACGGCGATGAGCAAGCTCAGTGCGAGGGCCTCGACACCGTCGCCGGCGACGCCCGGGATCGGGAAGCCCGCCGCGGCCACCAGGTCGAGAACGGCGGCGGGGATCACGACCCGGCCAGCGGACCAACGGATGGCGACCGCGTCGGAATCGACCTCCCACCGGACGGGTCCCGCGGCGGAGGACGGCTCGCCGAGCCGCAGCGCCACCGCGAGCTCGGCCGCCTCGTCGCGGATGGCCGTACCCCAGGGGAGCGTCGTGAGGACGTCCTGGCGGACACCGGCGGAGCCCGCGGAACTCACGACGCTTCGCACGGAGCGAGAAGGTTGGCGTTTTCCAGGAACATCAGCAGGTCGTGCAGGGACCTCGCCAGCTGGTCCCGGTCGGCCGATGACAGATCCCGCAGGACGTCCAGAACATCCTGTTCGGTGGACCGGCCGTCGAGGAGCAGGACCATGGCGGCCGCGGTGGCGTTGACCTGGTACATCTCCCGCCCGACGTGGAGCAGGTACCACTGGCCGGAGTCGTAGCGGAGCTGCGCACCGCACGACAGGGCGGGGCACGACCTGCCGTCGGAGGGAGAACGCGGCGACTCCGGCGACCACAGGACAGCGCGCACAGTGGAGTCGAGGCGCTCCACCCCGGCGGTCTGCGCGTACGCCACCGCCAGGTTCGCGAACCCCACGCAGGCACGAGCGTAGCCGTCGACGGCGCCCGCGTGCGCGGGCCTGGCCTGCAGGGCGTAGAACCGGTCCGTCAGGCTCTTCGCGCCCGCCAGCAACCGCGGCGGAACCGGTCTGTCTCTGAACTCGCTCCGGAGCAGAGCGGTCAGCCACTTTCCGCCGGGGTGGGTGCATCCGATCGCCGCGAGCAGCGCGGACGCGGAGAAGTCCAGCAGCCTCTGACACGCCACTCCGACGCTCTGCCAATCACCGGAGGAGAGCCAGCCCAGAAGATCCGTCTGCGAATTGGTGATCCCCACCAGCGCCCGAGCCAGTGACAGCTTCGCCAGGAGATCCCGGTCCACGTCCGCCTGCAGATCCCGCAGCCGGTCCTCGTTGTGCACCGGAATCGCGATGGCCAGGGAGTGCAGGAAGTCCCGCTCGTCGTCCGACAAGCGCATGAACGCGCGGTGGTCGCTGCGCGAGTCCGACCGCAACGCGCGCAGTTTGCCCAGCAGATCCTCGACCTCACCCCGTGACCACACCTCCAGGTCCATGGGAATGTCGTCGTGCGGCATCGGGACCAGCCGCATCCCGTCGTCCGCCGCCTCCGCGCCGTGGCGGATGAGGAACACGTCGACGTCCGACCACGGCGTCGCGATCCCGTCGGCGACTGAGCCGCCGACGTACGCCACGTCATCGTCGTCCAACGCGAAACGGGTCCGGAGCACGCTCTTGACCAGGGTGATGTCCACGTGGTGCCCAAGCACTACCGCTCGGCGACGAGATCGAGCGGGTCCACCAGCATCGACTCTCCCGCGGCGATGTTCGCCCGAGCGGCGACCTCCTGGATGATGGCGAAGCGCTCGTCGGTCTCCCGGGACAGGCGGATCAGGCTCCGGATCCGTTCGCCCACGCTCGCTCCGGAGTGCTCATCCGCGAACTGGGCGATGGCCCGGCCCTGCCCTGCCAGGGCCATCGTGACGACTGCCTGGCTGACGCTGTAGGGGGTGCTCCCCTCAAGCCGCGCCGCCTCACGGTAGAGGCCCGCCGCGACGGTGTGGTTCCCGGACAGGCGGTACACGTCGCCCAGCACGGTGCACGCAGAGAGGGGCCCTTCGTAGACGAGCGAGGAGAAGACCGCCGTCGGGGACTTCAGGAGGAGGGTGCCGCCGATCTCCAGCGCCTCGTCGAAGCGCCTCAGCTTCGTCAGCACGACGACGAGTCTCGCGGCGGCCTCGTCCAGATCTGGATCCTCCGCGAGCGCCCTGCGATACGCCGTTTCCGCGGAACTCGGCTCGCCGGCGATCTCGAACAGCTTTCCGGCCGCGAGGCTCTCCGCGCCGGGGGAGGAGTGTTCGTCCGCGTAGGCGCTGATGCGGCTGACTGCCTTGACCACAGCCTCGGCTTCCTGGCGGGCGTCGTCCAGTGACGCACGCCGGCGGCGGTCATAGAGGGAGTTGAAGTTCCGCTGCGTCTCGGTCGACTCTAGAAGATTGTCGCTCACTGGGCGCTCCCTGGATGTGCGATCTATGGCATGGGGTGCTCGGGCGGCGCTCACTACGGAGAGTGAGCGTGCGAGCACGCATGTCGCATACCCTCAGTCTCGCTCGCGAACACATCCAGCTCAATCACCAGGTCAGACGGCGTGTCTCAGGCTTGCCCCCGGAGTGCCCGATCCGGGGCCCCGCCGGACACCCGGACTCGAAGGTGCTGGCCACCCTGCCGCTGACCTGGCAATATGGCCGCGCTGGCCAGGCGTGGAGCCCAAACCGTCGCGCCCCGAGACTGGGAGGCATCCCCTGGACGTGTGTGTGCACCACCAGTTCGAGGATCGCGCCGCCGAGGCGCCGACGTCGGTCGCCGTGGCGATCGGCGACGAGCACCTGACCTACGGGGAGCTGAACTCGAGGGCGAATCGGCTGGCGCGATATCTGCGCGCCGCGGGTCTGGGGCGCGACGACCTCGTTGCAGTCTGTACGGATTTCGGGCTCGAACTGGTGGTGGCGTTGCTCGGGGTGCTCAAGGCCGGCGCGGCGTACCTGCCGCTCGACTCCACGTACCCGAGGAACCGCGTGAGGCTCGTGGCGGCGCAGGCCGGCAGCTCGATGCTGCTGACCCAGGCGCACCTGGACCTGCGTCACGGCGTCGCCGAACGGGTGCTGTGCCTGGACTCCGGCTGGGGGAAGGTCGCCACCCACGCGGACACCGACCTGCCGCGCGACACCGCCGCGGGCGACCTCGTCTACTGCATCTTCACCTCCGGATCGACCGGCAGCCCCAAGGGGGCGCTCAACCACCACAGGGGGTTCGCGAATCTCTGCGCCTGGTACTCCGGAGCGGAGACGGGCGGCGGCCGTGACGGCAGGACGCTGGTGGTCAGTTCGGTGGCGTACGACCTGACCCAGAAGAACATCTTCGAGCCGTTGACCTCGGGCGGCAAGGTGATCTTCGGAGGGCGGCGCGTGGGCGACGTCGACGGGATCCGCGCCGCGGTGGAGCGCCATCGGCCGACCAGGACGAACTGCGCGCCCTCGGCGTTTCGCGTACTGAAGGACGCGCTGCTGCGCGACTCCCTGCGCGTGGCCGTGCTCGGCGGGGAGCCGATCCCCCCTCGTCTTGCGGAAGAGATCGCCGGATGCGGCGTGCGGCTCGTGAACTCCTACGGGCCGGCGGAATGCTCTGACGTGGTGCTCTACCACGTCGGCCACCCCAAGGGCGACGAGGTCATCCCACTCGGGCGGCCGATCCCCGGCGCCGAGGTCCGTCTCGTCGACGAGCGCGGGGAGCTTGTGGACGGCGCCGGCACGGGCGAGCTGTGGATCGGCGGGATCGGGGTCGGGCGTGGATACGTGACGCGGCCCGGGATGACGGCGGACAGGTTCGTCGCGGACCCGTTCGGCGACACTCCCGGACGGCTGTATCGGACCGGAGATCTGGTACGGCGAACCGGCGACGGGATGCTGCTGTACGTCGGCCGCACCGATCACCAGGTGAAGATCAACGGCCATCGGATCGAACCCGGAGAGATCGAGGCAGCGCTGCTCGGGCACCATGCCGTGGACAACGCCGTGGTGCTGCCCTGCGGGAATCCAGTCGGCGGCGAGAGCCTGGTGGCGTTCGTCGCGCTTGCCGCCGGTGAGACGGAGGTCTGCGCCGAGTCCCTCCGCCGCTACCTCTCCGGGCACCTTCCGGCGTTCATGGTCCCGGCGGTGTGGAGGTTTCCCGGCACCCTTCCCCTGAACTCCAGCGGAAAGGCCGACAGATCGGCGCTCCGCCAGGCCCTGGCCGGCACCCCGCTCACGCCGTCCACGCGGGTGGAGGCAGGCACGCCCGCCGAACGCGTGCTGCTGGACATCTGGCGCGAGATTCTCGGACGCGGGGACGTCGGGGTGGAGGACGACTTCTTCGCCCTGGGGGGCGACTCTCTGGCGGCGATCAGGATGACGATGGCCATCAGGGAGCGGCTCTCGTGCGAGACATCCCTGGAAGCCGTCTACGCGGGCAGGACGGTTCGCGGGGTCGCCGCGTCCCTGGAGGCGACCGTGGCGGTCGATCCCTCGCCGCGGCGTGCGCCGGCGACCGCGCGCGGCTACCAGTTCGTCCCCAGCCTGTCGCAGCAGCATGATCTGCGGAAGCCCGCCGGCGAGTTCGCGTTCCTCAAGAACTTCTGTTTCGGTCTACGGGTCAGCGGCGGGCTCGATGTCGAGCTGTTCTCGCGTGCGGTCGCGGCGACCGTCGACCGGCAGGAGGCGTTGCGGGCCAGCTTCGTCACCGGCGCCGACGGTGTGCTGCTCGGGAGGGTCGCCGCCCCGGGCGCGGCGGATGCCGGAGGCGCGCTGGTGCGGGAGGTGCGCCACGGCCCCCACTTCACCGACATGATGGCGGCGTTGCGCCGGACGGCGTTCGACCCCTCCGTGGCGCCGCTGTTGCGGTGTTCGGTGTATCGCCGGGCGGACGACGTCGTCTGCGCGTTCAACCTCCACCACGCGATCGCGGACGCGTGGTCGATGAGTGTGCTGACCGCGGACATCGGTGCGGCCTACGCCCGGCTGCGGGCGGGCGGTCCGGCCCGTGACGGGGAGGTGCGGCGTTTCAGCGACTTCGCCCTGGCGGAGCGCAGGGCCGTCGCGGCGGGGGCGTTCGATGGCAAGGAGCGTTTCTGGCGTCAGACCCTGTCGGGTCTTCCGGAGCGTCTCGACATCCCCTTCGCCGTCGCGGACCGGCCCGCGGTGTTCAGCCACCAGGGCGACGCGTGCCTGTTCGACTTCGACGAGGGGGAGACGAGGACGGTCAGACAGCTCTGCGCGAGCGTCGGGGTCACGCCGTACATCGTCCTCCTGACGTCCCTCTTCCTGGTACTCCATCGGCTCACCGGCCAGGAGGACCTGTACGTCAGGTCGCCCGTCTCGAACCGCCGGGACAGCGCGCTCGCGGACGTCATCGGACCTTTCGGGGGGATGCTCGTCGTCCGCGCGCTGGTGCGCGGCGGCTCGCGCGGATCCGCGCTCCTGCGGAGGGTGGCGGAGAGCGTCGTCCTGGCGTACGCCAACTCCGGGCTCCCGCCCTCGGTCGCCGCCCGGTGCTTCCCGGGTAACGACGACCCAGCCTTCGGCTCGAACTTCCAGGTCACCTACAACCACCACAACTACCCCCCGCACCCGACGAGCTGGGGTGGGCTCAGGCTGGTCCGGCTCCCGGAGGACTTCGGCCACATCAAGGGCGATCTGGTCCTGCACAGCTGGTTCGACGGCGGCATGCTGTCGGGCGCGCTCGCCTTCTACGCGGAGATCCTGACCCTGGACAGCGCCAGAACCCTGGTCGACGAGCTGAGGGCCGCCGTCGCGGAACTGGCCCGGACATGTGGGAGAGACGACGACAACCGCCACCCGCGCTGAGACGCCGAGCCGCGCGCGCGTTGCCGGCGCCACGCTCGTCGGCACGGCGATCGAGTTCTACGACTTCTACATCTACGGCACGGCCGCCGCCCTGGTGCTCACCGGCGCGTTCTTTCCCGGCATGGACCCCGTGGCGGGGAGCCTGGCGGCGTTCTCGACGTTCGCCGTGGCGTTCCTGTCCCGCCCGCTCGGCTCGGCGCTGTTCGGCCACTGGGGCGACCGGGTCGGCCGCAGGTCCATGCTGGTCGCCTCGCTGCTCGTGATGGGCCTGTCGACGGTGGCGATCGGCCTGCTGCCCGGTTACGCGGCCATCGGCGTCGCGGCCCCCGTGCTGCTGGTCCTGCTCAGGTTCGCGCAGGGCGTCGGCCTCGGCGGGGAGTGGGGCGGCGCGGCGCTGCTGGCCGCCGAGCACGCGCCGCCGGG
>NZ_QNFZ01000892.1 GCF_003313395.1 Nonomuraea lactucae | reverse complement strand
CGGGCCGCCGTGCTGGACGGCGCGCCCGAGGTGCTGGCGATGGAGACGGGCCGGGCGCCGTGGGTGGCCGTGCCGTACGCGCCCGGCCGGCCCGGGGCCGAGTGGTTCCTGGAGCCGGTCATGGTCGGCGGGACCTTCATCGGGCAGGCGCACGGCCCCGACTTCGTCCCGTACTGGCTGACCGACCGGGCGCCCGCCCTGCCGGGACCGGCGCCGGGGCGCAGGCCGCTCACCGAGACGCGCCGGAGGGTGCTGCTGGCCGCGCTGGTGCTGGCCGTGCTGATGCTGCTGTTCGCCGTGATGGCCCTGCTGATGATGCTGGGCAGGGCCGATCCCGACCAGTTGCCGAGGCCGCTGCCGGCCACCAACTTCGAGCCGACGCCGCCGCCGACGCCGGTCTCGCCGGACCCGCGCCAGCCGACGCCCACGCCGTCGCAGTCGCCCAGCCAGACCGGCCCCGGCACGCCCGGCCAGTCCCCGGGTGACGACGCGGGAGAGGAGTCGCCGCTCTGACCCGAGGCGGTTCGGCGGGTTGAGCCTCACGTCACGTGAGGCTCTAGCGTCCGGCGGCATGGAGTTCATCGTTCACGACACGCTCACGGCTATGGCCGACCTGCTCGGGCAGCCGCTGGAGCGGCGTCCCGGCGCGCTGCGGGAGCTGCTGGCGCCCATGCGGTCCGCGATGCCGATGCCGGGCGACATCGTCGACATCCACCACCGGGGCGCCGGTTTCAGGGTCGACGCCGACGACCCGCGCTACCTGCCGGCCGTCCAGCGCATGATCGACGCCGACGTGCTCGGGCAGGTCGAACGGGAGCTGGCCCGCGCGTCCGAACGGCTCAAGGACGCCAGGCAGGCCGATTCGCTCCAGGTCATGCTCGTGCTCGGCGATCCGGACGACGACTACCTGATGCGGACGGCCGGGGGCTACTACGGCATGGGCGGCTCGCCCGGCTGGCTGTACCTGCTGGCCTGGCCGGACGACGGGACGATCGGGCGGATCGCGCACTGCGCGGTGCACGAGTTCCACCACAACGTGCGCTTCCAGACCGTGGAGTGGAACCCGCGGACCGTCACCGTGGGGGACCACGTGGTGGCCGAGGGGCTGGCGGAGGCGTTCGTGCGGGAGCTGTCGGGGCCGGAGGCGATGGGGCCGTGGTCGTCGACGGTGTCGGGGGAGGCGCTGGAGTCGGCGTACGAGCGGATCATGGCGGACGCCGGCCTGGCCGGGATGGCGCTCACGCCCGCGTACGTGCTCGGGGACGGTGCGATGCGGAGGTTCGGCATGGAACCGCGCGGCATTCCCGACATGGCGGGATATGCGGTGGGGTTGCGGCTGGTGGACACCCACCTGGCCGCCACCGGCATGACGGCGACGGAGGCCACGCTGGTCCCCGCCTCCGAGATCCTCGCCGCCTCGGTGCCGGGTTCGGTCTCACATCCGGGATCGTATGTCGATGAGTATTCGCTCCCGGAGTAATGCGCCTTCAGAGAAATGCGCCCCCAGCGAAAAGGCGACGGAATGGAGCGGGGCCGGGTCTAGCGTCGGAGAAATAGTTCGACGAAAGGCGGCCCATGACGGAGACCACCCGCGCGCTATGGCCTGACCAGCTCGCCCAGCGCCTGCTCAAGGAGCGGATACTCGTTCTCGGCCAGGAGGTCGACGACGACATATGCAACCGGCTCTGCGGCGAGCTGCTTTTGCTCGCCGCAGCGGATCCGAAACGCGACATAACCCTTTACATCAATTCGCCCGGTGGTTCGGTGCAGGCGGGGATGGCCCTGTACGACATGATGCGGTTCGTTCCGTGTGACGTGGCGACGGTGGCCATGGGGTTCGCCGCGTCCATGGGGCAGCTCCTGCTGTGCGCCGGAGCCCCGGGCAAGCGCTACGCCATGCCCAACGCCCGGATCGTCATGCACCAGCCGCTCGGCGGCATCGGCGGGTCCGCGGCCGACATCCAGATCCAGGCCGAGAACCTGCTCCACACCAAGCGCCGGATAGCCGAGATCATCGCCCACCACACCGGCCAGGCGCTGGAGCGCATCCAGGCCGACTCCGACCGCGACCGCTGGTTCACCGCCCAGGAGGCGCTCGAATACGGCTTCGTCGACCACATCGCGGAGGGGACCGACTGACATGAGCGGACGTTACGTGCTGCCGTCGTTCACCGAGCGCACCTCGTACGGCCTCAAGGAGATGGACCCCTACAACAAGCTGTTCGAGGACCGGGTGATCTTCGTCGGCACCCCGATCGACGACACGTCCGCCAATGACGTGATGGCCCAGCTGCTCACGCTGGAGTCGCTCGACCCCGACCAGGACATCAACATGTACATCAACTCGCCGGGCGGGTCGTTCACCGCCATGACGGCGATCTACGACACGATGCAGTTCGTCCGGCCGGAGATCCACACGGTCTGCATCGGCGAGGCCTCCTCGGCGGCGGCGGTCCTGCTGGCGGCCGGCGCACCCGGCAAGCGGGCCGCCCTGCCGCACGCCCGCGTCCTGCTCCACCAGCCCGCCACCGAGGGCGGGCGCGGCCAGTCGAGCGACCTGGAGATCCACGCCCGCGAGATCCTGCGCATGCGCGACCAGCAGGAGGAACTGCTCGCCAGGCACACGGGCCGGCCGACGCCGGAGATCCGGCGCGACATCGAACGCGACCGCATCTTCACGGCCGAGCAGGCGCGCACGTACGGGCTGATCGACGACATCTACGCCTCCCGCAAACGCACCCTGACCACGACCCGCTGACAGACTCCGGGGCGGGGGGAGGGGAGCCCGGGGAGGACTGGTCCCGGGCTCCCGGCATCTGATCAGTAGCAGTACCAGGAGAAGGCGTCGTTCGCGTCGTGGTAGGCGGCGCGCGTCAGCCTGCCCTCGTAGTGCCAGCGGCAGGCGTCGTGCATGTCGACGTCTTCCTCTCTGGTCGAGGGCCCCGGGTGGCCGCCTCGGGACCAGCGAAGCCGCGTGGCCGGGGTGTCCAACAGGGGCTCGGACAGACGCGGACGGACCCGTCCGCGACCGATCCGCTCACTGGCCGCACCCGGAAAGCCGTCAACCGTCGGACACCTGGAGTAATCGCTCGTACACTCTCGGGTGGAATGCCGAACGGCCCGGGCGGAGGAGGACGGTCTGAGGCAATGAGCGAGGATCCGGCTGGTGGCGAGGCGTCCAGATCCGGTGTGGAGTCCGTGACCTGTCACGAGGATCTGGTGAGGTTGCTGGCCGAGCAGCTCGCGCGGGCCGACATGTCGCTCCGGGAGCTCCAGCTGCGGGCCGACAGGGCGGGCGGGACCCGGCTGCCCCGGGCCACCTGCGCGGACATGCTGGCCGGGCGCCGCTTCCCCAAGAAGGCGTTCATGGTGGCGTTCCTGCGGGCGTGCCAGGTGCCCGAGCATCGGCTCCCGGCCTGGGAGAGGGCCTGGGAGCGGGCGCGGGTCGCCCGAATGCCCACCACCCCGGCGCAGGCGGGGCAGGCGGAGCAGGCTCCGGTCCCTCGCCGGAGACGGCGCCTACCCGCCGTGCTCATCGCCCTGACCGCGGTGGCGGCCGCGGTGGCCCTCGTCGTCGTTCCATGGGGGGCGCCGCGGCGCGGCGCGTCCGAGGCCGCCGGTCGCGCCGTCACCGACGACGGCCGCGCGTTCGGTCCCGGCGGTTCGAGCCGGTTCACGGTGTCGATCCACCCGGCGAACACCGGGATCCGGCTGACCCGCCGCCTGGACGCCACGATCGCCCAGCAACGAGCCACCATCACCGTGGACGTCGGCCCCGGCCACACCGCGGGCGAAGCCGCGCACCACTACCGCATCACCGGCCCGCAGACCTTCGCCGGCACCCGCGAGTACGACTACCCGCCGCCGACGCGGCCCCGCTGATGCACGGACGCCGCCGCACGCAAGAGGCGGTGGTCCATGTACGGAACCTATGCGGGGTTCGGCCATTATGTGGCCGATCGTCGGGCCCGTGGTCGGACGGTCCGGGCACTTGGCTTCCGGGGAAAGCTGGTACTGGCATGGCCGTCATCACCGTTCACGTCAAATATCCGATACTGGAGCACGGGCTGTGCGAGGCGCTCAGAGCCGAGGGTTTCGAGGTGAGACCACTGAAGCTCCCTCCTGACCCGGTTCACTCCCCTCCGACGGACCTCTTCCTGCTCGACTCCAACATCGCCGACGATCCCGCCGAGCTCATCGTCGAACTGGCGGGGACGGCTCCCGTCCTGCTGTTCGCACCGCCCGTACGCACCCATCTGCCAAGCCACCGGCACGTCTCGGGCGTCATCGAGTGGTCGGCTCCCGTCGGCGTGATCGTCGACGCGATCGGAACGGTCCTCGACGGAAACCGCTTCTCGGGCGTGGGCCCTGAGCTGCAGTCGTTGTCCGCCAGGGAGTCGCAGGTGCTGGGACACATCGCCGACGGCCTGACGCAGAACCAGATCGCCGACACGCTCGGCATCAGCAGGCACACCGTCGACACCTACATCCGCCGCATCCGCTCCAAGCTCGGACTGGGCAACAAGGCCGACATGACCCGCGCCGCCGTGCTCAGCGCCGCCACGATGTAGCCGCCACGATGTAGCGGTGACGGTGGCGTTCACGCGCGGCGCGTGCCTGTGATCACTGGTAGACGCGCACGTAGTCGACGAGCATCCGGGACGGGAACGGCGTGCTCGCGTCGGGAGGACCCGGCCAGTCTCCGCCGACCGCGAGGTTGAGGATGATGTAGAACGGATGGTCGAACACCCACGGGCCGCGGGTCCGCTCGACCTCCTCCTTGCTGAGCGTCAGCACCGTCCTGCCGTCGAGGGTGTAGACGATGCCCCGGCTGTCCCAGTGCGCGGCCCAGACGTGGAAGTCGTCGGAGAAGCCGGTGCCGTCCGGCAGCGTGTACGGCGCGCCGATGCCGCCGCCGCCGTGGTAGGCGGGCGCGTGGACGGTCGAGTAGGAGGTCTTCACGTCCTTGCCGAGGACCTCCATGATGTCGATCTCGCCGTTGTACGGCCACGGCCGCCCGGTCAGGAAGTCGGCCCCCATCATCCAGAACGCCGGCCACAGCCCGTTGCCCCTGGGCACCTTGATCCTGGCCTCGACCCGGCCGTAGGTGAAGTGGAATCTCGTGCCGGTGTTCATCCGGGCGGAGGTGTACTGGCAGGTGGTGCTGCCGGTGAGCGGGTCGCGCGGGCAGGTCGAGCCGGGAGTCGCCTGCTTGCGCGCCTCCATGACCAGGTGGCCCTGGCCGTCCATGGCGGCGTTGGCGTGGTCGGTGTAGTACTCCAGCTCGTTGTTGGGGCCGGTGCCCGGGTCGGCGCGCCAGCCGGCGGCGTCGGGCCTGGCGCCGGCCGGGCCGTCGAACTCGTCCCGCCACACCAGGGACGGCGGGTCGGCGGGGTCCTTCGGCGGGGCGGGCGGAGGCGTGGGGGCGCCGCCGGTGCCGTACACCTGGAACTCCCAGAGGCTGTAGCCGTACGGGGTGGCGCGCTGGGTGCCGTACACGCGCACGTACCGGCCCGTGCCCGTGACCTCGAGTGTCTGCTTGAGACCGGTGCCCGTGGCCGTGCCGTAGACGGTCGTCCAGGCAGCCGCGTCGGGTGAGACCTGGATCTGGTACGCCCTGGCGTGGGCCGCCTCCCACTGGAGGACGACCCGGCTGATCCGGGCCGTCGCGCCGAGGTCCACGTAGATCCAGCCCGGATCGGTCCAGCCGGTGGTGGAACTGGTCGCCCACCGGCTGGCGGGGTCGAGGTCGAACGCCCGGGCGGGGGTGCACTCCCAGCAGTCGGCGTCGTTCTGGGAGGTGGAGGCCACGCCCGGCTTGCCGTACGACAGCAGCCGCTCGTCGCCGGGCCCGCTCATGGTGCCGAACACCTGGAACTCCCACAGGCTGTAGCCCCAGGGGGTGGCGCGCCGAATGCCGTGGACGCGCACGTAGCGGCCGCCGCCGGAGACGTTCAGCGTCTGGTCGCCGCCGGTGCCTCCGGCCGTCGCGTGGAGGGTGGTCCACGACGTGCCGTCGGCCGACGCCCGCACCTCGAACTCGGCGGCGTGGGCGGCCTCCCAGCTCAGCCGCACCTGGCTGATCGAGGCGGCCGCGCCGAGGTCCACCTGGAGCCACTGGGGGTCGGAGAAGGCGCTGGACCAGCGCGTGCCCGGGTCGCCGTCCACCGCGGCGGATGCGGGGAACGCGGCGCTCTCGGCCGAGGAGGCGGTGACGGGTCTCCCCTGCGAGAGGAGAGGGTCGGCCGCGGCGGCGTGCGGTGTGGGGACGAGGACGGCGGTCAGCAGGGCGAGGACGAGGGCGGCGAGGAGTCCCGGGCGGCGGACGCCCGGGATGGGGGGTGGTCTCATGACGTCTCCGTCACAGCGGGGGAGTGGACGGAGAGCGCTCTCTGAAACGGAGCGTCCTAGCTCTTTTCACAGATGTCAAGGCCCTTTGTTAGATCGGGGGAGTGTTCTCTGGCGGAGAGACGTAGCTGGAGCCAGAGGAACAGCCGTCCGTCGGCGTCGGCGAGCCGGAAACCGAAGACCTCCTCCGCCCTGGCCAGGCGGTATCTGCAGGTGTTGGGGTGGACGTTGAGCCGCTTGGCCGCCGTCGCGACGTCCCCGTCGGAGGCGAAGTAGGCGAGCAGGGTGTCGGCGTAGGAGGTGCCGTGCTCGCGGTCGTGCGCCCGGATGGTGGGGCCCGCGCCCTGCGCGAGCCTGGGCACCAGGGCGGTCATGTCGGCCAGCTCGGCCAGCGCGACGCTGGGCCTGACCTCGTCGATGGTCGCCACCATGGGGCCGCCGCCGCTCCAGTCGCGCCCGGCCAGCACGCGGAGGACGGCGTCGGCGTCGTCCCGCGACTGCGCGGCCGCGCGCAACCCGGCGACGACGGATCCGAGCGCGGCCCGTACGGGCAGGTGCAGCGCCCGGCTCGCCCTGCCGGCGATGTGGGTGATCAGTTCCTTGTGCGTGGTCGAGGGTGAGCCCGCCGGGAGCAGCGCGTAGACGGTGCCGTCGATGAGGGCGCAGCCATGGTGGCCGTAGTGCGCCTCGCAGTGCAGGCTGACCAGGTCGGTGAGCTGCAGTGCCGCGCGTGCCGCCGCCACTCCGCCCGGGTCGTCGGAGGCGACGATGAAGGCCGCCACGACGGCGGCGGCGGCGGCCCGCATGCCGAGCTGCGGCCCGACCACGGCGGCGCTGACCGGGTCCTCCAGCACGCGGCGCAGCAGGTCGCCCCGTCG
>NZ_QNFZ01000894.1 GCF_003313395.1 Nonomuraea lactucae | reverse complement strand
ATCGGGCTGGGCGCGGCTGAGGCGCTCGCCGCCGCGGGCGCGAACGTCGTGCTGACCTCCCGCAGCACCGAGTCCGCCGAGGCCGCGGCCGAGAGCGTCAACGCGGCGGCCCCCCCGGGAGCGGGCACGGCCGTCGGTTACGGCGCGCACGCGGTCGACGAGGAGGCCGCCCGCGCGTGCGTCCACTTCACTCTGGGGCGGTTCGGCAGCATCGACGTGCTGGTCAACAACGCGGGCACGAACCCGGCCCACGGGCCGCTCGTCGACGTCGACCACGCGCGGTTCGCGAAGACGTTCGACGTCAACGTGTGGGCCCCGCTGCTGTGGACCGGGCTGGCCGTACGCGCCTGGATGGGCGAGCACGGCGGCTCGGTGGTGAACACGGCCTCGGTCGGCGGGATGTCCGCCGAGCCGAACCTCGGCGTGTACAACGCCACCAAGGCCGCGTTGATCCACCTGACCAAGCAGCAGGCGATCGAGCTGTCGCCGAAGGTCCGCGTCAACGCGGTCGCGCCGGGCGTCGTCCGTACCCGGCTCGCGGAGGCGCTGTGGAGGGAGCACGAGGACGCGTTCAACGCCTCGTTGCCCCTCGGCCGGATCGGCGAGCCGCGTGACATCGGGGACGCGATCGCGTTCCTCGCCTCCGCATCCGCGTCGTGGATCACCGGCGAGACGCTGGTGATCGACGGGGGAGCCCTGCTCGGCGTGGCGGTCTCGCCCGAGTCGGAGCGACGGCGAGAGGCGTCCGCCGGTGTCTAGGACGGCGCAGGCATCGGCGCGGCGAGCGGGCGTTCCCGGCGTCGACGCCGCCGCGGTGCGCCGCTGGATGGCGGCACACGGCATCGAACCGGCGGGGGAGCTGTCGTTCGAACGGGTCGGGTTGGGACAGTCGAACCTCACCTACCGCCTCCGTGAGGGCGGCGGGCGCAGCTGGGTGCTGCGCCGTCCACCGCTGGGCGAGCTGCTCGAGTCGGCGCACGACGTCGTCCGCGAGGCGCGGATCCTGGCGGCGCTGCGAGAGACCGGCGTGCCCGTGCCCGAGGTGCACGGTGTGCTACCGCGCGGGGCGGTCGGCGACGACGCGCCCGCGTTCCTCATGTCGTGGGTGGACGGGACGGTCCTCGACCGCATGGCGGTCGCCGAGGCGACGCCACCCGCCCTGCGCCGCGCCGTCGGCCTTTCGCTGGCGCGCACGCTCGCCGAGGTGCACGCCGTGGACCTCGACGCGACGGGCCTTTCCGGGCTGGCGAGCCACGCGCCGTACGCGCCGCGGCAGCTCAAGCGCTGGTCCCGGCAGTGGGAGCACTCGAAGACGCGGGAGCTCCCGGCGCTCGACGCGCTGACGCGGCGGCTGGCCGGCGCCGCCGGGCCCCAGCGCGAGACCACCCTCGTCCACGGCGACCCGCATCCGCAGAACGTCATCACCTCGCCGGAGACGGGGGAGGTCGTCGCCGTGCTCGACTGGGAGCTGAGCACGCTGGGCGAGCCGCTGGCCGACCTCGGCACACTCCTCGCGTACTGGCCGCGGGCCGGGGACCCGGCCGTGCAGGAGTTCGCCCCGTCAACGCTGGACGGCTTCCCCACCCGCGACGAGCTCGTCGACGAGTACGCCCGTGCCACCGGCCGAGACGTCTCGGCCGTCGGCTTCTGGCACGCGCTGGGGCTGTGGAAGATCGCGGTCATCGCCGAAGGCGTGCTGCGCAGGGCCCTGGACGAGCCGTTGAACAAGGCCGCGGACGGCACGCTGACCCCGGAGCGTGTCGACGCGCTCGTCGGCCACGCCCACGAGGTGGCGACGGCGGCGGGGATCTGAACGAGCCGGCAGAAGGCCGGCCCACGGGCCGGGCACGACGAAGGGACTACGGACACATGACGAACACCCAGCGCGTCGCCATCGTGACGGGTGGCGCACGAGGGATCGGCGCCGCCATCGCGCGCCGCCTCGCCGGCGACGGCCACGCGGTCGCCGTGCTCGACCTCGACGCCTCCGACTGCACGGAGGTCGTCGACGCCATCACCGGCGCCGGCGGCCGAGCGCTCGCGGTCGGTTGCGACGTCTCCGACGAGGCGTCGGTGGTCCGGGCCGTCGAGCAGGTCGTCGAGGGTCTCGGGGCGCCGGTCGTCCTGGTGAACAACGCCGGCATCCTCCGCGACAACATGCTCTTCAAGATGACGCTGAACGACTGGGACCAGGTCATGAGCGTCCACCTGCGCGGCTCCTTCCTCATGGCGCGAGCCGTGCAGCGCCACATGGTCGACGCGGGCTTCGGCCGCATCGTCAACCTGTCGAGCACGTCGGCTCTCGGCAACCGGGGTCAGGCCAACTACGCCGCCGCGAAGGCGGGACTCCAGGGGTTCACCAAGACGCTGGCGATCGAGCTCGGCAAGTTCGGGATCACCGCCAACGCGGTCGCGCCCGGGTTCATCGAGACCGACATGACCCGTGCAACGGCGGCGCGGATGGGCATCGACTTCGACGAACTCAAACGGCGCATGGTGGAGCGGACCCCGGTCGCGCGCTCGGGCCGGCCCGAGGACGTCGCCGCCGCGGTCGCGTTCCTCGTCGGGGAGGACTCCGGGTTCGTGTCGGGACAGGTGCTCTACGTCGCCGGCGGTCCGACGGTCTGACGGCCGCCACGAGACGGCCGCCACGAAGGGAAGAGAAGGAGATCGACATGCGGGAAGCAGTGATCGTCTCGACGGCGCGGACGCCGATCGGGAAGGCGTACCGGGGTGCGTTCAACGACACCTCGGCGCAGGAGCTGGCCGGGCACGCCATCAGGCACGCCGTCGAGCGTGCGGGGCTGGAGGGCCCGGAGGTGGAGGACGTCGTGCTCGGCGCGGCCCTGCAGCAGGGGTCCTCCGGCTTCAACGTGGCGCGGCAGGGCGCGCTCCGCGCGGGGCTGGGCCTGGGCGTGGCCGGGATGACGATCGACCGCCAGTGCTCGTCGGGGCTGATGGCGATCGCCACCGCCGCGAAGCAGATCGTGCACGACGGGATGAACGTGGTCGTGGGCGGGGGAGTCGAGTCGATCTCGCTGGTCCAGAACGAGTACATGAACGGCTATCGCGCCGAGGATCCGTGGCTGGCCGAGTACGTGCCCGACCTGTACATACCGATGCTGCAGACGGCCGAGATCGTGGCCGACCGGTACCGCGTGAGCCGGGAGCGGCAGGACGAGTTCGCCCTGGCGTCGCAGCGCCGTACGGCCGCCGCCCAGGAGGCCGGCCGGTTCGACGACGAGATCGTCGCCCTGCCGTCGGTGAAGAAGGTCGTCGGCGAGGACGGCGAGGTCATCGGCCGGCAGGTGACGCTGACCCGCGACGAGGGCAACCGGCCCTCCACGACCGCCGAGGGGCTGGCGGTCCTGCGCCCCGTGCTGCCGGACGGTCAGCTGACGGCGCGCTCCAGCGTCACCGCCGGCAACTCGTCCCAGCTGTCCGACGGGGCGTCCGCGTCGGTGCTGATGGAGGCGGGCGAGGCGGCCCGGCGCGGACTGGAGCCGCTGGGGGTCTACCGGGGCATCGCCGTGGCCGGGTGCGGCCCCGACGAGATGGGCATCGGCCCGGTGTTCGCGATCCCGAAGCTCCTCGATCAGCACGGGCTCAAGATCGACGACATCGACCTCTGGGAGCTCAACGAGGCCTTCGCCTCCCAGGCCGTGTACTGCCGCGACGAGTTGGGCATCGACCCCGAGCGCTGCAACGTCAACGGTGGCGGGATCTCGGTCGGGCACCCGTACGGGATGACGGGGGCGCGTCTCGTCGGCCACGCCCTGATCGAGGGCCGCCGGCGCGGGGCCCAGCACGTCGTGGTCACGATGTGCATCGGAGGCGGGATGGGAGCCGCCGGGTTGTTCGCGGTTGCCTGAGCGGGCCGGGCAGCAACTAAAGTTCGAAGTCATGTTCAGGACAGTGGAAGGCGACGCCATGGCTCATGCTCCCGCTCCCCGAGCCGTGCTCACCGACTTCGGTGGCGTGCTCACCACCAGCGTGATCGACGCTTTCCGCGCGTTCTCGCAGGAGATCAGCGGTGACCCGGGATTCGCGACCGGCCTGTTCCGCGACGACGACGAAGCCGCGCGGCTCCTCGTCGAACATGAGTGCGGGCGCATGGCCGAGCGCGAGTTCGAGGCCGGGATCGTGGCGCGGATGCGGCACCACGGGGTCGACCCCGGCGCGCAGGGGTTCGTGCGGGGCCTCCAGTCGCGCCTGCGGCCGGACACCGCGATGCTCGACGCGATGCGCGGGCTGCGGGCCCGGGGCGTGCCGGTCGCGATCGTGTCGAACTCTCTCGGCGACGACTGCTACCGGGGCTACGACCTGGCCGAGCTGGCGGACGTGGTCGTCGCCTCGGGCGAGGTCGGCGTGCGCAAGCCGGCCCGCCGGATGTACACGATCGCCTGTGAGCGGCTCGGCGTGGCGCCGGAGGACACGGTGATGATCGACGACCTCCAGCAGAACCTGGACGGAGCGGCCCGGCTCGGCATCCGGGGACTCCTCCACTCCGACGGCGCCGAGACGGTCCGCGTCCTCGACGGATGGTTCTCGCCGGCTCAGTCCCGCGGCTTGCGCCAGGTGACGCTGTAGCGCCACATGAGGTGGCGGCGGTACCGGGAGCCGGGCAGGATCTCGGCGGCCAGCGCTCGCATCTGCGGGTACGTCACCGGCGGCGGCCACAGCGTGCGGGACGGAACGCTCGTCGCGGGGCGGGTGACTCCCGACTCACCCGCCCTCGTATGACTTGTCGGGAACACGAGCCACGCGCGCACCAACCTTGAGTAGTTGCGCAGCGAGACCTTGGGGGTGGCGATCGAGGCGGTGGCGGAAGCCGCACCCGCGGGCGTCACACCGCGAGCGCCGGTGAGAACCGCGGCCAGCGTCGTGGCCGCGAGAAGCGCCGCCTCGCCGCGGTAGGGATGCGAACCGCCCACCTGACAGTCCGAGCGTTGTCCGGTTCGCTCGGCCTAGCGGCGAACAGCCATTGAAATTGAAGCCGAGTTCATCTAGGCTCCGTGAAACGGCTGAAGGTGGGGCGGAAGACAAGGAGACCGCGGATGGCTGACGTACCGCTCACTGAAGATATGACCGCGCTCGTCGCGGGCGGGACGGTCGGAGGCGGGGAGGCCCGAGACGTGGAGGCGCAGCATGCTTGACACCGGAGAGCACGACCTTCCCGCGGTCGTGTGCCTGCACTCACTTTTCCTCGGCCCGCACATGTTCGACCGGCTGGTGGCGTCCGGTAAGGGCCGGTTCCGGTTCCTGCAGCCGACGTTCCCGGGACAGGGCGACCGCATCGACGAGGCGACCGCGCCGGTCACGATGGACGACTGCGTCGAGGACCTCGCCTCGGCGCTGGAGCGCGCGGGCGTACGGCGCTACTCACTGGTCGCCCAGTCCATGGGGGGCGACGTCGCCGTCCGGCTCGCGGCCTCCAACCCCGACGCCGTGGAGGCGCTGGTGCTGATCGGCACCTCGGTGCGCGCGGAGCCCCCCGAGCAGATGGCGGAGTTCCGCGCGGTGGCGGATCACATCGAGGAGGCCGGGTTCGATGCCGGCATGCAGCAGGTGGTGCTCGAGATCATGCTCGGCGCGTCGACGCGCAGCGACCCGGCGAAGCAGGAGCTCGTCGACGAGTTCCGCCGCCAGTTCGCGGCGTTGCCGGCCCGGTTGCACCACGCGGCGCGCGGGGTGATCGAACGTGAGGACGCCACCGGGCTGCTCGCGTCGATCACGGCGCCGACTCTCGTCGTGAACGGCGAAGAGGACGTCGTACGCCCTCCGGCGTGGTCCGCCGACATGGTGCGTGGGATCTCCGGGGCCCGCCAGGTGGAGCTCAAGGGCGTGGGCCACAGCCCCACCCTGGAGGCGCCCGAGGTCGTCCTTCCGCTGGTGCTCGGCTTCCTCGAGGACTCGGTGCGTTCCACGTAGGAACAGGCGCACGGTCCCCGCCCGCGGGCGGGGACCGTGCGTGGGTTCAGTCGATGACCGCGGTGGCCTCGATCTCGACCAGGAGGTCGGGCTCGGCCAGCGCGGCGACGCCCACGCCTGTGAGCGGCGGGACCGGGGTGACGCCCAGCTTCGCGGAGGCCCGGGCGGCCCCCTCCAGGAAATGGGGCATCTTGTCGGGGGTCCAGTCGACGAGGTAGACGGTCAGTTTCACCACGTCGTCGAAGGAGCCGCCGGCCGCGGCCAGGGCGGTGCCGATGTTGAGGTAGCACTGCTCGACCTGGGCGGCGAGGTCGCCTTCGCCGACTCTGCCCCCGTCGGCATCGCGAGCGACCTGACCGGCGATGAAGACCAGCTTCGATCCGGTGGCGACCGACACCTGGCGGTAGATGTCGACCTTCGGCAGTCCTTCGGGGTTCACCAGGGTGATGGCCACTGCTGACTCCTTGTCGTGAGAGCGCGCGGGCTCGTCGTTCCCCTAACTATAGCATTGCAATGCTATATATTCTGGTGCTGTGGCGAGAACGAAGGATCCCGCGGTCCGCACCCTGCTCATCGAGCGGGCCGCACGCATGCTCCGCACCCGCGAGCCCGTCACCCTGCGCTCACTGGTGGCCGGGACCGGCGTGTCGACGATGGCCGTCTACACCTACTTCGGCGGCATGGACGGCATGTGGAAGGCCCTGCGGCAGGAGGGCTTCACCCGCCTGGCGGCCAGGTTCGCGACGGTGCCCACGTCCGAGGACCCGGTTCAGGACCTGACGGTCCTGGTCGCCGCCTACCTCGGCAACGCTCTGGACCACACCGACCTGTACCGGGTCATGTTCGACGCGAACTTCGACCTCGAAGACCTCAAGGCCGCGGACGCGACCCTGGAGTATCTGGTCCAAGCCGCCCTGCGGGCCAGGGACGCCGGCCGCTTCCGCGCCGGCACCGACCCGCTGGAACTCGCGACCCAGAGCTGGACGATCGCCCACGGGCTGGTCTCCCTGGTCGCCAACGGCCCCCTGCCGCGCCAGACGCTCGCCAACGGAGTCCTCCTGCTGACCGCGCTGTTCATCAGCGCGGGAGACGACCCCGGCAGGTGCCGCCTGTCGGTCGAGAACGGCTGGAAGCAGCTGCGGCTGGAAGGCGGATAGCCCGCGCCCCGCACCCGTACGCGCGCCGCGACCGGCCATGGTCACGCGCGGAGGCTGCGACCGGCCGACCTGGGCGCCGCCGCCAGCACCGCCCAGCCGGCCGCCGTGGTG
>NZ_QNFZ01000893.1 GCF_003313395.1 Nonomuraea lactucae | reverse complement strand
CGGCTCGGCGGCGTCCGGCCGCCTGCACCTGGCGCCCGCAGGCGAGATCTCCGGTGAACGGCTGGCCGCCGCGGTGGCCGCGCTGCGCGGGCGGGCCCGCGCGGTGATCGTGCTCGCCTCGCCGTACGAGGGCGTGGACCGGTGGGGCGACGTGGGCGCGCTGCCGCTGATGCGGCGGGTCAAGGCACAGTTCGACCCGGGCCGGAGGATGTCTCCCGGACGGTTCGTGGGAGGGATCTGACGTGGACCCGGAGCTGATCAACGACTGCGTGCACTGCGGGTTCTGCCTGCCGAGCTGCCCCACGTACGTGCTGTGGGGCGAGGAGATGGACTCACCGCGCGGCCGCATCCACCTGATGAGGCAGCACGTCGAGGGCACCCCCGTGACTCCCGAGATGGCCGGGCACTTCGACGCCTGCCTGGGGTGCATGGCCTGCGTGACCGCCTGCCCGTCGGGGGTGCGCTACGACGTGCTGATCGAGCAGACCAGGGCCGAGGTGGAGCGGCTCCACCGGCGCGAACCCCGCGAGCGGGCGGTGCGCGGGCTGGTGTTCGGGCTGTTCCCCTACCCGCGCAGGCTCAGGCTGCTGCGGCCCGGGACACGGCTGGCCGGGCGGCTCCAGCCGTTCCTGGAGCGGGCGCATCCGAGCCTGGGGGCGATGGCCGCGCTCACGCCGCGGGCCGGGCGCCGGCAGCGGCTGCCGCGACTGGTCAGGGCCAGGGGCGAGCGCAGGGCCGTGGTGGGCATGCTCACCGGGTGCGTGCAGGGCGAGTTCTTCCCGCAGGTCAACGCGGCCACGGCGCGGGTGCTGGCGCTGGAGGGCTGCGACGTGGTGATCCCCGCCGGCCAGGGCTGCTGCGGTGCGCTCAGCGTGCACTCCGGCCGCTCCGACCAGGCGAGGCGGCTGGCCCGCCGGACGGTCCGGACGTTCGGGAAGGCCGGCGTCGACACGGTCGTGGTCAACGCGGCCGGCTGCGGGTCGTCGATGAAGGAGTACGGCGAGCTGCTCGGCGCGGACCCCGGGTTCAGGGTGGTGGACCTGTCGGAGTTCCTCGCGGAGCTGGGCCCGGCCGCGGCGCGGCACCCCCTGCCGCTCACCGTGGCCTATCACGACGCCTGCCACCTCGCCCACGCGCAGGGCGTCAGGGAGCAGCCGCGCTCGCTGCTGGCCGGCATCCCGGGCCTGGTGGTGAGGGAGGTGCCGGAGGCGGCGATCTGCTGCGGCTCCGCGGGCACGTACAACATCTTCCAGCCCGAGGCGGCCCGCGACCTCGGCGACAGGAAGGCCGAGGCGGTGGTGTCCACCGGCGCCGAGCTGCTGGTGTCGGCCAACCCGGGCTGCACGATGCAGATCGCCGCGGCAGTGCGGCGCGGCGGAGGCCGCATCAGGGTGGCGCACACGGCCGAGGTGCTGGACGCCTCGCTGCGGGGGGTCTCGCTGTGAGTAGCGTGCAGTCGGTCGAGCGGGCGCTCGACGTGCTGGAGGCGCTGGCCGAGCACGGCGGCGAGGCGGGGCTGTCGGAGATCGCGGCGCGGACCGGCCTGCCGTACGGGACGATCCACCGGCTGCTGAAGACGCTGCTCTCCCGCGGCTACGTGCGCCAGGAGTCGGACCGCCGCTACGCGCTGGGCGCCGGCCTGGTGCGCCTCGGCGGCGTGGCCGAGGGCATGGTGGGCGAGTGGGCGCGGCCGTACCTGGCCAGGATGGTCGAGCTGTCTGGCGAGACCGCCAACCTGGCCGTGCTGGAGGGCGACTTCATCGTCTACGTGGCCCAGGTGCCGTCGCCGCGCAGGTTGCGGATGTTCGCCGAGGTGGGCAGGCGGGTGCTGCCGCACAGCACGGCCGTCGGCAAGGTACTGCTCGCGGACCGGTCCGTCGAGGAGGCCGTGACGCTGCTGGAGCGCACCGGCATGCCGCGCCGCACGCCCAACACGATCACCGAGACGCGCGCCATGCTCGCCGAGCTCGCCCTGGTCAGGGACCGTGGCTACGCCCTCGACCTGGGCGAGGAGGAGCTGGGGGTGCACTGCCTGGCCGTGCCCGTGCGCGACGGCGCCCGGGTGGTGGCCGCGATGTCGGTGTCGGGACCGGCCGAGCGCATCGACGCCGTCGACCGCGACGAGCTGGCCGAGGGCATGCGGAAGATCGCGCATGCGTTCGGCGCCGAGCTGAGCCCGGTGGCCGGCGGGGGTTAGCGTGGGGGCATGTGCAGAAGCATCAAGACGCTGCGACCGCCGTACACGGAGGACGTCACCGAGGAGGACGTCCGGGCCGCGGCGCTGCAGTTCGTGAGGAAGATCTCCGGGTTCCGCGCGCCTGCGGCGCACAACGCGGAGGCGTTCGACCGCGCCGTGGAGACGATCACCCGGGCGTCGGAGGAACTGCTCGGAGCGCTGCGCGTTCGCGGAGGGCACTGAGCGGAGGCGTTGAGCGGAGGCACTGAGCGGAGGGCACTGAGCGGACGGGCGTTGACAGGGGCCGCCGCCGGGAGAAGTCTCCCCCGTGTACCCCCATCTCCATCCGCAGGGAGCTCCCATGATCAGCGGGCTGTACCAGGGTCAGGACGGCGACTCGCGCCTGGAGCTGCGGGTCGACGTGGACGGCCCGCGTCCGACGGGGCGGGTGAGCGGCGACCTCTTCTCAGTGGCCGGCTCGACCACCGCGTACGCCGGTTCGTTCGTCGTGCACGCGCCGGCCGTACGGGCCGAAGGGGAGAAGACCCGCATCACCGGACGCGGCGCCTTCACCTTCGACGCCCCCGCGAAAGACGTGAGCGTCACGATCAGCGCCGGGTCGGGCACCGCCGAGATCGCCGGGCGGAGCTATCCGGTGTCCTTCGCCTCCCCCCACTTCCGTCACGTGCTGCTGGAGCAGGACGCGGTGGCGGGGACCGTGCCGTTCGCGTCCTACCACACGGGGACGCTGCCCGGCCCCGCGAACCCGGCGGCCAGGGAGCTGAGCGTGACCGCCGCGTACGCCGAGGCGGGCATCGGGCTGACCCTGGCGGAGCCCGGCGTGATCCCGGCCGACGGCTCGGGGACCGACCTGGCATGGGATGACGCCGAGCTGCACCACGCGATGACGCGGCAGTTCAGCCAGTTCGGCGACGCGGTGGCCTGGCGGGTGTGGCTGCTGGTGGCGAGCAGGCACGTGGGCGGCTTCCGCGGCATCATGTTCGACTACAACGACGCGCACCAGCGGCAGGGCGCCGCCGTGTTCTACGACGCGATCAGGGGCGACACGCCGCAGGCGCAGCGGGCCCAGTTACGCACGTACGTGCACGAGCTGGGCCACGCGTTCAACCTGCTGCACTCTTGGCAGAAGCACCTCGCCAGCCCGCCCCAGCCGCTCGGCCCCGACGGCGGCTTCGGCGACCTGTCATGGATGAACTACGTGCAGAACTACCGGCCCGGCGGCGAGTCCGGCTACTGGGCGGCGTTCCCGTTCCAGTTCAGCGACGCCGAACTGGTGCACCTGCGGCACGGCTTCTACCGCGACGTGGCCATGGGCGCGAACGCCTTCGGCACGGGCGCTGCTGAGATCACACCGTTCGAGCTGCCGGTCGAGGACGCCTCCGGGCTGCTACTGGAGGTGCGGGCCAAGGAGTGGTTCGGCTTCGGCGAGCCGGTCGTGGTCGAGCTGAAGCTGTCCGTCACCGGCGAGCCGCGCACCACGCACGGCCACCTGCACCCCGACACCGAGTTCACCCAGATCTGCGTCACCCAGCCGAACGGCCGGACCGTCCTCTACCGGCCGATGATGCGCCACTGCGTCGACACCGCCGACGAGGTCCGGCTCGACGCCGCCAACCCCGCCGTCTACCGCAGCGCCTACATCGGGCACGGCCGCGACGGCCACTACTTCCAGCAGCCCGGCGAGTATCACGTCCGCGCCCAGTACGTCGCGGCCGACGGCTCGCGCATCGTCTCCTCGCCGTGCCGGGTCAGGGTGCGCTACCCGGTCGGGCCCGACGACCACCGGGTGGCGGAGCTGATGCTCGGCGAGGAGCAGGGCACGCTCTTCTCGCTGCTCGGCTCCGACTCGCCGGAGCTGCGCTCCGGCAACGAGGCGCTGGACGAGCTCATCGACCGGTACGGCGGCCACCCCCTTTCCGTGTACGCCCGGATGGTCAAGGGGCTGAACGCCGAGCGGGAGTTCAAGGCGCTCACCCCCGGCAATCGGCTGCGCATCCGGCCGCCGGACCTCAAGCAGGGCATCGAGCAGCTGACCGCGGTGGCCCGCGAGGCGGGCACCGGAGACGTCCTCGACAACATCACCCTGAACATGGTGATGCGCCGCCTGGCCAGAGCCGAGGCGCGGCAGGGCGACCTGGGGCGGGCGAACGCGGTGCTGGACCGGATGGTGGCGGTGTTCGAGGGGAAGGGCGTCAACCCGATCGTGCTGGCACAGATCAGGCGCCAGGCCGAGCGGACGAAGGCGGCGCTCGGCGCCGGAGCCTGACCGGGGCTGGCCACACCTGGTCCTGACGCGGTACACCAGTCAGATGGCGCCCTATCTCGTCGGCCCGGACGGGCTCCGCGTGGAGCCCGTCCAGCTGCGCGTCGACACGGTGCACTGGCTGTTCGTGCGCATGATCGAGCCGGCCGCCCGGCCCGGCGAGATCTGGTACCGGGTCACCCGCCACGGCCACGCCCTCGGGATGGGCTACTACCAGCTCGACCAGTTGCAGGAGCTCGTGGACCTCGCCGACCTGCGCGGCCCGTCCGAGGCGGGCGAGGAGACGGCGTGAGGCCGCCCGCTCCCGCCGTCAGCAGGAGTCGAGGATGCGGTCCATGGTGTCCTTCTCGGCCCGCGTCACCCAGAGCTCGTACTTCGCCTTCACGTTCACCTGCCTGGCGATGTAGGCGCACCGGTACGCCCGGCGCGGCGGGAGCCAGGTGGCCGCGTCCGAGTCGCTCTTCTGGTTGTTGAGCGGGCCGTCCACGGCGAGCAGGTTCAGCGGGTCGTTGGCGAACTCCCTGCGCTTGGTGGCCGTCCACTTCTGGGCGCCCTTCTGCCAGGCGTCGGAGAGCGGGATCAGGTGGTCGATCTGGACGTCGGAGCTGGTGTCCTGGCCACGCTTGAAGGTGATGGTCCTGCCGCTGTACGGGTCCTCGAGGACGCCGCTGACCACCACGCAGTCGTGGGTGCCCGCCTTGAACTTCTCGTCACGCAGATCCCGTTTGAGGATGTCGTTGCGGGTGTCGCAGCCGTTGCGGTCGACGTCCGCCCAGGCGGGGCCGAACTTCTCCCGCTCGAACCCGGTGCGCGGCGCGCGGCCCTTCACGGCCAGCCCGGCCAGCTTCTCGCGGGCCTCACCCACGTCCGCCTTGTCTGCCTTGTTCGCTTTGGAGGAGACCGGCCCGCCGCCGTCGGGCCCCGTCCGCGCGTCCAGCCCTCCACACCCGGCGAGCGCCACCACCGCGGCTAACCCCGCCAAACCCACCCGAACCCGCACACCCACTCCTAGACTTTTAGATTTCGTAAATTTTAGGTATAGCAAGTACCCTCGATTGGCCAAATCTCCCCTGGTCACGTCTAACATCCCTTGGGACAAATGGGATACTCCCCGGCTTGGTGGTGGGGCTGGAGCGACAGGACTCCCGTTCCCTCCGCCTGTCCGGGGCATCAGACGGACCGGTGGCGGCGCTTTACGCTGCGGCGCACCTGCTTATGCGGGCCCGCGGCGACTCCCTAGGCTGGAGGCGATGGACGACTTCTTAGACCTCGACGAAGCGCAGCTCGACATGGCGGTCGAGCGCTTCCTCATGCGGGTCGCACCCAGAGTCCCCGACGTTGACCGGCCCGGCGAAGCCCCGGTCACCGGCCACCTGGCACGTTCCCGATGCCGCTCTGTCACGGCGACGCACCCCGTCGCGCACCCCGTCAGGGGCCATCGGCACGCCGACCCGCGCAGACCCTGCGCCGCCAGGGCCCGCCCGGCGCGCCAGGACCCTCGATGCGCCTTCCGGAATGCCGCGCGCGGTCCTCTGCGCGACTGGGCGGACTACCGGGCGGACGGCCCACCGGCCCGTCCGGTGGACGTTCCACCGGATCCGCGCGTGAACCTTCCACCGGATCCGCCCGTCGACGGTCCGCGGGCGGGCGTGCCCCCCGAGGGGGAGCCCGCCGAGGGGGAACCCGCAACGCGCACGCACGACCTCCCGCACCCCGACGGTGAGCCCGCCGTCCAGGGCGCGCCCGGCCAGTCCGGCGCCTGCGAGCACCGCCCGAAGCCGGACCACCACGCCCGCTCCGACTACTTATTACGTTTATTACGCCGGTCGGGCGGGTCCGACGACGAGGTGATGCACGCCGGCCGATGTCACCGAGGTGCCAGGTGCCCCTTGACGGCCTAGAGGCCGTACTCCTTGACGATGCGCTCGTGCCGCTCGACCTCGACGTCGACCTCACGCGCCAGGTCGAGCCAGGCCAGAGGGTGCGACCAGCGCTCGGTGGCGTCGTCGAGCAGGGCGTCGACCTCGACCGCGGAGACGTCGGGCGGCACCGCGACCCAGCCGAACACGCCGGGCAGCGCCTCACCGCTCGCCGGGTGGGAGACGGTGTAGTTTTCGTCGCTGTAGACCCACATGGGCCAGCCACGCTCGGCCATGACCTCGGTGAACTCGGCCCAGTCCTCCTCGCTCGGCGCGGCGCCGTCGAAGAAGTAGCTGGTGTAGCCGCCGGGACGCAGGATGCGCACCGCGGCGAACGGGGGCACGAAGTTCTGCTGCTCCTGCGGGTCCTCGGGGACCGGCTCCAGCAGCTGGGGGTCGAACACCACCAGGTCGCCGGCGTTGTAGTCCATGCCGCGCGGCTGCGGCAGGGCCAGCCTGGCGGTGGCGGGGCCGGTGCGGATCGACAGCACCTGGCGCTGGCCGCCGTCGGGGGCGGGGAGGATGACCCTGATGAGGCCCATCTCCTCCTCGATCGGCCCCTCGGTGGACTTGATCGGCATGCCGATCCTGGCGGCGCCCTTGCGGACGGTGTCCCAGTCCTCGGCCGAGGTGGCCAGGACGACCATGCGCCAGACGTCCTCGTCGGCGAGCTCGTCGATGACGTCGGCCAGCGCCTGGGCGCCCTTGGCGTTGTCGTCGAGCTGCTGGGCGGCGCCCGCGACGAGGCGGCGGGCCTCGATGCCGGCGCCCGCGGCCAGGGCGTGCTCGGCCTCCCCCAGGGCCTCGGCCCAG
>NZ_QNFZ01000891.1 GCF_003313395.1 Nonomuraea lactucae | reverse complement strand
GACCTCGCCGGTGCGGTCGGCGAGCCCGAGCGCCGCTCCCCTGCCGACCGCGGCGGTGCAGTGTCCGGCGTCGCGCACCGACTGGCCGAGCGTGCCCGCGTAGCCGCCGTCGCGCAGGGCGCGCAGGTCCTGGAAGCCGGGGACCACCGCGCCGGCCCCCCGCGTCTCGGGCTCGGGGGGCAGCCCGCAACTGTGGCCGACGGCGGAGCGGACGCCGGAGGAGATGGTCAGCCAGCCGTCGTACGGGCAGGCGACGGTGCCCACGGTCTTGACGGAGACGGAGCCGAGGGCGCTCTGGCCGGCCAGCCGCCACAGGTTGGGCGTGGTCTCCGGGCCGAGATCGTTCCAGTGGAGGCCGGGCACGCCGATGAACGCCACCCGACCCTCGGCCGTCCGGCCCGTCTCACCGGCATCGGCGCCGGCCTGCGCCGCGGCGGGCAGCGTCCACCACAGCGCCGACGCGACCAGGAGCAGTAGCGCCCACCTCACCGTAGGCCCCCATCCGGATGAGGAGCCCGCGCGGTGGTCACCCCGGATGCCGCGCGGCGCTCGAAGTTCGAGACACGAGAAACGTTCGGCAACGTAGCACGGCGCTGTCCGGAGACGCTCTCCATTCTGATCACTTCTCGGCCACGCCTGGGCGCACGCCGGGACGTGCGCCCAGGGTAGCGCGGGCGGGCGGTGGGCTACGGGGCCGACCCCAGGGTGCCGGTCACCTTCCAGATCTTCCCGTTCGCCTTGGACAGCACGTAGAGGTCGCCGGCCTGGTCCATCCCGAAGCGCAGGTCCACGCGGTCGTGGCCGGCGAGCGTCTTCATGGTGACGAGGTTTCCGGCCGCGTTGTGGATCTTGAGCCGGTGCAGCGGCGCGAGGGCCGTGCCGCCCCGGACCATCTGCGTCTCGTTGGTGTAGAAGATCCAGCCCTGTACGAGGTCGCCGAAGACGTACCTGCCGCGCAGTGCCGGCACGGACCCGGTGCGGTAGACGAAGCCGCCGGCGATCGCCCGGCCCAGGTCGCCGGTGCAGCCCGGCGGGCCGTCGTGGTCGTAGGCGGCCACCGGGTAGTCGTAGCCGAACGTGGCGTCGTCGCCCGGCAGCGGGTAGAGGTAGCAGGGGTCGTTCCGGTCGAAGACGAACGCGCCCTCGCGCTCGCTCCAGCCGAGATTGTCGCCGGAACGGACGTCGTAGACGCCCTCGATGTCGTGCTCGCCGATGTGGCCGAGGAACATTCGGCCGGTGCCGCGGTCCCAGCTGAACCGGTGCGGGTCGCGCATGCCGACGGCGTAGATCTCGCCCAGGACGCCCGGCCGGCCCACGAACGGGTTGGAGGCGGGGATGCCGTAGCGGCCGTTCGCGCTGTTGGAGCCGCGCGGGTCGATGCGCAGCATCTTGCCGAAGGGGACAGAGCGGTTCTGCGGGGAGGTGTCGCTGACGCCGCGCCCGCCGTCGCCCACCGAGACGTACAGCAGCCCGTGGTCGGCGCCGCCCGGCGTCGCGCCCGGGTTGAAGTCGAGCTGCTGGATGCCGTGGAGGTAGGTGCCGAAGCCGAGACGCAGGAGTTGCCTGCGGGTGCCGCTGAAGGTGGCCGCGGCCGGGTTCGTGGCGGTCCACTCGGTGAGCACGCCGTGGATGACCGGGCTGGACTGGGTCCAGTCGGGGCGCTGGGAGGTCAGGGCGCCGAACGCCTCGGTGTGGGTGGTGTAGAAGCGGCCGTTGGTGGCGAAGTCGGGGTGGAACGCCACGAACGCGAAACCGCTGCCGAGACCGCGTCCGGAGAAGAAGGCGCTGCCCACGGCGGCCCGCACGTCGAGGTAGGTGGCCGGGGTGCCGCCGTTCGGCGGGAGCGTGTAGAGCTTGCCGTTGAGGTCGGGGACGAACCTGCGCCCGCCTGGCAGCTGGCTCAGGTGGTTGATGCGGGCGTGGCGCACCAGCCGGGAGTCGGTGGGGGCGGGCACCGGGTCGGACTTGGGGAACTGGGCGTACTCGGTGAGCACGAGCCCGAGCCCGGAGGCGATGGGCGCCTGCGGGATGGGGTCGCTGATCGGGCCGCCGCCGTCGGCGCCGACGGTCAGCGAGTCGAGGTTGGCCAGGCCGTCCGCGGTGGTGGCCGTGACACGCACGGTGTTCGGGCCCGCGGTGAGGGGCACGGAGGCGTTCTGGGAGCGCCAGGCGGTCCAGGAGCCGGTGGACGTGAACGGGAGGTTCGCCTGGGTCGCGCCGTTGACGGTGAGGGTGGCCGTGCGGCCGGCCGAGGTGCCGTTCGCGTAGCGGAAGGCCAGGGTCGTGGTGCCCGCCGTGGCCGCGTCGACGGTGAACTCGACGGCCGTGCCGGCGGTGTTCGCGGTGTTGACGAAACCGGTGCCGGTGTAGCCGGCGTGGTTGCTCTCCACCACGCCGTTGACGATCGTGGCGTTCTCCGCCTCGTACAACACCGGCGCGGCCGACGCGGCGCTCGCCCGCGGGCCGCCCATCAGCCCGATGACGAGCAGGGCGGCTAAGGCCGCCGTGCCTGAGCGTGTTCTCACTGGAGCAGTCCTTCTTTCGTGGGGGGGTACGGTCAGGCGGCGGTCAACGATCCGATGTCTGCCCGGATACGCAGGCGGAGACGCGGACCGCCCGCCGGCCGCCAGGGAGCCGGCGCGGCGTGCCGGGGCTGCCACGAACGTCCCACTGACCTGCGGGCAGCGCGAACCGTTGCCCGACTCACAGTGATGTGATCACTGCGTGTAGGGCATGTCAAGCGAACAGTCATTCCCGAACGGACATCCCATCACTGGCGCTGGGGCGATCGGCGGCGCAGACTGGAAAGACGGCGATCCGTCGAGTTGGAGCACCCGTGGACACTCTCATTGATCACATGCCGGTTCTGTCCCGAGGTAGGCATCGCAACCCGAAGCGTGGTGCCTGCTTCATGGAGCTGGCGTCCTACCTCGCCGGCGAGCGGTGGAGCGATCATCCGGCCTGCACGCACCCGCTGCTGGCCGCGCTCGCCCGCTTGGTGAACGACAACACCAGTGACGACAACCGGGGCAAGCTCATCGGGCTCGTCCCGTCCATCATCGGCCTGACCAGCGACGACCTTCGGGTCGACGCCCACATCGCGCTCCGCAGCGCGACGGCGGCGCTCCCGGTGGCCGCGGCGGAGCGGCAGCTGGCCCTCGCGGTGTCGGTGCTGGCCGCCGAGGAGATGCTGTGCAGGCTCGACGGCGTGCCGTCGGGGCGGCTGAGCGAGCAGAGCCGCCGGGCGCTGGCCCAGGTGCCGCACGCCGACGAGCAGGCCAGGAAGTTCAGCCGGGCCGCCCGGATCACGGAGAAGGGCTTCCGCCGGTACGCGGCGCCGAACGCGGTGCAGCTGTCGGTCGTGGGGATCGTGCAGGCCTGCATCCCGGACCCGGACGCGCTGCTGCGCGACCTGCTGACGGCCGCCATCGCCGACTGCTCGGCGCTCATCCGCGGCACGGCGCCCACCGAAGAGGTCCGGCCTGAGGTCGGCGTGACGCACACCGCGGAGGTCCGGCCTGAGGTCGGCGTGACGCACACCGCGGACGTCTAGCCTGCGGGCGGCCTGGCGCACACCGCAGGCGTCTGGCCTGCGGGCGGCCTGGCGCACACCGCAGGCGTCTGGCCCGCGGGCGGCCTGACGCCCGCGCAGGAGAGGTCCGACCTCAGGTCGGCTCTCCGGCCGCCGGTGCCGTGTCCGCGCGGCCTTTCGCATGCGTGACACTGGTCACATCTGGCGGCTCCTGATGCGGGGCGCTGATCGCCCGAAAAGCCGCCCAAACGTTCGGAACACACCGTCACCTCGGCACAACGCCGCAGGTCAGGCAAGCCTCCCCTTCGTTGCGACGTGTCCGGACTTATGCCTAGATTTTAAGAAAGGCGCGGCCAGCAGGAGGCTTCTACATGACCATCGAGCTCGTTCAGCCCCATCGGGCGGAGAGGCACCACAGCCACCGGGACGTGACAGGGGGCTGGTTGCGCCCGGCGGTGTTCGGCGCGATGGACGGGCTGGTCTCCAACTTCGCGCTGATCGCCGGAGTGGTGGGCGCCGCGGGCGCCGGGCGCGGCGCCGTACTGGCCGGGTTCGCCGGTCTGGTGGCGGGGGCGTGCTCGATGGCCGCGGGCGAGTACACGTCGGTGAAGTCGCAGACCGAGCTGATGCGGGCCGAGATCGCCGTGGAGCGCCGGGAGCTGGCCCGCGACCCCGATGGCGAGCGCGAGGAACTGGCCGCCCTCTACCGCTCCCGCGGGCTCGACCCCGACCTCGCGCACCGGGTCGCGGCCGGCCTGTCGACGGATCCCGAGCAGGCGCTGCGCGTGCACGTGCGCGAGGAACTGGGCGTGGACCCGGACGACCTGCCCTCGCCGTACCTGGCCGCCGCGTCGTCGTTCGGCGCGTTCGCCGCGGGGGCGCTGGTGCCGCTGGCGCCGTTCCTGTTCGGGGCGTCGGGGCTGATGGTGGCGCTGGTGCTGAGCGTGGTGGCGCTGTTCGGCTTCGGCGCGGCGGTGGCGGTGATGACCGCTCGCCCGTGGTGGCTGGGCGGCCTGCGCCAGCTCGCGCTGGGCGTGGGCGCCGCCGCTGTCACGTTCGGCCTCGGCCACCTGCTCGGCATCACAGTCTCCTGACGCCCCCGGCCCGCGTCACAGAGGTCATGTCGCCCGCCTTACGAGAACGCGCCCCCCGGGCATGAGCTGCGACAGCTCCCACGTCCAGGTCCCCACGGTGACCATCTCGGCCGGGCGGTCGAGCGTGACGGGCGTGTCGCGCAGGGCGGAGGACGGGCCGAGGGGCAGGCCGCCCGCGGGGATGACCACGGCCTCCAGGGGTGTGCGCAGGCTGGGGCCGTCGGGTTCGTCGAGGTCGCTGGCCACCCAGGCGGCGGTGCCGGCGAACCAGGAGATCACGAGCGCCCCACCGGGTGCCGCGCCGGAGTGGCGCAGCGTGCCCGCGGGCAGCCAGGCGTGGTGGCCGGGCGCGTACTGGACGCCCGAGACGCGCAGCTCCCCTTCGAGCAGCACGAACTCCTCCCCCGCCAGGTAGTGGCCGCGCCGCGGACGCGTCCAGCCGGGTGGGAACCGGATGATCGACGCCGAGCAGCTCAGGCGCGCCTGCCGTACCGGAACGGTGGAGCCCGGGATCAGGACGTCGCGGCCGGGAAGCCCGGCGTCGAGCAGATCGATCAGCCGCATCGTGCCCATGCCCACATGGTCGCCCCTGGTCGGGCCGGAGCACCACCATGCCCGGGTAGACCTGGACCCGGGCCGAGCAGGCGAGAGACGGCCCGGCCGCTCAGGCCCGGCCGATCTGGCCCCGGCCGCTCACGCGCGGGCGGTCTGGCCCCGGCGGGTCAGGCGCGGGCGGGTCCGGAGAGGCGGGTCAGGCGCGTCTGCCGCGGAGCTCGCGGTATCTGCGGACCAGCCACTCCGTGGACGGGTCGGCGAAGCCGGGCGGCGGCGGCTCGGCGGAGGTGAGGGCGGGCGCCAGGTCGAGGGCCATCTTCTTGCCCAGCTCGACGCCCCACTGGTCGAAGGGGTCGATGCCCCAGATGGTGGCCTCGACGAACACGATGTGCTCGTAGAGCGCGACGAGCTGGCCGAGCGTGGACGGGGTGAGCTTGGGCGCGAGGATCGTGGAGGTGGGCCGGTTGCCGGGCATGACCTTGTGCGGCACGAGCTCGGCGGACGTGCCCTCGGCGGCGATCTCCTCGGCGGTCTTGCCGAACGCGAGCGCCGCGGTCTGCGCGAACAGGTTGGCGGTGAGCAGGTCGTGCATGCCCTCACGGTCGTCGTGGGGCTGGGCGAAGCCGATGAAGTCGGCGGGCACCAGCCGCGTGCCCTGGTGGAGCAGCTGGTAGAAGGCGTGCTGGCCGTTGGTGCCCGGCTCGCCCCAGAAGATCTCGCCGGTGTCGGTGGTGACCGGGGCGCCGTCGGCCCGCACGGACTTGCCGTTGGACTCCATGGTGAGCTGCTGGAGGTAGGCGGGGAAGCGGTGCAGCCGCTGGCTGTAGGGCAGCACGGCCCTGGTCTCCGCCCCGAAGAAGTCGTTGTACCAGATCCCGAGGAGGCCCATGATCACCGGCACGTTGGAGTGGAACGGGGCGGTGCGGAAGTGCTCGTCGAGGGCGTGGAACCCGGCGAGCATCTCGCGGAACCGCCCGGGGCCGATGGCGATCATCAGGGAGAGTCCGATGGCCCCGTCGTAGGAGTAGCGCCCGCCGACCCAGTCCCAGAAGCCGAACATGTTGTCGGTGTCGATGCCGAACTCGGCGACCTTGGCGGCGTTGGTGGAGACGGCCACGAAGTGCTTGGCGACGGCGTCCTCGCCGAGCGCGCCGACCAGCCACTGGCGGGCGACCCTGGCGTTGGTCAGCGTCTCCAGCGTGGTGAACGTCTTGGAGCTGACCACGAACAGCGTGGTGGCGGGGTCGAGCCCGGCGAGCCGGCCGGTGATGTCGGCCGGGTCGATGTTGGAGACGAACCTCGCCTCGATGCCCGCGTCGGCGTAGTCGAGCAGCGCCTCGTAGGCCATGGCGGGGCCGAGGTCGGAGCCGCCGATGCCGATGTTGACGACGGTGGCGATCGGCTCTCCGGTGGCGCCGCGCCACTCCCGGGAGCGGATCCGGCCGGCGAAGGCGCTCATCCTGTCGAGCACGCCGTGCACGTCGCGGACGACGTCCTGACCGTCGACGACCAGCTCACGGCCGGCGGGCAGGCGCAGCGCCGTGTGGAGCGCGGCGCGGTCCTCGCTGACGTTGACGTGGTCGCCGCGGAACATGGCGTCGATCCGCTCCCGCAGCCCGGCCCGCTCCGCCAGCGCCACGAGCAGGTCGAGGGTCTCGCCCGTCACCCGGTGCTTGGCGTAGTCGAGGTGGAGGTCGCCGGCGGTGAGCGTCATCCGCCCGGCACGCCCGAAGTCCTCCGCGAACAGCTCGCGCAGGTGCCTGCCGGACAGCTCCTCGTGGTGCTTCTCCAGAGCCGCCCACTCCTGGCTCCGGGTGATGTCGCCGCCGCTCACGTCTCCTCCTCGTGCCGTCACACCGTTCACATCGTTCCGTAACCCCGTACCCGGGAGGGGCGATTCCGCGCACGGCGGACGCGACGACCGCACGAGGCGCCCGCCCCGGGGGGCGGTGGCGGGCGCTACGCCTGGCCCCGGCCGGTGGGTACGGCGGGGCCGCCGCCTCCCG
>NZ_QNFZ01000890.1 GCF_003313395.1 Nonomuraea lactucae | reverse complement strand
GCCCAGCCCGGTCGTGCCGCGCGCGAGCAGCGCCACCTTGGCGCCCTTCGCGCCCAGCTCGCGCACCACGGCCCGCCCGACGCCGCCGCTCGCCCCGGTCACCACGACCACCCGGCCCTGCAAGTCGGTCATCCTGCCTCTCCTACGTCGCTGTCCTTCTGACGCCGTACGGCGAGCACGATGTCGACCACCGTGACCACGCCCACGAGGATCGCGATGGCGGTCAGCACGGGAGCCTTGGCGATCACCCCCAGCACGGCCAGGGCGAAGGCGAAGACCAGGACGAAGGATCCCGCCCTGATGTGCACGACGTCCCTGGGCGTCGCGGGCACCATGGGTCTGCCCGACTTCGAGCGCTCTTCCCACTGGTTGTTCTCAGACATGACGGCTCCCCTGCCCTTGCCGTTTGCGGCCTAACGCTCGGGGTAGCCCGTGTCGCGTGCCTGAGCTGCATCCGAGTGACCAGAACGAGCCGGGCATCCTGCGCCGGCGGCGAGGGCATGGCTTCAGCTACCAGCATGCGGACGGGTCCCCGGCGAGCCCCGGGGAGCGCGCCCGGATCAGGGCGCTCGCCATCCCCCCGGCCTGGACCGACGTGTGGATCTGCGCGTCGCCGGACGGGCACCTGCAGGCGGTGGGCACCGATGCCGCCGGGCGCAGGCAGTACCGCTACCACGACCTGTGGCGGGCGCAGCAGGACCGGATCAAGTTCGACCGGGTGCTGGAGCTGGCCGAACGGCTGCCCGCGTTCCGCAAGTCGGTGGACCAGGCGCTGGCCGGCAGGGGGCTGACCCGTGAGAGGGTGCTCGCCGCCGCGGCCAGGATGCTCGACATCGGCTTCTTCCGCGTGGGCGGCGAGAACTACGACTCCTACGGCCTGGCGACGCTCAAGATGGAGCACGTGACCTGCTCCCGCGGCACGGTCGTCTGCTCCTACCCGGCCAAGGGCGACATCCCGCGCGAGGTGGCGGTGGCCGACCCGGCGGTGTGCTCGGTCATCAGGGCGCTCAAGCGCCGCGGCGGCGACGGGGAGCTGCTGCGCTACCGTAACGGCCGGCGCTGGGTGGACGTGCGCAGCGACGACATCAACGCCTACCTGCGCGAGACGGTCGGCGACGACTTCACGGCCAAGGACTTCCGCACCTGGCACGCGACCGTCCTGGCCGCGGTCGGGCTGGCCGTGTCCGCTCGCGCCGCCCGGGTCGGGCAGGCGGCGCGCAAACGGGCCGTCAGCCGCGTGATGCGCGAGGTCGCCGAGTATCTCGGCAACACGCCCACCGTGGCCCGCGAGTCGTACGTGGACCCGCGGGTGGTCGAGTCGTACGAGCGGGGCAGGACCGTCCAGCAGGCGCTGACCGAGCTGGGAGCCGACGCCGACTTCGGTCAGCTGGCCACCCACGGCGCCGTCGAACGGGCGGTTATCGACCTCCTTCGCGCCGTTTGAGCTTTTCGCCCCAGGGCATGCGGCGACTGGAGAAGGAGGAAGCGATGGAAGCTCCGCAGTACGTCGCGGCCCGGATCCAGCAGGCGCTGGCGGAGGACGCGCGCACGCACGAACTCGGCATCCACGTCGACGTGCGCGGCGACCAGCTTTTCCTGCGCGGTCAGGTGAGCGGGAGCGAGCAGCGCGAACGGCTCGGGCAGGTGGCGCACGAGACCGCCCCCGACCTGAAGGTCCACAACGAGATCAAGGTCGTCGACGTCAGCGAGCCCGGAGAGGATGAGCACCTTGACTGACCTGCGCATAGCAGCCGTTGGCGACATCCACCTGGGGCCGGAAGTCCGTGGTGAATACCGCAAACGGCTCCATGGCATCGAGGATCGCGCCGACGTGCTCATGCTGGCAGGTGACCTGACCCGGCACGGCACGCTGGAGGAGGGCAGGCTCGTGGCCGACGAGCTGCGCGACCTGCCGGTGACCACCGTCGCGGTGCTCGGCAACCACGACTACCACTCCAACCAGCAGGAGGCGATCGTGGGCGTGCTGCGCGACGCGGGAGTGATCGTGCTGGAGGACGACGGCGTCGTGATCCAGTGCGGCGGGACGAAGCTGGGCGTCGTCGGCGGCAAGGGCTTCGGCGGCGGGTTCGCCGGCAAGTGCGCCAGCGAGTTCGGCGAGCCCGAGATCAAGAACTTCGTCGCGCACACCCGCTCCATCGCCGAGGCGTGGAAGGTGGCGCTGAAGGAGATGGACGCGGACCGGCGGGTGGTCCTGTCGCACTATTCCCCCGTCAAGGAGACGCTGCACGGCGAGCCGCTGGAGATCTACCCGTTCCTCGGCAGCTACCTGCTGGCCGAGGCCGTGGACACCGCGGGGGCGGAGCTGATTCTGCACGGCCACGCGCACAAGGGCAGCGAGAAGGGTCTCACCCCGGGCGGGATCCGCGTGCGGAACGTGGCGCTGCCGGTGATCGGCAAGGCGTACGCGGTCTACTGCCTCGACTGAAGCTGTCTCGACTGAACTGCCTCGACTGACCCGCGACATGGGCGCGGACATGGGCGCGGCGGCCGCTCGGAGCGGCCGCCGCACCGACGGTGGGGGATGGGGCGCTCTCGGCGCCCCTATACATTGAAGATGCTGACGCCGCCAGGCCCCACCAGGAATCCGAGCACGATGAGGACGATTCCCCAGAGGATGTCGCGGCGGGCCAGGATGACGTAGATCCCGGCGATGACGAGAACGACTGCGATGATCCAGAGCAAAGTAGCCATGGACCCGCTACTGCCCTGGGCGGGATGTTCTTAACATGTGCTAGGTCGCCGAGCGCATGAGCCTGGCGTAGGCGAGCTGCAGCCAGTCCGAGGCGGCCACCGCGGACATCGTGGCCCCGGCCAGCCGGGTGAAGCGCGGCGCGAACACCAGGCCCGCGGCGTAGGCGGTGGCCGTCCACTGCGCCAGGCAGAAGGGGCAGGAGATCAGTTCGCCGATCGGGCCGCGCGGCTCCTCCTTGAGCTCGGCCGGGCCGCTCGTGCCCTCGTACCTGGTGAACGGCGCGCGCAGCGGGCTCGTCACGGGGTCCTTGGCGAGCAGCCGTGACACCTTGTGTGTGCACGCCGCCATCAGCACCAGGTCCATCGGCGTGACGCGGTCGGGCGCGCGCCGGCCCGTCAGCGCCGCGGCGGCCACGGCCGCCGCCACCGACCCGCCGTACACGGCCAGGATGCGCAGGTAGCCGCGGATCGGCCGGTCGTGCCCGCCCGCGTACTCCTGCTCGGTCTTTTCCAGGAAGTCGGTCATGGGGCCTGGCGCTACCCCCGGGCCGCACCTCTAACCTGGCGGGCGGGCAACGACAATCCCGCGCTTCCCCCGCCTGTCCGTGTGATTGATGGGCCTGGGGGTAGCCCGGTCTCATGAGCAGCCATAGTCACGCGGTCACTGACGCGATCCTCGACACGCTCAAGCGCGCGAGCTCGGGGTTGAAGGACGCCGGAGTGAAGTTCGCGCTGGCGGGCGGGTGCGCGGCCTACGCGAGAGGCGCGGCGCCGTCGCTGCATGACGTCGACTTCGTCCTCACAGAGCACGACGTGCCCGCCGCCCTGGAGGCGCTGCGGTCGATGGGCTTCGAGACGCTCAAGCCGCCCGAGGACTGGCTGGTCAAGGCGTACGACGACGGACGGCTGGTGGATCTCATCTTCCGGGTGTCGGACCGGCCGATCACGAACGAGCTGCTCGACCGGGCCGAGCCGATGACGGCCTCGGCGGTGATCGTGCCCGTGCTGGAGGCGACCGACCTGGTCGTCTCGTGGCTCATGCCGATGTCGGAGCACGCCTGCGACTACGGAGCCCTGCTGCCGCAGGTGCGGGCGCTGCGCGAGCAGGTCGACTGGTCGCGGGTGGCCGCCGTGACGGCCGACTCGCCCTACGCCGCGACCTTCATCACCCTGCTCGAACGCCTCGGGGTGCTGGAGTCGCCCGTCGAGCCCAAGGGCGACCCCGACTGGCCGTGATCCCTTATCCGAAAGCTTATCCGAAAGCCCCCTGAACAGGGGAAGGGCCGCACCCCGGGGTGCGGCCCTTCGTCTGCTACGTCGGGTCAGCTCGAGAACCGGCCGTAGTAGTCACCGAGCGTCGTGCGATACTCGGGTTCCTTGTACCTGGCCTCGTCGAACTCGGGCGCCTCCTTGATCTCCGCCTTGGTGCGCGAGACGTGCACCTCGCGCTCCTGAGGGTCGATCCTGGTGACGACCCGGGCCGGAAGCAGGACCTTCTTACCGAAGATCCATGGGCCGGTGTCGATGACGAGGTAGCTCTCGCCTACCTCGTACGTCGCCTCATCGACGGTCCCGATCCTCCCGTCGGTCGCCTGGACGTGGTATCCCGCGAGGTCCAGGGCGCTGCCGCGGTCGTAGACGTCAGTTCGATAGTCCCAGAGCTCCATCGAGCTCCTCTCCTCTCTCTTTGCGTCTTTCGGGGCAACCTCCCGCTACCCGGGCCTCCCGGGCTAAACGCGAACTGATACAACACGTACTCATGCAATCTGGTGCACATCGGTTGACGGAGCGGTTATACGAACTTGACGGACTTCGGTTCCTCGCCGCCCTGTGCGTGGTCTTCTTCCACTACACGTTCTCCGGCTGGGCGGGCGGCACCAGCCCGGTCGAGTTCCCCGTCGAGGGCACCTGGTCCAAGTACGGCTACCTGGGCGTGGACCTGTTCTTCGCCATCAGCGGGTTCGTGGTGCTGATGAGCGCGTGGGGCAGGGGCCCGCGCGCGTTCGTGGTCTCCAGGGTGGTGCGGCTGTACCCGGCGTACTGGGTGGGCATCGCGCTGACCGCCGTGGTGACCCTGACGCTGGGGGCGGGCGTCTTCACCGTCACACCCGGGCAGATCCTGGCCAACCTCACCATGTTCCAGGCCGTGGCCGACGTGCCCAACGTGGACGTCGTCTACTGGACTCTCTGGTCCGAGATGCGCTTCTACATGCTGATCTTCGTGCTCACCTGCGTCGGGATGACCCGGGCGAGGGTCATGGCGTTCCTGTGGGGCTGGCTGGCTCTCACGTTCGCCGTAGAGGCCGGGCTCGTGCCTCGCGTGGCCGACCTGATGGTGCAGGCGGAGTTCTCGCACTACTTCATCGCCGGGATGGGCCTGTTCCTCGTGCACAGGTTCGGGCTGACCTGGCAGCTCGCCGCGCTGCTGCCGCTGTGCCTGGGCAACGCCGTCTACCGGGCCCTCGGGTTCGCCGACGCCGTCGGGCGGCGCTACGGCGTCTCCTACGACCACGCGATCATCGTGGGCGTGGTCGTGGCGATCTTCGCCGTCATGGCGCTGGTGGCCTTCCGGGTCATCTGGGGCCGGGCCGTGGGGCCGTGGCTGGAGACCGCCGGCGCGCTCACGTACCCGCTCTACCTGCTGCACGCGCACATCGGGTTCATCCTGTTCGCCCGGCTCGGGGGCTCCGTCAACCGGTACGTCCTGCTCTACGGGCTGGTCGTGGTGATGTGCCTGGCGGCGTACGCGGTCCACCGCTTCGTCGAACGCCCCGCGGCCCCCGCGCTGAAGGGCCTCCTGCTGCCCCGGAGGGAACCCGCGAACGCGACCTGACCCGACCCCCTCCACACGGGCCTGACCTGGGCCTCCCCCCTTCGTCGTGCGGCGTTGTCGTAGAATCCGCGTCACGGAACGAAGGGGGCCACATGAGCCAGGGCTCCGGAACCCAGTGGGCGGAGAACGAGTGGACGCCGCCCGGCGTGGACGCCTCCACGCCGAGCGCCGCCCGCGTGCACGACGCGCTGCTGGGCGGCACCGAGAACTTCGCGGCCGACCGGTCCGTCGCGCGGCGCCTGAAGGAGGCCGTCCCGGAGATCGTCCACCTGGTCTGGTGCAACCGGGCGTTCATCGGCAGGGTCGTCGACTTCCTCGTCCGCGAGGCCGGGATCCGGCAGATCATCGACCTGGGCGCCGGCCTGCCCACGATCGAGAACACGCACGAGGTGGCCCAGTTCGCCGACCCGTCGACGCGGGTCGTCTACGTGGACATCGACCCCATGGTGGAGCCGCACGCGCGGGCCATCCTGGGCGACAACCCCGGCGCGACCGCCATCACCGAGGACGCCCGCGACGTGGCCGCCGTGCTGAGCAACCCCGAGCTGAACCGGCTGATCGACTTCTCCCGGCCCGTCGGCCTGCTGATGGTCGGGCTGCTGCACCTGATCTCCGACCGTGACGACCCGCACGGGCTGGTCAGGCACTACATGGCCGCACTGGCGCCCGGCAGCCACCTGGCCGCCACCAACTTCTACGCATCACCCAACCCCCAGGCCAAGGCCCTGGAGACGATGCTGCAGGCCACGATGGGCACGGGCCACTTCCGCTCGTACGAGGCCGTCACCCGCTACTTCGACGGGCTGCGGCTGGTGGACCCCGGGGTGGTCCACTTCCCCCAGTGGCGGCCCGACGAGCGGCTGCCCGGCCCGCTGGCCACCTGGGAGGAACTCCTCCTGGGCGGCGTCGGCAGCAAACCCTGACCCAACCTCCCCCTTCCGCCCCGCCTGTCCTCCCCGCACAGAGCGGTCGTCGCGCGGGGCGCGGCGCCGTTAGGGTGTCGCTCGTGCCGCGCCTTCTGATCTGCTCCCCGCCGCCCGCCCAGTAGCGGGCGGCTCCTCCAGAGATCTCCGGGTCTGACCGATCCGGGGGTGGTCGCCGCCCGCACACCGGGCCCCTTCCGACCACTCCATCCTGAGAGATCTGTCATGACCCATGTCTCCGCGCGGCGGGGCGCGTTCTACGTGTCCCTTGCCGCGACCGCCTGGGGCACCGGCGGCGCGGCGGGATCGCTGCTGCTCCAGTCCGGCGGCCTCGGCCCCGTCGGCGTGTCCCTGTGGCGCCACCTCCTCGGCGCCGCCTTCCTTCTCGCCCTCACCCGCCTCAGCGGCGGCCGGCTCGCCCGGCTCGGCCCGAGGGTCGTCGTCGTGGGCGCCGGGATGGCCGTCTACCAGGCCGCGTACTTCGCCTCCATCGCCCGGTCCGGGGTGGCGGTGGCGACCGTGGTGACCATGGGCGCCACGCCCGTCTTCACGGCCCTCGGCAGCCGTTTCCTCGTCGGCGAGCGGCTGGGCCGCCCCGGGCAGGCCGCCCTGGCGACGGCGCTGGCCGGCCTCCTCCTGCTCACCGCCGAGACCCTGCCCATCGCCGGACCCCTGCCGGGCGGGGGCGGGCCGGGGGGTGGCGGGCAGGTGGCGGGGG
>NZ_QNFZ01000888.1 GCF_003313395.1 Nonomuraea lactucae | reverse complement strand
CCCGCCACGCCCGCCGCGCCCACCGGCCCCGCCACGCCCGCCGGCGGGGCGGGCGCCGAGGAGTCCTCGCGGCCGGAATCTCATGACCAGCACGAGGACCAGCCCGAAGACGAGCAGCCGGTACTGGTCGAAGTCACGCAGCAGTTCGGGCACGACGACCAGGGCGACGGCTCCGGCGACGCACCCCCACGCTCGGCCGAGGCCGCCCAGCACGACCATGGCCAGGACGCGGATGGATTCGGAGAACATGAAGCTGTCGGGGAAGACCGAGCCGTACCAGGCGGCCGTGATGACGCCGGCCCCACCGGCGATGGCGGCGCCGAAGACGAAGGCCGAAAGCTTGGCCCGGACGATGCTGATGCCGCAGGCGCTCGCCGCGGCCTCGCTCTCGCGCATGGCCCGCCAGGCACGGCCGATCCTGGCGTCCGCCAGGCGCAGGCAGCAGAAGAGCACCGCCACGGCGTACAGCACCGCGAGCAGGTAGAACTGCATCGTGGCGGTGAGCCCGAACGGCCCGGCGAAGACGTTCTCGTCTCCGATGGTGAGGCCACCCACCCGCGGCCGGTCGAGCCCGAGAATGCCCTGGGGGCCGTTGGTGATGTTGACCGGCCGGTCGAGGTTGACCAGCAGGACGTAGACGATCTCACCGAAGCCCAGGGTGACGATGGCCAGGTAGTCGCCATGGGTGCGCAGCGCCGGAAGTCCGATCAGTACGCCCAGCGCCGACGCCAGCGCCATCCCGAACGGGAGGAGCAGCCAGAAACCGATGTGCCGGTCGTGCATGGGGCTGGCGAGCAGCGCGTAGGTGTAGGCGCCCACGCCGAAGAAGGCGATGTAGCCGAGGTCCAGCAGGCCGGCGAGGCCGACGATGACGTTCAGGCCGAGGCTGAGGGCCGCGTAGACGACGACCAGGGTGCAGATGCGCACCACGTAGTCACTGGGGACGATCATCACCACGGCGGAGGTCGCGACGGCCGTCAGGCCGATCTGGTTGCGGACAAGGTGTGCCCAGGGACGCCGGGGGGTGATGGCCGCCGCTCGCTCGGTGGCCCCTGCCGTGGGTCGCCCGCCTGTCGCTGTCTGCGTGTTCACACTCGTTCCAAGGCTTTGCGGCCGAAGAGCCCGGCCGGACGGAGGGCGAGCACGGCCACCAGCATCACGAAGGCGACCAGGTCCTTGTACGCGGCGGACCACAGGGTGGCGGCCATGGCCTCGGTCACGCCGAGCACCAGGCCGCCGGCCATGGCGCCCTTGATGTTCCCGATGCCGCCGAGGACCGCGGCGGTGAACGCCTTGATGCCCGCGCTGAAGCCCATCAGGTAGTCGATCTGTGTGTAGTAGAGCGCCACCAGGCAGCCCGCCGCGCCTGCCAGCGCGGATCCGATGAAGAAGGTCCGGGTGATCACCTTGGAGACGTCGATGCCCATGAGCCCCGCGACCTCGGCGTCCTGCGCCACGGCCCGCATCGACCGGCCCAGGGTCGTCCGGGAGACCAGCACCGTGAGGGCCGACATGAGGATGACGCTGACGAGGAACACGAGGACGGCCGTATGGCCGACCCGCACGCCGAGGAACTCCCAGCTCCCGATCGTGATCACCCTGCCGGCGGGAACCGACTGCGGCCGTGCCTCCTTCTGGAACAGGACCTGCAGCGTCATGACCAGGTTCTGCAGGATGAGACTGATCCCGATGGCGCTGATGAGCGGGGCGAGCCTGCTGCTGCGCCGGAGCGGGCGGTAGGCGAACCTCTCGACCGCGACCCCCAGCACGCCGCTGCCGAGCATCGCGCAGCACAGCATGGCCAGGAGAAGGACGGGGCCGGCCGAGGCCGGCCCGCCGATCGCCGACAGTCCGGACAGGGTGATGAAGGCGGTGAAGGCCCCCACCATGAACACCTCGCCGTGCGAGAAGTTGATGAACTCCAGGACCCCGTAGACCATCGAGTAGCCCAGGGCGATCAAGGCGTAAACCGAGCCGAGGGCCAGGCCGTACACCAGTTGTTGTGGCAGCGACGCGAGCATGGGACTTGTCCTTGAGCGGCGATGTCAGCGGAAGTCGGCCGGCTTGAGCACGGCCACCTCGGAGAAGTCGGCGTTCTTCACCGTGAAGATGTGCACCTCGGCGTTCTTGTTGTCGCCTTTGGCGTCGAACACGATCGGGTCGCCGCCCTGCACCGGCGTGTAGGTGATTCCGCGCAGGCTCGTCACGATCGAGGCGCGATCCACCCGCTCGGCGCGGGTGATCGCCTGCAGCACCAGCCGCGCGGCGTTGTACTCCAGCAGGCCGTAGCCCGAGGGCTTGCCGTACTTGGCGCCGTAGGCGTCGAGGAACTTCCGCGCCGACGCGTTCACGTTGCCCGCGCTCGCGGTGAGGAACGAGCCCTCGACCGCCTGGCCGCCCTTGAGGAAGTCCGGGTCGTACAGGCCGTCGCCGCCGCAGATGAGGACGTCCAGTCCCACCTCGCGGGCCTGCTGCGCGAGCAGGGCGGCGTCGGCGGGGTAACCGCCGAAGTAGATCACCTCGGTGTCCTTCGGGATCGTGCCGAGCACCGCGCGGAAGTCCTTGTCACCGGCCTTGATCGCGGCGGATTTCACGATGGTCAGCCCGGACTTCTCGGCCGTCGCGGTGAACTCGTCGACCAGGCCGACGCCGTAGCTGGACTGGTCGTCGATGGTGCTGATCTTCTTGTGGGAGGTCTTGGTGGCGAGGTAGGTGGCGATCGCCGGGCCCATGTAGTCGTCGCGGGCGCCGACGCGGAAGACGTTGGGCAGGCCACGGTCGGTGACGTCGGGGTTGGAGCTCAGCGGGGAGATCAGGGCGAGGCCACAGCGCTTGTAGACATCGCTGGCGGGGATCGTGACACCGCTGTTGTAGTGGCCGATCACCGCGACCACGGACTCGTCGTCGCAGAACTTCTGGGCCACGGACTGACCGGCCTGCGGGTCGCCCTGGTCGTCGCCCTGGATCACCCGGACCTTCCTGCCCCCCAGGCCACCGGCGGCGTTGAACTCGTCGACGGCGATCTGCACCGCGTGCAAGGTCTCCTGACCGGCGCGCGCGTTCGCCCCCGACAGCGGCGCCCCGACGGACAGTGAGATCTCGCCGGACTGGGCGGCGCCCGGCGACGTCTGCTGGGCGCATCCGGCGGTGGCGCTGACGGCGGCGGTTCCCGCCATGGCGACCAGCAACCAGCGTCCTCGGAGCGGGGATGTGTGTGCGCGCATGTGACGCTCTCCTTCACGGAAATGGGTGCCTTCCGATGGCGGTTTACTGGTCGGACCAGTAGACTCATAGTGAAAGTAGCCTAAGTTGCATGTCAAGGCTTCGCCCGAACGGAGGGTTTCCGATGGGTACAACAGACTCCGCCCTGCCCAGGGCCTCCCTGAGCCGGACGGTGGGGCCGGCCGACACGGCGGCGGCCTACGCGTCCGATCTGCCCGCGGCGGCGGCGACGCCGTTCGTGCTCGGCATCGCCGAGATGGCGTGCCACGACGCCGTGCTGCCGAGCCTGGCGCCGGGTGAGGTGACGGTCGGCACGCGCGCCGTCGTCGAGCATCTGGCGCCCTCACCGGTGGGCGCGGTTCTGACGGCGGAGGCGACGCTCGTGCGGCGCGACGGGCGGCGGCTCGAGTTCGTCGTCGAGGTCACCGACGGCGCAGGGCGCTGTGCGAGGATTGAGCACGTGCGAGCGGTCGTGCGGTCCGAGGCCCTCGACGAGCGACTCGCCGCCCGGTCCGGCGGGGACGCCGCGGAGCGGGGAAGGTGACCATGGAGTTCCACGGGCGGGGATGGCTCACCTTCGACTGCTACGGCACCCTGGTCGACTGGCGCACCGGGATGGAGCGGGCGCTCGACTCGGTCGCGCCCGGCAGGGCCGCCGAGTTGCTGGCCGGCTACCACCGGCACGAGCCGCTGCTGGAGGCCCGCAGCCCCGCGCCCGCGTATCGCGCCGTGCTGAGCGAGGGCCTGGCGTCGGCCGCCGGCGAACTCGGCCTTGACCTGACGCCGGAGCAGGCGTCCGTCCTGGCGGACACGCTGCCCACCTGGCCGGTCTTCCCGGAGGTGCCCCGGGTGCTGCGCGCGCTCAAGGCGGCGGGATGGCGGCTGGGGATCCTGTCCAACGTGGACGACGACCTGATCGCCGAGACGATCCCGCAGTTGGGCGCCGACATCGACGCGGTCGTGACGGCTCAGTCCGTCGGCTCCTACAAGCCCGCGCTCACGCACTTCGCGACCTTCCGGACCCGCGCCCAGCCTGGAGAGGGCGAGTGGCTGCACGTCGCATGCAGTTGGTTCCATGACGTGGAGCCGTGCCGCGAGATCGGCGTTCCGGTGGTCTTCGTCAACCGCGAGGGCGACGTGCGCGACACTGGTCAGGTCGTGGCGATGCTTCCAGATCTGTCAGCGTTGCCGGACGTCGTGCAGAATTGGAGTCTCGAGAACAGGGAATAGGGTTTCGGTCATGGCAGACGAGCGCACCGCGACGGGCAACGGGAGGCCGGCATTCCGCAGCATCACCCCGGTGCGGGCGTACGAGGGAATCGTCGCGCAGGTCGAGGAGGCCATCTTCACCGGTCAGTTGCGCGTCGGCCAACGGCTGCCCTCCGAACGGGACATGATGGCCCAGTTCGGCGTCAGCCGGGCCACCGTACGCGAGGCGTTGCGCGTCCTGGAGAGCAACGGGCTGATCCGGTCCCGTCACGGCGACCCCAGCGGGGGCGCCGAGGTGCAGGGCAGCTCGTCGACGCGGGTGGCGAAAGCGCTCACCAGCTTCGCGCAGCTGGGCCAGATCGGCGTGGCCGAGCTGGTCGAGTTCCGGATGGTGGTTGAGGGAAGCGCGGTGCGCCTGGCCGCCGAACTGCACGGGGAGGCGGAGCTCGCGGCCATGGAGTCCGCCTTCGAGGAGATGCGCCGGGTGGCCGCCGGCCCTTTCGAGAAGTTCTCGGACGCCGACGTGGCGTTCCACATGAGCGTGGCCGACTGCGCCGGCAACCGGCTGCTGAGCGCGTGCAGTCAGTTCGCCCGAGACATGATGCTCAAGCTCATCAGCGACAAACTGCGTGGCGCCGGAAACCCGGAGGCGCTCATGCAGGAGTCGCTGAACCGGCACGGCGCGTACTTGGACGCGATCCGGCTGCGCGACGGAGACCTCGCCGAGGCGCTGGCCCGCAAGGATCTGTTCGACTACTACGAGCCCTACGTCACCGATGACGAGCGAAGCCGGCTCCGCCTCCTGCTGACCGGCGGCTCACCGGACGGGGCCGGATCGCCGGACCCCGCCTGACGAAGGGCTGACCCGGCGGGGTGCGGTGGCCGGCGGGCCGAGGGTCACTCGCGCAGGGCGGCCACCGCCTCCAGGAGCCTGTCCACGTCCGAGCGGTCGTTGTAGGGGACCAGTCCGGCCCGCACCGCGCCGCCCGCGTCGCGGATGCCGAGCGCGGCCGTCAGCTCCCAGGCGTAGCTGTGGCCGCTCCACACGTTCACCCGCCGCTCGGCGAGGCGCTCCGCCACCCGCCGCGGGCTCAGCCCGGCCACCGTGAAGTACGCGGTGGCGGTCCGCCTGGCCGGCTTGCCGTACAGGGTGACGTGCGGCATCGCCTCCAGCCCCGCGATCAGCGCGGCGAACAGCTCCAGCTCGTGCGCCTGCGCCGCGGCCATCGAGGCCAGCAGCCGCTCCCGGCGGGTGCCCGTACCCGGCACCATGGCCGCCAGGTGCTCCACGGCGGCGGTCACCCCGGCCAGGTCCGCGAAGGCCGCCGTGCCGGTCTCGAACCGCTCGGGCACCGTGTCGGGAGAGGGGGCGAGCTTGTCCGGCCTGATCCGGCCGAGCACCGCCGGGTCGGCCACGACCGCGCCGATGTGCGGGCCCGACCACTTGTAGGCGCTCGTCGCGTAGAAGTCCGCGCCCAGCGCCCGCATGTCCACCGGGCCGTGCGCGGTGGCGTGCACCCCGTCCACGTACGTCAGCGCCCCCGCCGCCCGCGCCATCGCGCAGATCGCCGCCACGTCCGGCCGGGTGCCCAGCACGTTGCTGGCGGCGCTCACCGCCACCAGCCGCGTCCGCTCCCCGATCAGGTCCGCGTACTGCTCCACAGGCAGTTCCCCGGTGGCCGGATCGACCTCGGCCCAGCGGACGGTCGCGCCGGTCTGCGCCCAGGGGCGTACGTTCGCGTCGTGGTCGAGCCGGGACACCACCACCTCGTCGCCCGGCCCCCAGTCCTTGGCCAGGGCGGCCGACAGGCGGTAGGTCAGCGTCGTCATGTTCGGGCCGAGGATCACGCCGTCCGCACTTCCGCCCACCAGGTCGGCCACGGCGGCGCGGCAGCCGGCCACGATGGCGTCCGAGCGCCCGCTGGCCGGGAACGCCCCGCCGACGTTGCCGAGGCCCGCGTGGTAGGCGCCCGCGATGGCGTCGATCACCGCCCGCGGGGTCTGCGTGCCCGCGGCGCCGTCGAGGTAGGCGTGGCCGTCGGCCAGCGCGGGGTAGGTTGCGCGCACCTTTTGTACGGGAAAGAGCATGGTGTGTTCATGCTCTCCACCGGGAGACCTCAACCTGGCCGGGCCTTGAAGTGGTGAGCCGAGTCTGATTTGTTCGGGGCGGAGGTGTGACGCATGCCACAGCTTTCCGCGCTGGATGCCCAGTTCCTGCACTTCGAGACGGCCACCAACGTCGCGAACATCGGCGGCCTGGCCCTGCTGGCGGGCGAGCTCCACCGCGCCGACCTGCAGGCCATGCTGGAGGCGCGGCTGCCGTACGTGCCCGCGCTGCGGCGCAGGCTCGCCCCGGTGCCGCTCGGCCTCGACCACCCCTACTGGGTGCGGGAGGACGACCTCGACCTCGACTACCACGTGCGGGAGATCGGTCTGCCGCCGCCCGGCGACCACGCGCAGCTCGCCGAGCAGGTCTCCCGGCTGCACGCCCGCCGCCTCGACCGCCGCCGCCCGCTGTGGGAGATGTACCTGGTGCACGGCGTGTCCGGCGGGCGCATGGGCCTCTACACCAAGGTCCACCACGCCGCCGTGGACGGCGTCGGCGGGGCCGACGTGCTGGCCGCGCTGCTGGACCTCGGCCCCACCCCCGGGCCGCCGCTCATCGCGGCCTCCCCCGACGACGAGCCGCCGCCCGGCACCGCCGCGATGCT
>NZ_QNFZ01000889.1 GCF_003313395.1 Nonomuraea lactucae | reverse complement strand
GCCGCCGGGCGGCGCGGGGACCGCCGCGGACCACTCCTGCGCGAGCCCGCCGGGGACGAGCATGCGCCGGCCGCCGACCAGCTCGGCCACCTTGGCGGGCACCTCGGCCGCGGGGACCACGTGCACGATCGCCCGGTAGTCGCCGACCCGCTCGGCGAACAGCCCCACCAGGTCGGCCACGCCGGTCGTGGTGCGGTAGGCGCGGGGGATCTCCACCTCGGGCGCGCCCTGGACGGCCCGCCGGATCCGGGCGAGGATCTCCTCGCGCGCGCCGCCCGTGGCCGGCCTGCTCCCGTGACTCTTGCTCACCCTTCGCGCTCCCACCAGTCTCTGAAGGGCTCTTCCGGGATCTCCGGCAGGTCCCTGGTGTCGGTCCACGCCGACAATGGGCCGGGCAGCCGCCTGGGCACCAGCCCGCGCAGCCTCGTGGCCGCGCGCTGCGCCCTGGCGAGCCGGGCCTGGTCGTCGAGTATCCACCCCGCCACGCGCATCCCCGCGCGTTCGGCCATGCCGTGGGGCGCCTTCGCGCGCAGGTCGACGAGGACCTCGGGGATGTCGATGGCGACCGGGCACACCTCGTAGCAGGCGCCGCACAGGCTGGAGGCGTACGGCAGCGAGGCGTCGAGCTCCGTCTCCATGCCCCGCAGCTGCGGGGTCAGGATGGCGCCGATCGGCCCCGGATAGACCGAGCCGTAGGCATGGCCGCCGGCGCGCTCGTAGACGGGGCAGACGTTCAGGCAGGCCGAGCAGCGGATGCAGCGCAGCGCCTGGCGGCCCACCTCGTCGGCCAGGACGTCGGTGCGGCCGTTGTCCAGCAGCACCAGGTGGAAGTCCTGGCCCTCCGCCGCCCCGGTCCACATGCTCGTGTAGGGGTTCATCCGCTCGCCGGTGGAGCTGCGGGGCAGGAGCTGGAGGAACACCTCCAGATCGCGCCAGGCGGGCAGCAGCTTCTCGATGCCGACCACGCTGATCAGCGTCTCGGGGAGCGTCAGGCACATGCGGCCGTTGCCCTCCGACTCCAGGACGACCAGCGTGCCGGTCTCGGCGATCATGAAGTTGGCGCCGGAGACGGCCACCTTGCTGCGCAGGAAGCGCTCGCGCAGGTGGAGCCGGGCGGCCTCGGCCAGGGCGGCGGGCTCGTCGGTGAGGCCCGGCGGCGCGCCGTCCATCCTGGTGAGGAAGATCTCGCGGATCTCGGCCCGGTTGCGGTGGATGGCGGGCACCAGGATGTGGCTCGGGAAGTCGTCGCCGAGCTGGACGATCAGCTCGGCCAGGTCGGTCTCGTAGGCGGTGATGCCCTCGGCGGCGAGGGCCTCGTTGAGACCGATCTCCTGGGTGGCCATGGACTTGACCTTGACCACCTCGGTCTCGCCGGTGGCCCTGACGAGGCCGGCGACGATGCGGTTGGCCTCGGCGGCGTCTCTGGCCCAGTGCACGTGGCCGCCCGCCCCGATGACGGCCTCTTCCAGGCGCAGGAGGTAGCGGTCGAGGTTGCGCAGGGTCTCGTCCTTGATGGCCTTGCCCGCGGCGCGGAGCTCCTGCCAGTCGGGGAGCTCGCCGACGACCGCGGCGCGCTTGCCGCGGATGGTGTGGGTGGCCTTGCGGAGGTTGTAGCGGAGCTGCGAGTCCCGCACGGCCCGCGCGGCGTTCTTCGGGAAGTCTCCCGGCATGCCCAGGAAGGTGGCGCTCACGGTGTCCCGCCCTCTTCGGTGGAGGCGAGGATCTCGGCGAGGTGCATGACCCGGACGCCGGTCTTCTGGCGGCCGAGCGTGCCGCCGATGTGCATGAGGCACGAGTTGTCGGCCGCGCAGAGCACCTCGGCGCCGGTGTCGAGCACGTTGCGCGCCTTGTCGGCGCCCATCGCGGCGGAGACGTCCGGGTTCTTCAGCGCGAACGTGCCGCCGAAGCCGCAGCACTCCTGCGCCGCCGGCAGGGACACGAGCTCCAGGCCGCGGACCTTCTCCAGCAGGCGGGTGGGGCGGTCGCCCAGGTGGAGGCCGCGCAGCGAGTGGCACGTCGGGTGGTAGGTCACCCGGTGCGGGAAGTACGCGCCGACGTCGTCGACCTCCAGCACGTCCACCAGGAACTCGGACAGCTCGTGGACCTTGGGCGCGACCTCGGCGACCGCCACGGCGCCCCGGCTGCCGGGCCGTACCAGCCTGGGGTACTGCTCCCGCACCATCGCCGCGCACGAGCCCGACGGCGCCACGACCGCGTCGTAGCCGGCGAACACCTCGGTGAAGTGGCGCGCGAGCCGCACCCCCTCCGCGCGGTAGCCGGTGTTGACGTGCATCTGGCCGCAGCACGTCTGGGCGGCGGGGAACTCGACCTCGCACCCCAGCCTGCGCAGGAGCGACACGACCGCCCTGCCTGTGCGAGGGAAGAGCGTGTCGTTCACGCACGTGATGAACAGGGCGACTCGCACGACCGTCCTTCCGGGGTGCCGGACCGAGGGTTCCGACGTATGGTCGGACCACAGTATGGTCAGACCATACCGAACCGACCGCAATCGTGGAACCACAGGGGGGACCCGTTGACCGGTACCGGCTGGCACCCTGTCAGGAAGACCCGCACGTTCGAGGACGTCCTCGCCCAGATCGAGCACCGCATCGCCGCGGACGGGCTGACGGCCGGCGACCGGCTCCCCCCGGAACGCCGGCTGGCCGAGCAGCTCGGCGTGAGTCGCGCCTCGGTGCGCGAGGCGATGCGCGTGCTGGAGACGCTCGGGGTCGTGACGTCGCAGGTGGGGCGCGGCCCGGACGCGGGCGCCGTGCTCACGTCCAGGCCCGACAGCGCGCTCAAGGACCTGCTGCGCCTCCATCTGGGCCTGGCCGCGCTGGAGCCGCGCGAGGTGATCGACACCCGGCTGATGATCGAACGCTGGGCGGCGGCCCGCGCGGCGGCGACCGGCCCCGAGGTGTCCGCACTGGCCGAGGCGATCAGCGGGATGGACCGGGCGCGCTCGCCGGAGGAGTTCGTGGAGCACGACACGGCGTTCCACTGCGCGCTGACCGAGGCGTCGGGCAACCGGCTCCTCGCCGCGTTCATGCGGTCACTCCGCGACTCGCTGAGGAGGTACTCGGTCGAGGCCGTCGTGCGCCTGGGAGACACTTCGGCACTCCAGGCGGACCACCGGCGCATCCTCCAGGCCCTCCGCGACGGGGACCCCGCCGAGGCCACCCGGGCGGTCACCGATCACCTGGCCCGCGCCTATCCGTCGCTGCTGCCCGACGTCACCTCCTGAGCACCTCCCGGTCTCACGCGGGCACGGCCTCCCGGCCGGTCACCGCCGGGAGTCGGCGTCCCGGCAGGTGGCTCCAGAGCAGGCGACCATGGCGCGAAGGCGCTCGTCCAGGTCGCGCAGGAGCTGCGGATCGGCACGGCCGGCCAGGTTGTGCAGCTGGTTGGGGTCGGTGGTCAGGTCGTACAGCTGCGTCTCCCCCGTGCCGTAGCGGACGTAGGTGTGGGTCTGGGTGCGCAGCGCCTGGTAGGGCGGCACGGGCGTCTGGTTGGCCGACACCTGGTCGAGCGGCCTGGAGAACTCGACGAGCACGCTGCTGCGCCACTGCGCCGGCCGCTGCCCGCGCAGCAGCGGCACCAGCGACCTGCCCTCCGCGAACGGCGGCAGCTGGGCCCCGCCGAGCTCGGCGAATGTCGGCCCCAGGTCGACCGTCGACGCCATGTCGCCGATGACCGAACCCGGCCGCACCCCCGGCCCCCGCACCACGAGCGGCACCTTGATCGACTCCTCGAACGGGGTGGTCTTGCCCTGCTTGATGCGGTGGGTGCCGAGATGGAAGCCGTTGTCGGAGGTGAAGATGATGTAGGTGTTGTCGAGCTTGCCGGTCGCGGCCAGGGTGTTGACGACTGTGCCCACGAGGTCGTCCACGCCGAGCATGGACCGCATCCTGGTGCGGTAGCGGTCGTCGACGTGGGCGATGTCGTCCTCGGAGAGCGGGGGCAGGTTGCGCATCCAGGCGGGCTCGGCGCTCATGTCCTCCTGGTTGAACGACGGCGGGCGGGGCGCCTGGCCCCACAGGAACTCGTCCATGTGGCGGATCGCCGGGTTCGCCGGGTTGTGCGGCCCGACCGGCGCGAGATACAGGAAGAACGGCTCGGTGCTGGTCGTGATGAAGTCGGCGGCCTTGCGCCCGAGCACGTCGGACAGGTAGTCGCTCTCCGCCCAGCCGTAGTCGACGAGGTTGCCGTTCTCGTTGAGGCGGTAGCCGTACTCGTGGTAGAGCCTGCGCACCGGCACGTCCCACTCGTGCCAGCCGGGCGGCACGTAGGTCGTCGCGGCGCTCGCGCCCGGATAGTGGTTGAGGTATTTGCCCATCAGCCCCGTGCGGTATCCGGCCTGCTGCATCCAGAGCCCCATGGTGGAACGCTCCAGACCTTGGGCGAAGAAGCGGTCGAAGCCCCCCTCGGGCGCGGTGTTGGTCAGCACGCCGTGGCTGTGGACGTACTGCGAGCGAAGGATCGACGCGCGTGAGGGGCAGCACCACGAGTTCGTCACGAAGTAGCGGTCGAACGTGGCGCCCTGGCTGACCAGGTGCCGGGTGATGTTCGGGAAGTAGGCCAGCGGCCCGTCGTCGAGATCGTCGGCGAGCACCATGACGATGTTGGGCTTGGACTGGCGTGCGTCCCCTGTGGCGATCGTGGGCTCGACAGCCGTGACGAGCAGCAGGAGGACGGCAAGGATGCGGCACAGAGCTTTGACCACGGGATTTGACCTCCCCGGAGGATCATGCATTGACACCCGAGCCCCGCCGTGGCCGTAATAGAACATAATTCGGGAGGTGTCGTGAAGCTCGGTTTGAACCTGGGATACTGGCAGCGAAACGCGGACGACGCAACCGAGACCGTGCTGGCCGCCGAGCGGCTGGGCTACGACTCGGTGTGGACGGCCGAAGCCTACGGCAGTGACGTGTTCACCCCGCTGGCCTGGTACGGCGCCCGGACGTCACGCATCAGGCTCGGCACGTCCATCGCGCAGATGTCGGCCCGCACGCCGGTGACCACGGCGATGACGGCGATGACGCTCGACCACCTGACGGGCGGACGGCTGCTGCTCGGCGTGGGCGCCTCGGGCCCGCAGGTCGTGGAGGGCTGGTACGGCCAGCCGTTCGCCAGGCCACTGGCGAGGACGCGCGAGTACGTCGAGATCATGCGCAAGGTGTGGCGGCGCGCGGACCCGGTGACCAACGACGGCCCGCACTACCCGCTCCCCCTGCCCGGCGGCCTGGGCAAGCCGCTCAAGCTGATCACCCACCCGCTGCGCCGCGACATCCCGGTCTACCTCGGGGCCGAGGGGCCGAAGAACGTCGCCCTGGCCGCGGAGATCGCCCAGGGCTGGCTCCCGCTGTTCGCCTTCCCGACCAAGATCGAGGAGATGTACGGCGAGGCGCTCGCCGCCAGGGATCCCGGGTTCGAGATCGCGGCCATGGTCATGGTGGTCATCTCCGACGACGTCAAAGCCGCGCTGAACGGCGTGAAGATGATGCTCACCCTCTACATCGGCGGCATGGGCGCGCGGCAGCGCAACTTCCACGCCGACATCATCGGCAGGATGGGCTACGCCGAGGCGGCCGAGCGCATCCAGGCGCTCTACCTGCGAGGGCGCAAGGACGAGGCGTTCCAGGCGATCCCCGACGAGCTGGCCGACGGCATCTCGCTGGTCGGCCCGCCCGGCCGGATCAAGGAACGCCTGGAGCTCTGGCGCGCCTCCCCCGTCACGAGCCTTCTGGTCATGGGCCCGCGCGACGAGGAGTCGCTCACCACGGTCCGCGACCTGGTGCTCGGCTGAACCGCCGATCCTAGAGTTGGGCCCGTGACTATTCGCGTGCTCATCGCCGACGACCAGGAACTCGTGCGCACCGGCTTCCAGATGATCCTGGACGCGCAGCCGGACATGGAGGTCGTGGCCGCCGTCGCCGACGGCGCCGAGGCCGTGGCCGAGGCCAGGCGGCTGCGACCGGACGTGTGCCTGCTCGACATCCGGATGCCCAAGCTGGACGGCCTGGAGGTGACCCGGCTGCTGGCGGGCCCGGGCGTCGAGCACCCGCTGCGCGTGGTGATCGTCACGACGTTCGACCTCGACGAGTACGTCTACGGCGCGCTCCGGGCGGGGGCCACCGGCTTCCTGCTCAAGGACAGCGGGCCCACGCTGCTGATCGAGGCGGTCAAGGCGGCGGCCGACGGCGAGGCGCTGGTGTCGCCCTCGGTGACCGTGCGGCTGCTGCGGCACCTGGCCAGGCCGAGGCGGAGCTCAGGATCGCCGGACGAACCGCTGACCGACCGTGAGCTGGACGTGGTCCGCCTGGTGGCCAGGGGGCGCACCAACCAGGAGGTGGCGGCCGAGCTGTTCGTGTCGCTGTCGACGGTGAAGACCCATCTGGGCAGCATCCAGGCGAAACTCAGTGTCCGAAATCGAGTGGAGATCGCAGCTTGGGCGTGGGAATCCGGCGTGGTGAGCTGATTAACAACGAGGCTGGCGGGATAGAAGTGAATGAGAACCTCAGCGCATGGCCCGGGGGGAGAACAACGTGCGCTACGCCCAGCCACCCACGAAAGCCGCCTCTGCCGTCTACGTGACGCTCACCGCGCAGGTCCTCTCCCTGGGCGCTCTCGTGATCTTCGAACTCACTCGCGGACACCGCCTCGCCGCCCAGCTCGCCGCGTTCGGCGGCCGTCCGCAGGGGGCCGACGCCGAGGCGGTCGTCGGCGCCGTGACGGTCTTCGCCGTCCTGATCATGCTGGTCGCCGGCACCACGATCGCCGCCGCGGCCGCCTACACCACCTGGCTCGTACGGGCCCGGCAGGCCAACGACCGGGCGGCCCCCTCGCGTCCGGTCATCACGGCCTGGCTGGTGCCGGGGGTCAACCTGGTGGCGCCGGCGGTGCTGGTGGACGGGGTCTGGCGCGGCGCCCGGCCGCCGTTCGACCGCCGCGCCCGCTGGCTCGCGCTGCTGGCGACGTGGTGGGTGAGCTGGCTCGTCATGCTGGCGCTGGTCACGGTCCGGCTGCCGCTGGACGGCTCGGCCGGCGGCCTGACGGGGGCGGGGGTGCCGGAGCTGGTCGCGTTCGCGGTGTCGGCCCTGCTGTGCGGGGCCACCGTGCGGACCGTGACCGGCAT
>NZ_QNFZ01000887.1 GCF_003313395.1 Nonomuraea lactucae | reverse complement strand
GGCAGGCCGAGGCCGAGGCCGCCGTGGCCGCCGCCAAGGAGGCGTTCCCCGCCTGGGCGGCCACCCCGCGCGCCGGGCGGGCCCGCATCCTGCACGCCATCGCCGACGGCGTGGAGAAGCGGCTGGAGGACCTCGCGGGCGTCGAGACCGCCGACAACGGCGCGCTGCTGCGCTCTCACCGGCGCGGCGTCATGCCGAGGGTGGCGCACAACTTCCGCTTCTTCGCCGATCGGCTGCTGGAGCTGGACCACGAATCCTTCCTCACGCGCGGCCACACCAACCACGTCACCTGGGACCCGGCCGGTCCCTGCGTGCTCATCACGCCGTGGAACGCGCCACTGATGCTCGCCACCTGGAAGGTGGCCCCGGCCCTCGCCGCGGGCAACACCGTGATCCTCAAGCCGGCGGAGTGGTCACCGCTGACCGCGTCCCTGCTGGCCGACATCGCCGCCGACGCCGGGCTTCCCCCTGGCGTGCTCAACGTGGTGCAGGGATACGGCGCCGAGGCCGGGGCCGCCCTCGTCTCCCACCCGGACGTGCGGCGGATCAGCTTCACGGGGTCCGTGCCGACCGCCCGGCGGATCGCCCAGGCCGCCGCCGCCCACCTCACCCCGCTCAGCCTGGAACTGGGCGGCAAGTCGCCGCTCCTCGTCTTCGACGACGCCGACCTCGACCTGGCCGTGGACCTCGCCGTCGAGCAGTACGACAACGCGGGCCAGGTGTGCCTGGCCGCCACCCGCCTCCTCGTGCACTCCGCGATCGCGGAGGAGTTCACCCGCAGGTTCGCCGAGAGGGCGTCCGCGCTGGTGCGGGGCGACCCGCGCGACGAGGCCACGGACGTCGGGCCCAACATCCACCCACGCCAGCTGGAGAAGATCCACGGCTTCGTCCGGCGCGCGGTCGCCGCCGGTGCCCGCGCGGTGGTCGGCGGCGGTCCCGACACCGATCTCGGTGGCCTCCACTACCAGCCGACGCTGCTCACCGGTGTCACACAGGACAGCGAGATCGTCCAGGAGGAGGTCTTCGGCCCGGTCCTCACCCTCCAGACCTTCGACACCGAGGATGAGGCGGTCGCCCTGGCCAACGGCACCCGCTTCGGGCTGGCCGCGACCGTCGCCACCGGGGACCGCGAACGGGCCGAGCGGGTCGCCGCCCGGCTGGTGGCGGGGACCGTCTGGATCAACTGCTTCTTCGTCCGCGACCTCCGGGCGCCCTTCGGCGGCTCCCGCCAGTCGGGCATCGGCCGCGAGGGCGGCACCTGGAGCTTCGACTTCTACTGCGACCTCAAGAACGCCGTCACCGCACCGGAGGGATGGACGCGGCATGGGTGAAATCGTCGGGGCGGGCCTGCTGGCGCACGTCCCCACCATCGTGCTGCCCGAGGCCGAGCGCCTGGCGCTCAACGAGGGCAAGGAGATCACGCTCGTGACCGGCCTGCGGCGGCTGCGGCGCGAGGTCTTCGAGTCCGACGAGTACGACACCGTCGTGGTCCTCGACTCGCACTGGGCCACCACCGTGGAGTTCGTGATCACCGCCCAGCCGCGCCGGGCCGGCCTCTTCACCTCCGAGGAGCTGCCGCGTGGCATGTGCCGCATGCCGTACGACTTCCGGGGCGACCCCGAGCTGGCCCGCAACGTCGCGGGCTTCGCCGACGAGCACGGCACCTGGATCACGGCCGTCGACGACGAGTACCTGCCGATCTTCTACGCCACCGTCAACCTGTGGAAGTACCTCGGCGAGGGCCTGCCGGACAAGCGCTGGGTCACCATCGGCGTCTGCCAGACCGGCGACATGGAGGACCACCTGCGCCTCGGCCGGGCCCTCGCCGACGGCATCGCCGCCACGCCGGGCCGCAGGGTGCTGGTCATCGCCTCCGGCGCCCTGTCGCACACGTTCTGGCCGCTGCGCGAGCTGCGCGACCACGAGTCCAGCGACCCGCGCCACATCTTCACCCCCGAGGCGCGCGAGGCCGACCTCGAACGCATCGCGTGGTTCAAGGAAGGCAGGCACGACAAAGTGCTGCGGACCATGCCGGAGTTCTGGAAGCACCGGCCGGAGGCGCGTTTCTACCACTACCTGATGATGGCCGGCGCCCTCGGCGAGGAGCGCTGCGCCGCCCCGGCCCGCCAGTACGGCGAGTACGAGAACTCCATCGGCACCGGCCAGGCGCACCTGTGGTTCGACCGCCCCGCCACCGGCTGGACCAGTCACACGGAGACCGGTCACACGGAGACCGGACGCACGGAGACCGGACGCACAGAAAGGGAGCCCGAGCATGCCTGAGTACCGCCGCATCCTCCTGGACGGCGTGGCCGTCCAGGTGGTCCGCGAAGGCGGGGAACTGGTGGCCGCCGACGGCCGCCGGGTCGAGGCCGAGGGGGTGGCGCACCTGCCGCCGGTCGTGCCATCCAAGATCATCGCAGTGCACCTCAACCATCGCAGCCGGGTCGAGGAGTTCCGGATCGGCCTCCCCTCCACCCCCACCTACTTCCACAAGCCCACCTCCTCCCTCAACTCCCACAAGGGCGCCGTCGTGCGGCCCGAGGGCTGCAAGTGGCTCAACTACGAGGGTGAGGTGGCCATCGTCATCGGCCGGACCTGCCGCAACGTCTCCCCGGACGAGGCGGCCGACCACATCGCCGGCTACACCATCGCCAACGACTTCGGCCTGCACGACTTCCGCGACACCGACGCGGGCTCGATGCTGCGCGTCAAGGGCTCCGACACCCTGTGCCCGCTCGGCCCCGGGCTGGTCACCGGCTGGGACTTCCACGGCAAGCGCCTGCGCACGTACGTCAACGGCCGGCTCGCGCAGGACGGCTCGACCGCCGAGATGACCTGGGACATGCACTACCTCGTGGCCGACATCGCCCGCACCATCACCCTGTACCCCGGCGACGTGCTGCTGTCCGGCACCCCCGCCAACTCCCGGCCCGTCCGGCCAGGTGACGTGGTGGAGGTGGAGGTGGAGGGCCTCGGGAGGCTCGTCAACCACGTGGTCACGGGACCGGCGCCGATCCGCGCGGACGTGGGCGCCCAGCCCACCGAGTCGGAGGAGGTGGTGTCCACCGCGCTGGGCGGCGACTGGGAGTTCCGCGGCCTCCGCCCGCCCGTACGCACGTGACGCGTGCCCGGGGCCGGCCGGGCCGCGGAGGCGGGTAGGGTCGCTGCCATGACAGGACCCGCCGAGAGCGCCGCACCGCGCCGGCGCGGCAGGCGGGTCAACTACGGTGAGGGCCGCGAGGCGCTGCTGGCCGCCGCCGTGCGCGTCGTGGCGCGGGGCGGGCTGCGCCACCTCACCTACCGGGCCGTCGCCGAGGAGGCCGGGGTCACCCACGGCCTGGTCGCCCACCATTTCGGGTCACGCGACGCGTTGATCGAGGAGGCGCTGGCCCACGCGCTGCAGGTCAGCGTGAGCACCAGCGCGGTCGAGCCCGGCACGGGCAAGGTCGTCGACTTCGCGGCGGGGCTCTCCGCCATGGTGGAGGCCGACCCCGACACCCAGGCCTTCCAGTACGAGCTGCTCCTGGAGTCCCGGCGCAGGCCCGAGCTGCTGCCCCAGGTGCGCAGGCTGTACGACGTCTACTTCGGCGCGACCGAGCGCGAGCTGGAGCGGATGCTGCCCGGCGGCGTGCGCCCCGCCCTGGCCCGAGTGATCTTCGCGGCGCTGGACGGCCTCGTGCTGCACCAGCTCACCCTGGGCGGGCGCGAGTCCACCGAGGCCGCCCTCGACGAGCTGCGCTCCCTGCTGCGCCTGCTCGAAGCCGACCTCGAAGCCGACCTCGAAGCCGACGGCGAAGGCTGACCGCCGCGCCCACATGCCGCGCCCACATACGGGCGGCCGAAATCCGCACGCCCCCCTTGCCAAACGGATAGCCGCCCCCCACCATGAGATAACTCGTTTGGGATGAAACGAGATTTCCCGCCCCTGGACAGGTGATCCACGTGGACAGTCACACCGTCAACCACACGGCCGACCCCGGCACGACCCCCCAGGCCGCCCCCGTCGCCGGCAGGCTCAAGCCCAACGCCCTCGGTGTCCTGGGCATCCTGTTCTTCGTCCTGTCGGCGCAGGCGCCGCTGACCGGAGTCGCCGGAGCCGTCCCCATCGCCATCGCCCTGGGCAACGGGCCGGGCGCCCCAGCCGCGTACGCCGCCGCCGGACTGGTGATCCTGCTCTTCTCGGTGGGCTTCGTCGCGATGGGGCGGCACGTGGTGGACGTGGGGGCCTTCTACACCTACATCGGCAAGGGGCTCGGCCGGACCGCCGGCACCGGCAGCGCCGCGGTGGCGCTCTTCGCCTACTGCACGATCCAGGCGGCCATGTACGGCCTGTACGGCGTCATCGTGAGCGGCCTGGTCGCGCAGCACACGGGGCTGGACGCGCCATGGTGGGTGTGGACGCTCGTCACGATGGCGATCGTCCAGGTGCTCGGCTCCTCCGGGATCGAGATCGGGGCGAAGGTGCTGGCCGTCTTCGTGCTGGCGGAGTTCAGCATCCTGCTCGTCTTCGCCCTCGTCACGTTCGTCAAGGGCGGTGGGCCCGAGGGGCTCGGCTTCGCGCGGACCTTCTCGCCCGAGGCGGCCCTCCAGGGCGCTCCGGGCGTGGCGGTGATGTTCGCCGTGGCGTCGATGTTCGGCTTCGAGGCCACCGCGATCTACGGTGAGGAGGCGCGGGAGCCGCGCAGGACCGTTCCCCGGGCCACATACCTGTCCGTGGCCGTCGTCACGGTCTTCTTCGCCTTCACCTCCTGGATGCTGGTCTCCTCCTACGGCGCCTCGAAGGCCGCCGCGGCGGCCGGCAAGGCGCTGGAGAGCGGCGACTCCACCTCGTTCGTCTTCGCGCCGATCGCCGCCCAGTTCGGGCCCTGGGTCAACGACGTGCTGGCGGTCCTGCTCGCCACCTCGCTGTTCGCCGGCATCCTCGCCTTCCACAACTCCGCGAGCCGCTACCTGTACTCGCTCGGCCGCGAGGGGCTGCTGCCCAGCGGGCTGTGCGCGACCAACCGCCACCACTCGCCCTGGGCCGCGGGCGGCGCGCAGACCGCGCTCTCGGTGCTGCTGGTCGTCCCCTTCGCGCTGGCCGGCGCGGACCCGGTGCTGACCCTGTTCTCGTGGTTCAGCGGGGTGGCCGTGCTGGGCATGATGCTCCTCTACTTCCTGACCTCGGTCTCGGTGATCGTCTTCTTCCGCCGCGAGCGCCTCGACACCCGGCCCTGGAACACCCTGATCGCACCGGCCCTCGGCGCGCTCGGCATCGCGGGCGCCATCTGGCTGATCCTGGCCAACTTCGCCACCCTCATCGGCGGCGACACCGGGACGGCCGTCCGGCTCGCGCTCACCGTCCCGGCGGTGCTGGCCCTGGGGATCGTGGCGGCACGCTCGCTCCGCGGTCGCGCTGACCGCGCCGCACGCTGACGTCCCCCGTATCTCGGAATTCCGGAAACGACCTGAGGAGAGGGATGCTGGACGTCGGCCACGACGAGCTCCTCCGGCGCGCCAGGGCGCTGGACCTGCCGTCGGCGCACCACATCGGCGGGGTGGACGAGCCCGGCGGCGGATCCTCGTTCGCGGCGGTCTCGCCCCGCGACGGCCGGGTTCTGGGCGAGGTTCCGGACGCGGGGGCCGCCGAGGTGGACCTCGCGGTGACCGCCGCGCGCAGGGCGTTCGACTCCGGCCCGTGGCCGCGCCTGGCCCCCGCCGAACGGGGCCGCGTCCTGCTGCGCGTCGCCGGACTGCTGGAGGAGCGGCGCGAGGAGCTCGCGCTCACGGTCACGCTGGAGATGGGCAAGCCCGTCACCGACGCGTACGAGATCGAGCTGCGCGCCGCGATCGAGACCTTCCGCTGGTACGGCCAGCTCGCGGACAAGCTGACGGACGAGGCGCCCCACACCGCCCCGGACGCGCTCGCGCTCGTCACCCGCGAGCCGGCCGGGGTGGTGGGAGCTGTGGTGCCGTGGAACTTCCCGCTCACCCTCGCCTCCTGGAAGGTGGCGCCGGCGCTGGCCGCCGGGTGCGCGGTCGTGCTCAAGCCCTCGGAGTTCGCGCCGCTGTCGGCCCTGCTGCTCGGGCGGCTGGCGACCGAGGCCGGGCTGCCGCCGGGCGTCCTCAACGTCGTGACGGGTTACGGCCCGCGGGCGGGCCGGGCGCTCGGCCTCCACCCCGAGGTGGACGTGCTCGCCTTCACCGGCTCCACGGCGGTCGGCCGTCACTTCCTGCGCTACGCCGCCGACTCCAACCTCAAGCGCGTCTGGCTCGAACTCGGCGGCAAGTCGCCCAACATCATCCTCCCGGACGCCCCCGACCTGGACCTGGCCGCCGCCACGGCCGCCTGGGGGATCTTCTTCAACCAGGGCGAGATGTGCACGGCGCCCTCACGGCTGCTCGTCCACGCCTCCGTCGCCGAACGGGTCACCGACGCCGTCGTGGCGCGGGCGCGGGCGCTGCGGGTCGGCGACCCGCTCGACCCGGCCACGGAGATGGGCGCGCTGGTCAGCGAGGCCCACCTGGGGCGCGTACTCGGCCACGTCGAGGCCGGCGTCGGCGAGGGAGCGCGGTTGCGCGCCGGCGGCTCCCGCACCCTCACAGGCACCGGTGGCAGCTATCTGGAGCCCACGGTGTTCGACCGGGTCCGGCCCGGCGCGCGACTCTTCCGGGAGGAGGTCTTCGGGCCGGTCCTGGCCGTGACCGCCTTCGACGGCCTCGACGAGGCGATCGCGCTCGCCAACGCCGGTGACTACGGGCTGGCGGCGGGACTGTGGACCGCCGACCTGAGCACCGCGCACAAGGTCTCCCGCGCGCTGCGGGCCGGAACGGTCTGGGTCAACTGCTACGAGGAGGGCGACCTGACGGTGCCCTTCGGCGGGGTGAAGCAGTCCGGCAACGGGCGAGACAAGTCGGCGCACGCGCTGGAGAAGTTCACCGACCTCAAGACCACCTGGATCAGCCTGTGACCATCACCTCCACTCGCAGGGCCGCCCCGGCCGGGCGACGGCCGCTGATCGCGATACCGGCGCGCTTCGCCGCCTCCGCCTCCGCCCTGCGGTACGCCGCAGAGGTCAGCGCCCGCGCGCTGGTGGAGGCGGTCTGGCGGGCCGGGGGCGAGCCGGTGACCGTCCACCCGTACGCGCCGGG
>NZ_QNFZ01000885.1 GCF_003313395.1 Nonomuraea lactucae | reverse complement strand
GGGTCGAGCTCGACACCGGCGGCGCGCAGGGTGCGGGCGCGGGCGGCGGGCCGGCGGCGGGCCAGGGAGCGGACGCGCAGGACCAGTTCGGGGAAGTGGAACGGCTTGGCGAGGTAGTCGTCGGCGCCCAGCGTCAGGCCGCTCACCCGGTCGCCGGGCGATCCGGCCGCGGTCAGCATCAGGACCATGACGCGGTCATCACGCTCGGTGATCATCTGGCAGAGGGCGTCGCCGTGGATCCCGGGCAGGTCGCGGTCGAGGACGACCACGTCGTACGAGTTCGCGTCGAGCTTGGCCGCCGCCTCCAGGCCGTCATGGGCCAGGTCCACGGCCATGCCCTGGTCGCGCAGCCCCTCGGCCAGGACGGCGGCGAGCGACCGCGCGTCCTCCACCACCAGCACCCTCACCCCTGCACCCCCGCCCGAGCACCCACCAGCACCCTCACCCCTGCACTCCCGCCCGCGCATCCACCAGCACCCTCACCCCTGCACTCCCGCCCGCGCATCCGCCGGGACCATCACGCCGGCACTTCCACCGCAGCCGCTGCCAGAGGCAGGGAGACGGTCACCCGGAGGCCGCCCTCGGGCCGGGCACGCAGGTCGAGCTCGCCGCCGTGCGCCGCGGCGACGGCCGCGACGATCGACAGGCCGAGCCCGGAGCCGTCGCCGGAGCCCGTCCGGTCGGCGCCGAGCCGCTGGAACGGCTGGGCCAGCCGGGCGACCTGCTCCTGGTCGAGAACCCGCCCGCCCGTCTCCACCACGAGCCTGGCCGCCGCGCCGTCGGCCATGGCGGCGACCCGGATCCAGCCGCCTTCGTGGTTGTGGACGATCGCGTTGTCGATCACATTGCCGACCATGCGGCTCAGGAGCGTCCGGCTGCCCTCTGTCAACGGGCTCTCGCGACCGGCGTTCTCGTGGACCGTCAGTTTCCTGGCCGTGACGTCCGCGGCGCGGGCGTCCAGGGCCGCGGACACCAGGCGGCCGAGCGAGACCGTCGTCCGGTCGGACAGGTCGCCGTGCTGGGTGCGGGCCAGCACGAGCAGGCCCTCCAGGAGCCTGTCGACCTGGTCGAGCTCGGTGCGGAGCCGGTCGGCGAGCGCGATCGTCTGCGCTGGTGCGGGCTCCGGTTTGGCCACGGCCACGTCCAGCGACGCGCGCATGGTCGCCAGCGGGGTGCGCAGCTCGTGGGAGGCGTTGGCGACGAAGCGCCGCTGCGCGGCGAAGGAGCCCTCCAGGCGTTCCAACAGCTCGTCGATGGTGTCGGCGAGGTCCTTCACCTCGTCGGCCGGGCCCGGCGCGGCCAGCCGCTCGTGCAGGTTGTCGGCGGAGATCCGCCGGGTGGCCGCGGTGATCGTCCGCAACGGGCGCAGCACCCGCCCCGCCACGAACCGGCCCAGCACGACCGACACCACCGCCATGACGGCGAGCGCGACCAAGGAGCCCACGAGCAGCTGCCGCGCCTGCGCCGCCCGCGCCTCCGACAGCTGGCCCTGGAGCAGGTCGATGTGCTCCAGGGCGGCCGCGAGCGCGGACGGTTGGAGCGGCGGGGTCCCGGCGGGCGCGACGTGGCTGATCTGCAACGGGCCAAGGGTCAGGAGGTTGGCGATGGCCAGCAGTCCGGTGCCGGACAGCAGGAACAGGGCACCGTACAGGACGGTGAAGCGCAGCCGCACCGTGCGGGCGGGCAGCGCCGGGCGTCGCGGCTTCCTCATCAGTGCCTCACTGGACCTCTCTCGCAGCCGCTCTCGCAGCGTGCCGACCACCAGGATGCCGTGCCGGACCTAACAACGAGATGACGGCCGTCGTTCGGCGCCTGTTACGGCCGTGTCCGTACAACATCCCGCATGCGAGCAACCATCGAAGTCAACGGTCTGCGCAAGCGCTTCGGGTCCACCGTGGCGCTGGACGGGATGTCGTTCACGGTCCGGCCGGGGCAGGTCACCGGTTTCGTCGGCCCCAACGGGGCGGGCAAGTCGACCACGATGCGGGTCGTGCTCGGCCTGGACGCGGCCGACGAGGGCACGGCGCTGGTGGGCGGGCGGCCGTACCGGAGCCTGAGAGATCCCCTCAGCCACGTCGGCGCGCTGCTGGACGCCGCCGCGCTGCAGCCGAGCCGGACGGCGCGCAACCACCTGTTGTGGCTGGCCCACTCCCAGGGCATCGGCACCAGGCGGGTGGACGAGGTGATCGAGCAGGTCGGGCTGGGCCCGGCGGCGCGGCGCAGGGCGGGCGGCTTCTCGCTCGGCATGCGGCAGCGGCTCGGGATCGCCGCCGCGCTGCTCGGCGACCCGCCGGTGCTCATGCTCGACGAGCCGGTCAACGGCCTCGACCCGGAGGGTGTGGTGTGGATGCGCGGCCTGCTGCGGTCGCTGGCCGCCGAGGGGCGCGCCGTGCTGGTGTCCAGCCATCTGATGAGCGAGCTGGAGGGCACCGCCGCCCACGTGGTGGTGGTCGGCCGGGGCCGGGTGGTGGCGGACACCAGCGTGGCCGGCCTGATCGAGGCCGCGTCCGGCCGCCGGGTCAGGGTGCGCACCGCGGCGCGAGAACGGGCGATCGCGGCGCTGGCCCGCGCCGACGTCGCGGTGGCGGCCGACGTCGGCGTGGCGAGCGACGTCACGGTGGCTGGCGACGTCACGGTGGCTGGCGACGGGAACGACATGCTGGTCGTCTCCGGTCTCCCGACCGAGCGGGTCGTGGCCCTCCTGAACGCGAACGCGGTGCCGTTCTCCGAGGTGGCGGCCCACCGCGCGACGCTGGAGGAGGCCTACATGAACCTCACCGGGGAAGTGGTCGAGTTCCGCGCCGCCGGGACCGCCGCTGGGCGGGAGGCGGCACGATGAGCGGGTGGCGCGCCCCCTTCGCACGTCCGCTGCGCGCGGAGTGGACCAAGTTCCGCACGGTCCGCGGCTGGGTGGTCGGCATGGTGGCCGCGACGCTGGTCACCGTGCTGCTCGGGCTGCTGTCCGCGGCGGGCAGCCGTACGTCCTGCAGCGCCGGTCCCGTCGAGGTCCCCTGCCCCGTTCCGCCGGTGGGGCCGGAGGGCCAGGCGGTGACCGACAAGTTCTACTTCGTGCACAAGGAGCTGCGCGGAGACGGCGCCATCACCGCCCGCGTGACCTCCATGACCGGCCGGATCCGCCTGCCCGACGCCACCCCGGGTGTCCGCAACGTCGCGGCCGGCCTCGTGCCGTGGGCGAAGGCCGGCGTCATCGTCAAGGAGAGCACCCGGCAGGGCTCGGCCTACGCGGCGGTGATGGTCACCGGTGAGCACGGGGTGCGGATGCAGCACGACTACGTCCACGACGTGGCCGGGAGGCCGGGCGGCGTGTCGGCGGGATCCCCGCGCTGGCTGAGGCTGACCCGCTCCGGGGACACGCTGACCGGCTACGAGTCGGGCGACGGCGAGCACTGGACCAGGGTCGGCGTGGCCCGCCTGACCGGGCTGCCGGCCACCGTGCGCGTCGGGCTGTTCGCCACCTCCCCCGGGGACGTGACGCTGACGCAGGGCTCCTTCGGCGGGACCGTCGGGGCGGCCCGCTTCTCCGAGGCCACGGCCGTCTTCGACCGGGTCGGCCTGCGGGGAGCGGCGTCCGACGGCGCGTGGAGCCGCGACGACATCGGCGTGACCATCGGCCCCGACGGAACGCCTCACCATCCGGGCAGGTTCGGGGAGTCCGGCGGCACGTTCACCGTCACAGGAGTCGGCGACATCGCTCCGACCGGGGAGGGCCGGACGATCGAGAGCACCCTCTCCGGGCTGCCGGCCGGGCTGATCGTGGTGATCGTCGTGGCGGTGCTGTTCATCACGGCCGAACACCGGCGGGGCCTGATCCGCACCAGCCTGCTGGCCGAGCCGCGGCGGGGCCGGGCACTGGCGGCGAAGGCCGTGGTGATCGCCGCGGTCACCTCCGCCGCCGGGCTGGCCGCGACGGTGCCGTCGGTCGCGATCGGCACGCGGATCCTGCGCGCCAACGGCAACCAGGTCCTCCCGGTGGGCACGTTCACCGAGGTACGGGTCGTCGCCGGCGTCGCGGCGCTGCTCGCCGCGGTCGCCGTCCTCTCACTCGCCCTCGGGGCCCTGTTCCGGCGTGGCGCCGCGGCCGTCACCACCGCCGTGGCGGTGATCGTGCTGCCCTACGTCATCGCGACCACCTCCGTCCTGCCCTTGGACGCGGCGCGGTGGCTGCTGCGGGTCACCCCGGCCGCCGGTTTCGCGATCCAGCAGAGCATTCCGGAGTACGCGTACGTGACCGGCCCCTACGTGCCGTCGCTCGGCTACTACCCGCTCCCGCCGTGGGCCGGTCTCGCCGTGGTGTGCGCGTACGCCGCGCTCGCCCTCGGCCTGGCCGCCTTCCAGGTGCGGCGGAGGGACGCGTGAGACGGCCACCCGGCAGCCGGAGGGTCGCGTGAGCCCGGCACCCGGCAGCCGGAGGGTCGCGTGAGACGGGCGGACGAGAGCCGGAGGGTCACATGAGGCGAGAACTGCACGCGGAGTGGACGAAACTGCGCACCGAACCGGGCACCGGCCCGCTGCTGCTCGCGATCGTCGCGGTGACCGTGGCGGTGAGCGCCGCGGCGTGCGCCACCGTGACCTGCGCGCCGGCCCGCTGCGACCACGACGCCGTCAGGCTCGGCCTCGCCGGGGTCCAGGCCGGTCAGGCGGCCGTGGCCATCCTCGCCGTGCTGGCGATTTGCGGAGAGTACGGCACCGGCATGATCCGCACGACGCTCACCGCGATGCCACGCCGGGGCGCCGTCCTCACCGCCAAGGCGGCCGTCGTCACCGGCCTGACGCTGGTCGCGGGCACCGCCGCCGTCCTCGGGTCCGTGCTGGCCGGGCGGCTCGTCCTGCCCGGCAGGGGCTTCACTGCGGCGCCCCTGTCGCTCGCCGACGGGCCGACCCTGCGCGCGGTCGCCGGTTCGGTGCTCTACCTGGCGCTGATCGCCCTGCTCAGCCTGGGCGTGGGCACCGCCGTGCGGGACTCGGCGGCGGCCGCCGGTGTCGTGCTCGGCCTGCTGTACCTGTCCTCGATCCTCCCGTACATGGTCGGCGACCCGGACTGGCAGCGGCTCCTGTGGCGGCTCTCGCCGATGAACGCCGGGCTCGCCGTGCAGGCCACCACCCATCTGTCCAGCCTGCCCCTCAGCCCGTGGGCGGGGCTGGGCGTGCTGTCGGCGTGGGCCGGCGCGGCACTACTGTGCGGTGGCCTGCTGTTACGGCGGCGCGACGCCTGAGCGGTAGCGCCGTGGTGCAGCGCCGTGGTGCAGCGCCGTGGTGCAGCGCCGTGGGGCCGGCACTCCTCGCTGGCCTGTCACTGTTCGGGGGCGTAGAAGGCGATCGTGTTCTTGACCATGGCGGCGACCTGGTCCGGGGCGCCCCCGGCGGCCTCGTGGGCCTCGCCCCAGGCCTCGCCGCTGGCGGTCATGAACCGGCGGGCCTCCTCGCTCTCCTGCCAGGCGTTCGGGTCGCCGATCGAGCCGCCCGCCAGGTACAGGCCGAGGCCGAGCAGCGCGAGGTCCCAGCCGACGCCGACCGCGCCCGGCCCGAACCGCGACCAGAACTCCGGCGGCACCACGGCGGTGTGCCGGAGCTCGAACTCGGTGGTCTGGTCCGAGCCGGCCGACAGGCGCACCTCGACCTCCGAGAGCCCGGCGGCCTCCCCCATGATCCAGGACACCTTGAGCAGGCTGGGTGGCTCGCAGCGCAGGATCTCGCCGCCCGCGTTGCCCTCGAGCTGGTAGTGGCCGCCGAGCCGGAGGTCGCCGGTGACCGGCAGGAACCAGCGGCTGATCCGCTCGGGGTCCGTGCAGGCGTCCCACACGTCCTCCACCGCCGCGTCGTAGGTGCGGCGGAGCACGACGGTCTTGGTCTCGCCGTCCTCGCCCACCTCACGGCGGGCCCGCTTGATCGCGTCAATGATGTCGATCATGAGTGCTCGTTTCTCCTGGTGGTGGTGGCGATTCGCCGGTGGCCCGGCGTTGCCGTCTGCCGCGCGCCAGCTCGGTGGCCAGCGCGTCGAGCCGTTGCTCCCAGAACCCGCGGAAGTGGTCCAGCCAGGCGTCGACCTCGCGCAGCGGGGCCGGGTCCACGGCGTAGAGCCGGCGCGTGCCCTCGGCTCGCACGGTGGCGAACCCGTGGTCGCGCAGCACCTTCAGGTGCTGGGAGACGGCCGGTTGGGAGATGCCGTATTCGCGCCGGATGACGGTCGTGACCTCACCAGAGCTCAGCTCACCGGCGGCGAGCAGCTCCAGGATCCGGCGCCGGACCGGGTCTCCCAGGACGTCGAACGCGTGCACGACCAGACTATTTCAGGTACGGCTTATATAAGTCAAGCCCGGTAGTTCGGCGGCTTCGCGCCCATCGGACGGCCGAGGCGGCGGCGGCACCCACCACGATCCCTCCGGCCAGGGCGGGCACCCAGTCGCCCAGCCGCACGTACGGCGTCGCCTCCCGGGACAGCGGCACGTCGATCACGAAGGCGCCCCGGTAGCCGGGCGGGAACCAGGCCAGCCGCCTGCCGCGCGCGTCGAACGCCGCCGAGGTCCCGTCCAGCTCGACGAGCACCGCCGGGCGGCCCGACTCCACCGCCCGGAGCGCCTCGAAGCTCGCCTGCTGGGCGTGCGCCCAGCTGCCGTGGAACGTGGTGAGCGAGCCCTGCACGATGGTCACGTCCACGCCCATGCGGGCCAGGCCGCGCCGCATGTCGGGGAAGGTCGACTCGTACGAGATGAGCGGGCCGACGCGGCGGCCGGCCACCTCGAACACGGTGAGCCGGTCGCCGGTGAGCCGGTCCTTCTCGGCCGCCTCGGTGGGGCCGGCGATCCAGCCGAGCAGCGGCCGAAGCGGGATGTACTCCCCGAACGGCGCGAGGCGCTGCTTGACGTACGTGTTCACGACGCCGCCAGGCGTGTACTGGTAGGCCGCCTTCGCGATCCGCCCAGTGGGGTCGGCGGCGTCCACGTTGACCAGGAGGTCGCCGCCCACCTGGGCGGCGGCCCGGCGCAGCAGGCGGTCCAGCTCGGGCCGCTGCGCGGGGTCGAGCGCGACGCTGCTCTGGCCCCAGACCACGACGTCGGGTCCGCGGCCCGCGAGCTGGGCGGTCAGGCGCAGGTGGGCGGCGATCCGCCGTTCC
>NZ_QNFZ01000886.1 GCF_003313395.1 Nonomuraea lactucae | reverse complement strand
GAAGCACTCGGGCAGGTCGCCGTCGAGGGAGTGCTCGATGAGCGTGATGCCGAGCGGCTCGGCGCGGGTGGCGAGCACCGCCTTGGTCTGGGGCAGCGCGTCGGCGTCGACGACGAACACGTCGCTCTTCGCCTTGCCGGCCCGGCGGGCCAGCGTCATCGCCTCGGCGGCGGCCGTCGCCTCGTCGAGCAGGGAGGCGCCGGCGACGTCGAGGCCGGTCAGGTCGGAGACGACGGTCTGGAAGTTGAGCAGCGCCTCCAGGCGGCCCTGCGAGATCTCCGGCTGGTAGGGCGTGTAGGCGGTGTACCAGCCGGGGTTCTCCAGCAGGTTGCGGCGGATGACCGCGGGCGTGATCGTGTCGTGGTAGCCCAGGCCGATCATGGAGGTGAGGACCTTGTTGCGGCCGGCCAGGGCGCGCAGCTCGGAGATGGCCTCGGTCTCGCTGGCCGCGGGGGGCAGCTTGAGCCGGTCCTTGACCCTGATGGCCTCGGGCACGGCCACGGCCACGAGGTCGGCCACGGACTCGAAGCCCACGGCCTGGAGCATGCGCTGCCGCTCGGACTCCGACGGGCCGATGTGCCGGGTCGAGAAGGGCGGAGCTGACAGGTCGGTCATGGAAGATGCCTCCCGAGGCTGTGGAGACCGGCGCCAGGGCGCGGACGAGTGCCGGATCTCCCCCTCTGTCATGTCGACCTGAGAGCTTCGCCCCGGAGGGCTTGCACCGTCGGTGAGACGCGCCTGGCAGGCGCGGCTGCTTTCCAGAGTCGCCTCACCCGAGCGGTACAGGTGCCTGAGAGATTCCGGGGAGGGTTGCTCCTTCGGCGCCCCTGGGACGGTGCCCGGGGACTCTCCCGCACGGGGTCGTCAGCCTTGCGTCCTCCAGGTTACTACCTCGGACGGCGAGCAGGTTGTCACCACCCTGGGCGACACGTACCACGTGGCACTTCGGCCTCGGCCACCCCACGTGGCCGCGACCGTCGGCACCTGATTCCGGGCGGCGGCGCGGGGACCGCCCTACCCCAGGCGGCGGGCACGTCGCCGCCTGGCCAGCTCGTCAGCGGGGTGTTCGGCCGGGACGGTGTCCGCGACCGCCGCTCGTTCCCCCGGCAGCTCCGCGAGACTGCCCTCGACCTCCCGCCAGACCCGGCCGAGCGCGATGCCGAACACGCCCTGACCGCCCTGGAGCAGGTCTATCACCTCGTCGGCCGAGGTGCACTCGTAGACGCTGACGCCGTCGCTCATCAGCGTGATCTGCGCGAGGTCGGCCACCCCGCGATCACGCAGATGCTGCACGGCGGTGCGGATCTGCTGGAGGGAGACCCCGGTGTCGAGGAGCCGTTTGACCACCTTGAGCACCAGGATGTCGCGGAAGCTGTAGAGCCGTTGTGAGCCCGAGCCCTGCGCGGCTCTTATCGTGGGCTCGACCAGACCGGTGCGCGCCCAGTAGTCCAGCTGCCTGTAGGTGATGCCGGCCGCCGCGCACGCCGTCGGGCCACGGTATCCGATGTCGCCCGGCAGCGCCGCCGGCTGCTCGTCGAAGAGCAGGCCCTGCTCCCCGGCACGCTGCCGGGCGCTCTCGCGCCGCACCGAATCTTCCTGGCCGGCCGTCTTTCCCTCGCCGCTGCTGACCGCCACGCGGACCTCCGGCTTTCTCTCATCCCGTGGCCTGATCTGGGGGTTCGTAAAAGGGCGACCACGGGTTTCACTTGCACCGTAGGACCGTGACCATGCTCAGTCAACGATCCGGCTCGGCGCGTCGTGAAGCGTAAATGCACTGAAATACCTACCCCGCCCTGCCGAAGTCTTCGGGAGTGATCGTGTCAAGGAACTCCCTGAACTTCTCCACCTCGTCCTCCTGGTCGTCGGGGATGATCACTCCCGCCTCCTGGACGACCTCCTCGCTGGCGAAGATGCGCGCGCCGGTGCGCAGGGCGAGCGCGATCGAGTCGGACGGCCGGGCACTCACCTCCACCCCGTTGGAGAACACCAGGTCGGCGAAGAAGATGCCGTCCCGCAGGGCGACGATGTTGACGGCGCGCAGGCCGACGCCCAGCGCGCTCAGCACGTCCCTGAACAGGTCGTGCGTCAGTGGCCGCGGCGGCGGCTCCTCAGCCTGGGCCAGCGCGATGGCCGTGGCTTCGGTCATGCCGATCCAGATAGGCAGGAACCGCTCCCCGTGTGCCTCCTTGAGCAAGACGATCGGCTGATTTGTGGGCATTTCAACGCGAACGCCCACGACCTCCATCTGCAACACGGGCTGCTCCGTATTCGACTGGCCGGTGACCCGGCACAGCTCATTGCTGGTCCGCTTATGCAATTCAACGTAACACCCGGCAGGCCCCGAATGTCCCGCCGGTGTCAGTCGGGTGTTACGGAAGCGCCGCCACCGCGCCGGTTCGGCGCCCCAGGAGGTTTCTGGGGTGAGCCGGTCAGCGGCCCAGGACGGTCCGCACGCCGGTGCGGACCAGGGCGGCGTGCAGGTCGAGCAGGAGCGTGGATGCCTCGCGGGCCACCTCGTCGGCCTCGCCGATCGCGCCCGGCGCGCGCCGTTTGAGTATCGGCGCGACCGTCTGCTCCACCAGGCCGCACTCGCGCTCGGCCGCCGCCTTGACGGCGCGCAGGTGGCGGGCGTGCAGGCCGAAGCGGGCCAGCGAGCCGACGGCACGCGCCACCTCCAGCGCGTCCTGATCGTAGCGCCTGGCCTGCGCGGCGAGCAGGCCGTAGTCCTCGAGCTCCGTCAGCGTCTCGTCGTCGATACCGGCCGCCTCCAGCAGCTCGGCGCGGCTGAACCGCGGCTCCGGCTCGTCGCGGGCGCCGGGCACGGCGCGCGGGCGCCCGACGCCCTCGGCCATCCGGTCCTTGATCACCCGGAGCGGGAGGTAGTGGTCGCGCTGCTCGGTGAGGATGTAGCGCAGCTGCTCCACGTGCAGGTGGGTGAACTTGCGGTAGCCCGAGGGGCTGCGCTCGGGTTCGATGAGCCCCTCGCCCTCCAGGAATCGGATCTTGGAGATGGTGACGTCGGGGAACTCGCCCTGCAGGAGCGCGAGCACCTCCCCGATGCTCATGTGCGAGCGTGCCGCCTGCGAGCTCATGCGCCGCCGGCGCTCCGCATGAGGAAGAGGAGACGGAACTTGCCGATCTGCACCTCGTCGCCGGAGTGCAGCGGCACCTCCTCGATGCGCTCCCGGTTGACGTAGGTGCCGTTGAGGCTGCCCACGTCGCGCACGGAGAACTGGCCACCCCTGTGGCGGTAGAACTCGACGTGGCGGCGCGAGACCGTGATGTCGTCGAGGAAGATGTCGCTCTCGGGGTGGCGGCCCGTGGTGGTGAGGTCCTTGTCGAGCCGGAAGCGGCTGCCCTGGTTGGGGCCCCTGGTCACCGTGAGCAACGCCGTGCCGGGCGGCAGCTGCTCCACCAGCGCCTGCTCGGCCAGCAGCATGTTGCCGGTCTCAGCCTCGTACGCCTCGATTCCCGCGACGGAGATCGTCGATGTCGTGTCCGTGCCGACCTCGGCCCTGGCCAGGGGGGATCCACAACGGGAACAGAAACGGGCATCCTCGGGGTTGGCGTGCCCGCACTGCGTGCAGTAGACGCTCGGCATCGATCGGCTCGGCCTCCTACCGCGAAGACGCGGCGACGGTGCTCGGGACGCGCCTCGCTTCGCTCTTCAAGTTTGCGAATGCCGCAACTTACGCTGCTGAACGGCAAAGGTCAAGGCGGGGCGCTGGACGACAGGTTCGGACGGTGACAAAGTTACCGCCGCCCGCACCCGCAGGTCCATGCCGCCGCGCCTTTACACGATACGATCTTGTACCGCTCCACGCGAATCCATGAACACGATCACGCAGGGTGACATTCCTCTCAAGCCCCACCCGCTTGTGTCACTGCGCGGTCCCGGGCGGGGTCTCAGGTGGCGGCCTGCTCGACGACACGGGCCCAGCGTTCGATGAGCGACTGGGCCGTGTCGACGTCCTGGGCCTCGGCCCACAGGTCGGTGACGGGCTCGGTGGCGGCGGGCAGGATCAGCACCCAGCTTCCGTCGTCGTGGGTGACCCGCACCCCGTCGGTCGTGTCGATCCGGTGTGTCTCGGTGCTCGCCTCGACGGCCTCGATGACCGAGCGCATGACGGCGCCCTTGGCCGCCCACCGCGTCGGCACGGTCCGTTTGAGCAGCCTGGCCACGGGGATCCGGGCGTCGATCTGGCTGAGCGAGAGGCGGGTGCGGGCGACCAGGCCCAGCAGCCGCATGAACGCGGCCAGCCCGTCGATCGCCGGCGAGAACTCGGGTACCACGAAACCGCCCCTGCCGTCGCCCGCGAAGATCATGTCCGTGCCGGCGGCGGCCGAGGTGAGCGCGTCCAGGGCGGTCGGCGTCCACTGCACCTGGACACCGTGGAAACGGCAGACCTGCTCGGCCACCCTGGTGGTGGTCACGGGCAGCGCCACCTGGCCGCCCCTGCGCTCGGCGGCCACCAGGTCGAGCACCACCAGCAGCGCGCGCTCCTCCCCGATCAGCTGTCCCATCTCGTCCACGAGCGCGATCCGCTCCCCCACGGGGTCGAAGCGGACGCCGAACGCGGCCCGGGAGGAGCTCACCAGCTCCGACAGGCGTTGCAGGTCGCGGCGGCGCTCGGCGAGCGTCTCGGTGGGCGAGGCGTCGTCGAGGCGGGCGTTCACCGTGAGCACGTCCACGCCGACCCGGCCGAGCAGGCTCGGCAGGACGAGCGAGGACGTGCCGCCCGCGCAGTCGACCACCACCTTCATGTCGCCGATGCCGGTCATGTCGATGCGGCGCAGCAGCTCGTAGGTGTAGTCCTCGACCACGCGGGCGGGGTAGGCGAGCTCGGCGATCTCGCCGGGGAAGGCGCGCCTGAACTCCTGCCGCGAGAAGACCCGCTCCAGCTTGCGCTGGGCGCCGGCGGGCAGGTCGGCGCCCCGGTCGTCCATGATGACGATGTCCACGCTCTGCGGGTCGCCGGCGGTGGTGCGCAGGGCGATGCCCCCGGCGGCCGACTCGCGGGCGGTGTGGAACCTGGCCACGGGCAGCGGCGCCGCCTCCAGGTCGAGCACGTTGATGGCGCCGGCGGTGAGCGCGCTGATCACGGCCCGCTTGAGCGCCCTGGCCGCGAGCGAGGAGTCACGCGAGGTGACGACGTGCTCGCCCTTCTTCAGGGTGGTGGCGTACGCGCTGGCCAGCCGTACGCACAGCTCCGGGGTGATCTCGACGTTGACCAGCCCGCAGACGCCCCTGGGACCGAACAGGCTGCGCTGGCCGCGCGACTCCCAGATGACGCTGGTGTTGACGACGGCCCCGGCCTCGATGGTCTTGAAGGGGTAGACCTTGACACCGCTGGAGATGTACGCCTCGGATTCGATGACGCACTCGTCGCCGATGACGGCATCCTCCTCGATGCGGGCTCCGGCCATCACGTCGGTGCTCTTGCCGATGACGCAGCCTCTCAGGTGCGCCCCGGGGCCGAGGTAGACGTTGTCGTGCACCACCGCCCGGTGCAGGAAGGCGCCCTCGCGCACGACCGCGTTGTTGCCGAGCACGGTGTACTCGCGCAGTTCGGCGCCCGCCTCGACCTTGGCGTAGTCGCCGATGAGCAGCGGCCCCTTGAGCACGGCGTCGGGGTCGATGGAGGCCGACTCGGCCACCCAGACGCCGGGCGACAGCTCGAAGCCGCCGATGTCGACCCTGACCCGGCCGGACAGGGCGTCGGCCTGCGCCTTGAGGTAGCTCTCGTGGGTGCCGACGTCCTCCCAGTAGCCCTCGGCCACGTAGCCGTAGATGGGGGCGCCGCTCTCCAGCAGCCGGGGGAAGACGTCGGAGGACCAGTCGACCGGCTCGCCGGTGGCGACGTGGTCGAGGACCTCGGGCTCCATGACGTACACGCCGGTGTTGACCGTGTCGGAGAAGACCTGGCCCCAGGTGGGCTTCTCCAGGAAGCGCTGCACGCGCCCGGCCTCGTCGACGATGATGATGCCGAACTCGAGAGGGTTGGGGACGCGTTTGAGCCCGATCGTGACGAGCGCGGAGTTCTCCCGGTGGAAGCGGACCATCTCCGTGAGGTCGATGTCGGTCAGCGCGTCGCCGGAGATGACGAGGAACCGGTCCTCCCGCAGCCGGTCGGCGGCGTTCTTGACGCTGCCGGCCGTGCCGAGGGGGACGTCCTCCGTGGCGTACTGCAGGCTCATGCCGAGCTCGTCGCCGTCGCCGAAATAGTTGCGCACGAGCGCGGCGAGGAACTGGAGGGTGACCACCGTCTCGGTGACGCCGTGCCGCTTGAGCAGGCGCAGCACGTGTTCCATGATCGGGCGGTTGGCCACGGGAAGGAGCGGCTTGGGCTGGTTGGCCGTCATCGGACGCAGCCGAGTGCCCTCCCCGCCCGCCATGACGACCGCCTTCACACGATCACTCCCTTGTGGTCGCAGTTACGAGCCGGCGCACTTGTACCACATACAGCACCCCCGCCCACCAGTACAGACCTGTTCCCCACAGAGCGAAGGCCCACCCCGCGATCCGTGCCACGTCGGCGTACAGCCCGCTGTGCGTGGCCAGGAAGAGCAGGGGAAAGGCGTACATGAGGTTGAACATGGCGGCTTTGCCCAGGAAATGCACCTGTAGTGCCCGATATCCGTGCTTGCGGAGTACGGGGATGAAACAGGCGACGAAGAGTTCGCGGGCGAGGATGACGGCCACCAGCCACCACGGGATGACGTCGCGCACCAGCAGCGCGAGGATCGTGGCGAACACGTAGAGCTTGTCGGCGGCCGGGTCGATGATCCGGCCGAGCCTGCTGGTCTGGTTGAACGCGCGAGCGATCTTGCCGTCGAGCCAGTCGGTGAACCCGGCGACCGCGAGGACGGCGATCGCCCAGCCGTCGGCCCTGGGGCCGAGGACCAGCCAGAGGAAGACGGGCACGCCGAGGAGTCGCAGGAAGCTCAGCAGGTTGGGAACCGTCCAGATCCGGTCCTCGGCGGAAGTTTCGCTCACGCAGCAGACCCTACTGCGTCGTCTCCGGCCGTAAGCGGCCCGGCCAGGGGCTTCCCGGCCCGCCCCGGACGGGCGCGCGGGGGGTCGGGGCGGCCTGCTCCGCCAGGTCAGGTGGCGGCG
>NZ_QNFZ01000884.1 GCF_003313395.1 Nonomuraea lactucae | reverse complement strand
GCGTGCGATGGCCGGGGGCCGGTGAGCGGCCCGCTCGACGGTCGTGGGCGGGTGAGCGGGTCGTCGTCGGCTGGGCGGCCGGCGTGGCCGGGTTCGCGGTCGCCGCCGTGCCGTTCTTCTCCCTGTCCGCCCTGGCCGATCCCTCGTCCTACCGCCACGACGGGCACGAGCGCGCGGCCGCCGCCGCCGTGGCCGTGGTGCCCGACCGCGTGCTCGTCGAGGCGGCCAACAACCTCGCCCCCGCGCTGTCGGGCCGGAGCACCGTGCTGCTGTGGGACCGGACACCGCGGTGGGCGCCGTGGGTGGTGGCCGACGTGGGGCGCCGGACGTTCCCGTTCGCGGACGTGTACGAGCAGCGGGCCCGCGTACGCGACCTGGTCGGGCGGGGCTACCAGGTGAGGTTCGAGCGCGACGGCTACGTGGTGCTCACTTCGGAGCGCTCGTCACCTGGTCGTCGCCCCTGAGGATCCGTTCGACCGTCTGCCCGGCCGCCGAGGTGGCGGCTGTCGTGACCGCGGCGATGACGACGGCCAGCAGCGGCGTGGCCAGGCTGCGCAGGCTGCGGACGTTGCGCACCCGCCCCCACGGCTCCCCGGCCAGGTGCATCAGGCGCCACTCCCAGTAGAGCCCGAGCCCGATGCACACCAGCGCCACCTGCCCGCCCACGATGGCGACGGCCTGCACCTTGTCCATGACGCCGATGTCGGGCTCCACCAGCGTCGACACGTAGCCGGACAGCTCGGTGAGCAGCGCCGCGGCCATGAGGTGGAGCGCCTTCGTCATGGGCTGGGTGCCGCGGATCCGCGGGTAGAAGTAGCCGAACAGGAACCCGAAGGCGGGCAGCGTGAGCAGGTAGCGGGTGTCGAAGACGAAGCTGCTCAGGTCCACGCCGGACGGCCAGCCGTACAGGAACGCGAACGGCAGGCTCAGCAGCATGCCCACCACGAACCCGTAGATGCCGTTCACCCACGGCGAGCAGCCCGCGGCGGTGGCGAAGGCGGTCTCGGGATCGCGCCCGTGGCGCTGGAGCGCCACCTCCAGGTCGTGGCGCTGGGCGTCGAAGTCGGCCATCGACATCTCGCCCGCGCCGATCCTGCCCCGGCCGATGCGGTAGAGCTCCTGCTCGGAGATGAGCAGCAGCCGCTTGTGCAGGGCGACCCTGACCAGCTCCCGGTGCTCGTCGGGCGAGGTCGGCTCGACGATCGACGGGTGCGGGGTGATCAGCAGCCAGCGGGCCGAGATCCAGGCCACGATCGATGTGATCGACAGCAGCGGCAGAGGCACGTTGCTGCCGGCGAGCGTGATGCTGCCCCGCGGCGTCAGGTACAGCACCATCAGGCAGACGATCATGGTCGCCTCGGCCGAGGGGCTGCTGATCGCGGACACCGAGTCGCCGAGCCGCCGCAGCCGCAGCACCAGCAGCGCGAACCCCAGCAGCAGCAGCCCCAGCACGCCCCGCGCCAGCGGGTCCAGCTCCAGGATCCCGATCCGCGGCGGGGCGGCGCTGGACAGGAGCGGGAGGCTCCACGATCCGGCGTCCAGCCACTCCGTCGGCCAGCCCTGCACCAGCAGGCTCGCCGCCGCGGCGGCGAGGAGCGCCCCGTGCGTCCACTGCCGGGTGGCCACCGCCACGGCCGCGAACGGGATGCTCGCCCAGGCCAGGGCGAGCACCAGCCGGACGCTGTCAGGCGGGTACACCCCGGTCAGCAGCGCCTTGGCCCACAGGGCCAGCGCCAGCAGGGCGATGGCCGACCCCGCGCCCAGGACGGCCAGCCGTACGATCACCACCCGGACGCCGAGGTCCGCGCTGAACGCCACCGCCGCACCCGACGCCGCCAGCGCCGCCACGGCCGCGCCGGTCAGCAGCGTCTCGGCGGGCAACTGCCCGTGCAGCCATGACCAGGACAGCATGCCCCCGGCCAGGAGCACGCCGAGGGCGGTCGCGCCGAGCAGGTCGCGAACCGTCCACGGCGGGCTGGTCGGCAGCGTCCGGCCCGCGTGCCGCACCGCCAGCAGGGGCACCGCGATGAAGAGGACCACGTACGCGAACGGCTTCCACCCCGGCACCAGCACCGCGGCCAGCAGCGCCGGGGCGCACAGCGCGAGACCGACCGCCAGTTCGCGGTTCGGCTCCCGCTCCCACCAGGACAGGCCCAGCGCGCGCAGCAGCAGCGCGACCACCACCACCGCGGTCAGCACGCCGAGCGCGGTCTCCCACGAGAAGTCGTCCTCCCGCTGCACATCCGGGAACCCGTGCTGGTCATGAGCCAGTGTCACGCTCGCCGAGTGCGCCCTGGCCGTGAACTCCAGGCGTTCCGGCTCCTCCCGGGAGGGCAGGATGCCCCACGTCCGCAGCACGGTCCACTCGCCGGGGAACAGGGTGACGGTCCGCTCGCCCACGATCGGCGGGCTCATGGCCGGCGCGCCGAACGACATCTCCATCAGGCCGCCGGGCTCCAACTGCCGCAGCAGCGTCACCTTGAACTCCACCGTGGTCCGCCCGCCGCTGGTGGTCAGGATCGGTGCCAGCCGGCTCGTCGGGGCGAGTACGGTGTTGCCCACCTTGATCGGCCCGAACCCGTCGTCGGTGAACCGCTGGATGCTCCCCGGGAAACCGCTGCCCCGCCGCAGCGTCGCGGCCAGCTCGTCGGCCACCTTCATCCGCAGCCGATGGACGATGGTCACCTTGACCTGGCGCTGTCGCTCGTCCAGCCGCCCGCTGGGCACCCCGATCAGGTCGGCCCGGCCCGCCCTGCTCACGATCACCTCGGTCGTGGCCTCGCGGTCGGGGACTGTCCCGGGCCCGGGGCCTGGGGTCGGCTCCCACGGATCGGGTGAGGCGGGCACCGGGCGTCTCGTGTGCTCGCCCACCGGCCGCGCCGCCGCGGTGCACCACACGATCGTCCCCACCGAGAGGACGGCCAACGTGAACGCCAGGACGATCCGGAGGTTCCCCACAGTGTGGATGATCCACGCGAGCGCCCGGAGGTTCTCCGTCCCGGGTAACGGTGTGGTCACACCTCGCCCGCCCCGCCCGCGCCGAGCGGGCGGCGGTCGTGCCGGGGAGGTCAGGCGCGCTTGGCGCGGGCGGTGGTGCGGGCGCGGGTGGCGGCGTCGAGCACGACCTTGCGGATGCGCACCGCGTCAGGCGTGATCTCCACGCACTCGTCCTCGCGGATGAACTCCAGCGCCTGCTCCAGCGACAGGACCCGCGGCGGGATCACCTTCTCCGTCTCCTCACTGGTGGAGGAGCGCATGTTGGTGAGCTTCTTCTCCTTGGTGATGTTGACGTCCATGTCGTCGGACCGGGAGTTCTCGCCGATGATCATGCCCTCGTACACCTCGGTGCCGGGGGAGACGAACAGGGTGCCGCGCTCCTGCAGGTTGAGCATGGCGAAGGCGGTGACCGGGCCGGAGCGGTCGGCCACCAGCGAGCCGTTGTTGCGGGTGCGCAGCTCGCCGAACCACGGCTCGTAGGAGTCGAACACGTGGTGGACCAGGCCGGTGCCGCGCGTCTCGGTGAGGAACTCGGTGCGGAAGCCGATCAGGCCGCGCGCCGGCACCACGAACTCCATCCGGATCCAGCCGGTGCCGTGGTTGGTCATGTGCTCCATGCGGCCCTTGCGGACGGCGAGCAACTGGGTGACCGCGCCCAGGTATTCCTCCGGGCAGTCGACCGTGAGGCGCTCGACGGGCTCGTGCAGCCTGCCGTCGACGGTCTTGGTGACCACCTGCGGCTTGCCGACGGTCAGCTCGTAGCCCTCGCGCCGCATCTGCTCGACCAGGATGGCCAGCGCCAGCTCGCCGCGGCCCTGCACCTCCCAGGCGTCGGGCCGGTCGGTGGGCAGCACGCGCAGCGAGACGTTGCCGACGAGCTCCTTGTCGAGGCGGTCCTTCACCATGCGGGCGGTGACCTTGCCGCCCTTGACCTTGCCGACCAGCGGCGAGGTGTTGGTGCCGATGGTCATCGAGATGGCGGGCTCGTCGACCGTGATCAGCGGCAGCGGGCGCGGGTCGTCGGGGTCGGCCAGCGTCTCGCCGATCATGATCTCGGGGATGCCGGCGATGGCGATGATGTCGCCGGGGCCCGCCTCCTCGGCGGGCTTGCGCTCCAGCGCCTCCGTCATCAGCAGCTCGGTGATCTTGACACGCTGGATGGTGCCGTCGGTGCGGCACCAGCCCACCTGCTGGCCCTTGCGCAGCACGCCCTGGTGGATGCGGCACAGCGCGATGCGGCCGAGGTAGGAGGAGGCGTCGAGGTTGGTGACGTGGGCCTGCAGGGGCGCGCTCGGGTCGTAGGTCGGCGCCGGGATCGTCGACTTGATGATGTCGAACAGCGGCTCCAGGTCCTCCGGGTCGGGCATGCCGCCGTCGGCGGGGCGCTCCAACGAGGCGCGGCCGGCCTTGGCGGAGGCGTAGACGATCGGGAAGTCGATCTGCTCCTCGGTCGCGTCGAGGTCCATGAACAGCTCGTAGACCTCGTCGACGACCTCCTTGATGCGCGCGTCGGGCCGGTCGACCTTGTTGATGCACAGGATCACCGGCATCTTCGCCGACAGCGCCTTGCGCAGCACGAACCTGGTCTGGGGCAGCGGCCCCTCGGAGGCGTCGACCAGCAGCACCACGCCGTCGACCATCGACAGTCCGCGCTCGACCTCGCCGCCGAAGTCGGCGTGGCCGGGGGTGTCGATGATGTTGATGGTCATGCCGCCGTGCTTGACCGCGGTGTTCTTCGCGAGAATGGTGATGCCCTTCTCGCGCTCCAGGTCGTTGGAGTCCATGACCCGGTCGTCGACGTCCTGGTTGGCGCGGAACGCCCCGGACTGCCAGAGCATCGCGTCGACCAGCGTGGTCTTGCCATGGTCGACGTGCGCGATGATCGCGATGTTCCGCAGGTCGTCGCGGCTGTTCAAAGGCATGATGACGTCTCGCTCTGTGTCGTGGGGCCGCCGCGCGATGTCGCGGCGCCACCAAGTCTAGTTGATCCCTTCTGATGGCAGGCGCCGGGCGATGCGGGGCAAGGGACAGGACGGAAGGCCGGGGCCGCCGGGCCGCAACGAGCCGGAAACAGGGCTCAGGTACATAGGGGGTTGCACATTTGTGCGCATGCCATCGGTTCCTGGGGTCCCTACATTGACGGCATGACCTGGACGGACCTGGTTATCGGCAAGGCCACGGTATGGGGCGACAGGCCGGCGGTGAGCGATGTGCGGACCGGTGAGGTCCTCTCCTACGCCACGTTCGCCCGCCGGGTCACCCACGCGGCCGCCGGGCTGCGCGGGCACGGGCTCCGCTACGGTGACCGGGTGCTCGTGGACCTGCCGCTCGGCGCGCGGTTCGCGGTCGCCGTGCACTCCGTCGCCTGGTCGGGCGGCGTGGTCGTGCTGGGATCGGCGGGCAGCGCCCGCATGCTGATCACCGACCGCTGCCACGATCCGGCCGCGGTCGACGTGGAGCACGTGTTCACGATGCAGCCGGTCCGCGGGGCGACCCCGTTCAGGGCGCTGATGGGGCCGCGGACGGTGGAGTTCGGGCCGCTGGCCGGCCCCGCGCTGAGCGTCGACGGGAGCCGCGTGCTCGACAACGACGAGCTCGCCGCCGACCTGCGCAAGCTGACCGCCGACCTCATGATCGACGAGGACGACGTCCTGCTCGCCGCGGTGAGCGACGCCGTCAAGGGGCTCCGGGTGATCGACCTGGCCATGATGGCGGGCGCGAGCGCGGTCGTCGTCCTCGGGCCGACGCTGACCACGTGCCGGGTGCTCGCGCACGAGTACGGCGCCACGCTCGTCGTCGCGCCGTTCGACCTCGCCAGACGGCTGGCCGGCGACCGGACACTGCGTGTCGTCGACGAAAGAGCGATCGTCGAGTCTCTTGGCCTGTGAAAAGTGCGACACTGTGGGAAAGTGTGATCCTTCCGCGACGCAGGGTGACCACATGCCGCAACCCCCCAGGCACAACCTTCCCGCCGAGCCCAACCGGTTCGTCGGGCGTGAACGAGATCTCGACGAGCTGTGCGAGCTGCTCGCCGACACCCGCATGGTGACGCTGTGCGGGATCGGCGGCATCGGCAAGACGCGGCTGGCCCTGCGCGTCGCCGCCCGGCTCGTGCCCGCCTACCCGGCCGGCGTGTGGCTGGTCGAGCTGGCCAGGATCGACCGGCCGGAGCAGGTGGAGCAGGAGGTGGCCAGAGTCCTCGGCGTGAGTGGGGAGACGGGCCGCCCGCTGCTCGACACCCTGACCGCCTGGCTGGGCGACACCCGCTGCCTGCTGCTGCTCGACAACTGCGAGCACCTGATCGACCGGTGCGCCGAGGTCAGCGCCCGGTTCGTCGCCGCCTGCCGGCGGCTGAGCATCCTGGCCACCAGCAGGGAGCCGCTGCGCATCGCCGGTGAGCTGATCTGGCGGGTGCCGCCGCTCGACCTGCCAGGTCCCGGCGCGCCCGACGCCGAGTCGGTGCGGCTCTTCCTCGACCGGGCCGCCGCCGCGGGCACCAGGCTGGGCGAGGAGAGCCTGGCCGACACCGCCCGCCTCTGCCGGGCCCTCGACGGGCTGCCGCTCGCGCTGGAGCTGGCCGCCGCCCGTACGAGCCTGCTCAGTCCCGGGCAGATCGCCGACCGGATCGACGACCGCTTCTCCCTGCTCACCACGGGCGGGCGTACGGCTCCCGCCAGGCAGCGCACGCTGCTGGCCGCCGTCCAGTGGAGCCACGACCTGCTGTCGGCCCACGAGCAGGTGCTGCTGCGGCGGCTGTCGGTCTTCGCCGGCGGGTTCGACCTGGTTCTCGCCGAGCGGGTCGGCGCGGGGGAGCCCATCGCCGAGGCGGAGGTCATCGGCCTGCTCGGCGGGCTGGTCGACAAGTCGCTCGTGCTGTGCGACGAGGACCGCAGGCGCTACCGGCTGCTGGAGACCATCAGGCGCTTCGCCCGCGGGCGGCTGGAGGAGGCGGGCGAGCGCGAGGCCGTGCGCGACCGCCACCTCCACGCGCTCTGCGAGCTCCAGGAACGGCACTTCACGACCGAGCTGGTCGAGCCGCGCCTGCCGTGGCCGCGGCGGCTGGCCGCCGTGACCGCCGGCCGGGCGCTGCTCGACGACCTGCGCGCCG
>NZ_QNFZ01000883.1 GCF_003313395.1 Nonomuraea lactucae | reverse complement strand
CGCGCCTGGGCGGGGGCGCGGCCGGTGAGGCCGTCGAGGAAGCGGGAAGGCCGGCGGCTCCGGCGCCCGCCCGGCGCGCGGGAGAGCGCCCACGACAGCGACAGGTGCTCGCGGGCCCGCGTGATGCCGACGTAGAGCAGGCGCCGCTCCTCCTCGATCTGCTCGGGCGTCTCGGCGTAGATGATCGGGACCATGCCGTCCGTGAGGCCGACCAGGAAGACGGCGTCCCACTCCAGCCCCTTGGCCGCGTGCAGCGAGGCCAGCGTGACGCCCTCGACGGGCGGGGCGTGCTGCTCGCCGGCCCGGCGTTCGAGCTCGGCGACGAACCCCCGCAGGTCGGCGCCCTCGGCGGCCATGTCCTCGGCCAGGTCCGCCAGGGCCTTCAGCGACTCCCACTTCTCGCGCGCCTTGCCGCCGCCGGGGGGCGCGGGGGTCAGGCCGATGCCGGCGAGGATGTGGTGGACCTCCGAGGCGAGCGGCTCGCCGGACGCCGACCTGGCCGCGCCGCGCAGCAGGACGACCGCCTGGCGCACCTCGGGACGCTCGAAGAACCGCTCGCCGCCGCGCAGGATGTAGGGGATCTCGGCCTTGGCCAGCGCCTCCTCGTAGGCCTCCGACTGGGAGTTGGTGCGGAACAGCACGGCGATCTCGCGCGACGGCACGCCCTGGTCGAGCAGCTTCCTGATCGCGCGGGCGGCCGCCGCCGCCTCGGCGGGCTCGTCGTCGTGCTCGTGGAAGGCGGGCCTGGGGCCGTCGGGCCGCTGGGCGACGAGCTCCAGCCGGTGCGGCGAGCGGCCCTTGGCGATGACCAGGTTGGCGAGGTCGACGACCTGGGGGGTGGAGCGGTAGTCGCGGACCAGCTTGATCACCGTGGCGTCGGGATGCTCGACCGCGAACCCGGTCAGGTAGCGCGGGGTGGCGCCGGTGAAGGAGTAGATCGTCTGGTTGGGGTCGCCGACCACGCACACGTCGTCGCGCCCGCCGAGCCAGGTGTCGAGCAGGAGCTTCTGCAGCGGGTTGACGTCCTGGTATTCGTCCACGACGAAGTAGCGATACTGCCCGCGGATCTGCGCCGCCACCTCCTGGTGCTCGGTCATCACCGCCGCGGTGAGCTCCAGGATCGTCTCGAAGTCGACCAGGTGCCGCTCGCGCCTGATCTGCTCGTACGACTCGTAGAGCCCGGCCACCTCCTCGGCGGGCACGGGCGGGGTGCGGTTGTGCTTGGCCGCGGCGGAGACGTAGTCGTCCGGCCCGATCTGGGTGACCTTGGCCCACTCGACCTCGGACGCGATGTCCCGCAGCTCTGACCGGTCCGGGTTTCTGCGCACCCGCCGGCAGGCCTCGACCAGGATCGGCAGCTTGGACTCGATCACCGAGGGCGCCTCGCCGCCGATCACCCGCGGCCAGAAGTAGGTGAGCTGGCGCAGCGCCGCCGCGTGGAACGTGCGCGCCTGCACGCCCGGCGCGCCGAGCGCGCGAAGCCGCTGCCTGAGCTCTCCCGCGGCCCGTGTGGTGAATGTCACCGCGAGCACCCCGGGCGCGTCGACGACTCCGCTGCGCACCGCGTACGCGATGCGATGCGTGATCGCCCTGGTCTTGCCGGTGCCCGCACCAGCGAGAACGCACACGGGACCGCGCACGGCCTCGGCCACATCGCGCTGCTCCGGATCGAGGCCGGACAGGACGTCGTCAACGCTGCTCACCTGTCAATCCTCCCAGCCGGTGGCGATGGCGCCCTCCATTCTGGCAACATGCCGCCCGTTGTCCGTTCAAGTCACCGAGATGCAAAGAACTGGTCTCTTCCCCCACAATGGGGCCCGACCATGTGCTTGGGGGAAAGGGAAGGCCGTGCGAATTGCGGTTTTCGCCGGGCTGGCGCTCGCTGCCGTCGCGTTGACACCTGGGAACGCGCACGCGGCGAAGGATCCCACCCCGGCCCCTGTCGCCACCAACCCGTCAGACCCCTACGGGTCGGGCCTGTCGTTCGAGTCGGTCTCGTACGGCCCGCAGCGCCGCCAGGACATGGACGTGTGGTGGACCGCCGACGGCAGCCGGCGTCCGGGCGTCTTCATCGTCCACGGCGGCTGGTGGTCCAGCGGCGACAAGAGATACATGACCTCCGTCAGCCGCGCCTACGCCGAGCAGGGCTACACGGTCTTCAACATCAACTACCGGCTCTCCGGCCAGGCGTCCTGGCCGGCGCAGCGCACCGACGCTCTCGACGCCATCGCCACGGCCAAGCGGCACGCCGCGCGCTGGTCGTTCGATCCGAAGAACTTCGTCGTGGTGGGCTTCTCCGCCGGCGGGCACATCGCGGCCTCGGTCGGCACGTACGGCAACGGGCTGTCCGGGCTCCGGGGCGTGGTCGGCCTCTCGCCGATCATCTCTCCCCTGCTCGCCTACACCGACGGGCTCGCCACCACCGACCCGTACAAGCGCAGGCTGCGCGCGTCCGCCGTCAAGCTGGCGGGCGGCTGCGCGCCCAAGGGCAGGTGCTCGCGGGTCTGGGCGAGCATGGAGGTCGCCTGGCACGCCAGCCCCGGGGACGCCCCGATGCTGACCGTGCACTCGCGGGACGAGTTCGTCCCGCCGGCGCAGAGCCAGCCGCTCAGGCAGATGCTCGGACAGGTGGGTGTGCCGGTCACGGTCGTCACCGTGCCGGGCGTCGCGCACAGCACCCCGCTTTACCGGGAGCCGTCCGTGACGGAGCGCGTGCAGCAGTGGATCTCCGAACGCTTCACCCAGGAATGACCGGGGACCACCCCGGTGTTGAAGGGAGCGCCTGTCTCCTGATCTGGAGGGATCGTCCAAGATGGCGCTCACGGTCTACAGCACCACGTGGTGTGGCCCCTGCAAGCGGCTGAAGTCTCAGCTGACCCGCGAGGGCATCAGCTTCCTCGAGATCGACATCGAACGCGACCCGGACGCGGCCGAGTTCGTGATGAGCGTCAACGACGGCAACCAGACGGTGCCGACCGTGGTGATCGAGACCGCCGGCGGTCGCGTGGTCCGCACCAATCCCTCCGCCCTCGAGGTCAAGGCCCTGCTCGAACCGGCCTGAGCCGGCACCCGCGCGTTACCAGTCGCCGTGGAGGGGCCCGCCGTACCACGTCTCGATGAGGCGGCGGGCGATCGAGACGGCGGGCGGGAGGCGGAGCTCCCCCGACTCCAGCGCGGCGGCGAGCTCCTCGCGGGAGAACCAGCGCGCCTCGGCGATCTCCTCGGCGTCGGGGGTGATGGTCGTCGAGACGGCGTCGGCGAAGAAGCCGAGCATGAGGCTGCGCGGGAACGGCCACGGCTGGCTGCCGAGATAGCGCGGGTTGGCGACCGCGATGCCGACCTCCTCCGCCACCTCCCTCACCACGGCGTGCTCCAGCGACTCGCCCGGCTCCACGAACCCCGCCAGGATCGACAGGCGGCCCTGTGGCCACTGGGGGCCGCGCGCGAGCAGGCAGCGGTCGTCGTGGTCGCGGACCAGCATGATCACGGCGGGGTCGACGCGCGGGAAGTGCTGGCTGGCGTCACGCGGGCAGACCCGGATGTGGCCGCCCGCCTGGACCTCGGTGCGGGCGCCGCAGCGCGGGCAGAACTCGTGGGTCGCGTGCCACGCCTCCAGCGCCACCGCGTAGACGAGGAGCCCGGCGTCGCGGTCGCCGAGCAGGCCGCCGACCTGGCGCAGCCCCGCGGTGACCGTGGCGCCGTCGGGCGTGTCGCGAAGGCTCAGCGGGACCGTGACGCGCCCGTTCACCCCACCACCGGCCCCAGTGGCGGGAACAGTGGCGGGCCCAGGAGTGGGCCCAGGAATGGGCACGTTGGCGGGCAGGGTGGCGGGCAGCGGCGCCGCGACGGCGAAGTAGGCGACGTCGCCCTCCACCCCGAGCAGGTAGCGCTCGCCGGGCGGCGCCTGGTCCGTGGTGAACAGCTCGGCCCGCACCTCGTCGCCGGCCCGGCTGACCAGCGTGCGGCCGTCGTCGATCACCAGCACCCTGGTCGAGGGCGCGGCCCAGGCCCGCTCCAGCCAGGCGGAGTCGGCTCGCAGCGCCGACGACCTGTCGATGGTGCCGCGCGCGAGGAGCAGCGGTCCGATGAGTTGCTCTTCCGCCCTCGTCTGCACGGGCCCCACCCTTCCCGAATCCCATGTCATCCTATGACCCCGGAGTCCGGCCCCGGAGCTGGAGCGGATTGCGGTGTCGGGCGGCGGCGTGATCGCGAGCGGGCTAGGATCTCAGTGGTTAGGTTAGCCTTACCTGATCATCGACCCACCTGTTCATCGGGGGTGCCATCGCGTTGCGGCTCTACCTGACCGCGCTCAAACCGACCGATTCGGTGACCGACGGGTTCCTTCCGGCCGCCCGCGCCCTGGGCTGCGACGTGACGATCCTCACCGACCGGCCGGAGCGGCATCCCGGGGCGATCGGGTGCGACGTGCGCGACCCGCGGGCGCTGATCGACGCGATCGCCCACCTGGGCAGGCCCGACGCGATCTTCTCCAACTCCGACCACCTTCAGGTGGAGACGGCTCTGGCCGCCGACTACTTCGGGCTTCCGGGCAAGGACTGGCGGGCCTGCCTGGCCGCCAAGAACAAGTTCCTGACGCGCCGCGCGCTCGCCGAGGCGGGGGTCGAACGGGTCCGGTCGTTACGGCTCGGCCCCGGCGACCCCGTGCCGGACGGCCTGGCGTACCCGCTGGTCGTCAAGCCGCGCGAGGGGGTGGCCAGCGAGGACGTGATGCTCGTCGAGAGCGACCTGGCCGGGGCGGTGGCCGGGATCAGGCGGCGGCGGCCCGGCGAGACACTGGTCGTGGAGGAGTACCTGGAGGGGCCGCTCCGCACGCTGGAGACGCTGGGCGACGCCTCGGGGGTCAGGGTGCTGGGCGGGTTCGAGACGACGCTCGGGCCGCTGCCGCACTTCGTCGAGGAGCGGCTGGACTGGTCGCCCGCCCGGCCGGACGGGCACGTGCTGGCCGCGCTGCGGGCGCTGGGCGTGGGCTTCGGCGCCTGCCACACCGAGTACGTGGTGACCCCGGCCGGACCGCGCGTCGTCGAGGTGAACTACCGCGTGATCGGCGACCACTGCGACTTCCTGCTCGCGGACCTGCTGGGGGTGCCGCTGTTCGAGTGGATCCTTCGGGCGCACCTCGGGGAGCCGGTCCCGGCGGTGCCCGAGCCGCGGGGGCACGGCAGCGCGGTGAGCCTGGTGGCCGACCGGTCCGGGACGATCACGGCGGCGCCCGCCGAGGAGGCCGTGGTGACCGGGGACGTACGGCTGTGGCACCGGCCACTGCGTTCGGTCGGCGAGGTGGTGGAGCGTACTCACACCAACCGCGACTTCCTCGGCGTGATCAGGGCCGTGGGGCCGGACCGCGACCGGGTGGAGGCGGCCATCGGGGGTTACCGGGCGGCGCGGCCCTGGGTGATCGAATGAGCGGCCGGGAGGCGTACCTCGCGGCCCGGGTGCTCGACGCGCTGCTGCGGGAGGACTACGGGCGGCTGTCGGCGCGGGTGAGCCGCAGCCGCGACGGTGTCGAGCTGGCCCTGGCGGGCGGGCGGATGGCGCGGCTGGCGCCCGGGCTGCTCTTCCAGGATTTCGTGGTGGCGCCCGGGGAGCGGCTGACGCTGGGCGAGGTGCTCGGCACGCTGGCGGAGGTGGCCGATCCGGCGGACGCCGAAGGCGTGGCGGCGTTCGCCGAGGAGTGCGCCCAGGCGCTGGTGGCCTGGGAGCTGCACGACGACCGGGCGGCGGCGGTGCTCGCCTCCGGGCCGTCGTACGAGACGCTGGCGGCGTTCGCTGATCATCCCGTGTATCCGACGGCTCGGGCGCGGCTCGGGCTGACGGCCGAGCAGCTCCTCGCCTACGCGCCGGAGTTCGGGCCGACGTTCGAGCTGCGGTGGGCCGCGGTGCCGCGCCGCGCCTTGGCGGCGGGGTCGGCGCGGCTCCCCTCCGGTGTGGCCCCCGACGGGTTGGCGCCGGGCGTTGACGAGGCGCTGTTCCCGGTGCATCCGCTGGCCGTGGGCGAGGTGGAGAGGATCGGCGGGGTACGGGTGCTGGCCGAGCCGCGGCTGACCGTCAGGCCCACGCTGTCCATGCGTACCGTCGAGGTGACCCCTCGGACGCACCTCAAGCTGCCGCTGCCCACCAGCACCCTGGGAGCGCGCAACCGGAGGTCCATCAGGCCCGGCACGCTGGAGGACGGGGCCAGGGCGGAGCTGCTGCTGCGGCGGCTGGCCGACCCGGACGTGCTGGTGGCCGACGAGCAGACCTACGCGCACGCCGGGCACGAGTATCTGGCCTGGATGGTGCGGCGGCTCCCCGAGGGGACGATCGTGCCGGTCGCCGCGCTCGCAGCGCTCGCAGCGCTCGGCGCGCCGGGTGTCCTGGACGGGCCGCAGGGGCCGGATGGCGTGCTGCCCGGCTATCTGCGCCTCCTGCTGCGCTGGAACGTGCGGCTGTTCGTGAGGTACGGCGTGGCGCTGGAGGCCCACCAGCAGAACCTCGCCCTCGTCTTCCACGGCGGAGCCATGAGGCTGCTCGTCAAGGACAACGACGGGCTGCTCGCCTCCCCCGCGAGATTGGCCGCGGCCGGGATCGAGGTGCCGGATTTCGCCGACCGCAGGATGCTGACCGACGACCCGCACGCGCTGGCCGACGTGTTCGTGACCATCACGCTCCACCTGGCCGCCGCCGCGGTCGCGTTCGCCGCGCTGCCCCACCGGCAGGCCGCCGCCCTGCTGCGCGACACGCTGGCCGAGGCGCTCGACGAGCACGGCGACGAACCGATGGCCAGGCTGCTGCGCGCCAGGACGCTGGACGCGGCCAGGCTCACCGGCAAGTCGATGATCACCGCCGGGACGCTCGTGGCCAAGGAGCGCACGGGCGCGCGGGACGTCAACAAGTTCTACGGCACCAGCGGGCCCAACTATCTGAGGAGAGCTTGAATGCACGGTCTGGTCCTCGACGCGCCCGAAGCGCTGGCCGAGGAGGCGACGCTGGCGGCGCTGCTCCGCTGCTGCGTGCGGGAGGTGGCCGGGCCGCGCGGCCTGGTCTGGCCGGCGCCGCCGTACGTGCTGCTGCGGGTGGGGGGAGCGCT
>NZ_QNFZ01000882.1 GCF_003313395.1 Nonomuraea lactucae | reverse complement strand
CGCCGGCGCGCCCGGGATGGCGCACCCGCCGGTCCGCCAGCGCGGCGGACGCGCGACGCAGGCATTCGGCGGCAGAGCCGCGGTCCGACCAGCCGCCGTCGCCGGCGAGCCGGCAGTGGACGCGATGGTAGACCAGGCGGATCAGCTCATCACGGTCGTTCGTCGAGGCTTCCGCGCAGGCCAGGGCGAACCTGGCGGAAAGACCGGACCTCGGCATGGTGATCTACCCCCGTGGGTCGGTGAGCGTGTGCCAGCGATCGGGCCGCCGGACCAGCGTGCTCCCGATCTGGACCATCAGGGCCGTCGCCCGGTCCAGCGGCCCGGTCGCCGACCGCGTGAGCGCGCGCGACAACAGCGACACGCCGGTCAGCGACGCCAGCAGCGGCGTGTCCCGCGCCCGGCCACCGGCTGCGGCGTATCCGGCCATCACTGATCGGAGATCCGTCCTGGCGGCGCGCAGTGCGACATTGACGTCGGTGCGGACGGTGGCGCTGTCGCGGGCGGCCGGAGTGGCCGCCGCCAGCCGCCCGGCCAGAACGGACGCGGCCAGTGCCGCCAGGTCGACCTCCGGCCGACCGGTTCCGGTGGCCTCCCAGTCGATGAGCTGCGGGACACCGTCCCGCACGCAGAAGTTGTCGGCCCGGGCGGCGCCGTGACACCAGGCCCGCCCGAATCGGGCGGCCCGTAGGACGTCGCCCACCAGGTCGGCGAGCTCCGGATCGCGGTGCAGGTCGGCCAGCACTCTGCGCTGGTCGGGAGACATCCCCAGGTACGTGGCGAAATCGACCGGCTCGGTCGCCGGGACCTCCAACTCGACCACCCGGTTCACCGGACACGGCCAGGCATGGAGCCGGGCCAGCACGCCTCCCGCGGCGGCGGGCAGCTCCGGCCCGTCGGCTACGAGGTCGTGCAGCCGAGGGCCGGGCACGAACTCGAGCACCGGCCGACCGCCGCGGACGGCCTCCACCCGCGGGGACAGCGGCACGCCGGACGGGCCCGTCACCAGTGACGCCACCTGGGCGGCTTCGACCTCGTACGCGCTCATCAGGCGATCAGCCGGTCACCGGCGAGGACGGCCCGCTGGATCTGGCTCAGCCGTGGGCCCGGATCCACACCGAGGTCGTCCTGCAGACTGGCTCGGGCGCGCTGGAAGACCTCAAGCGCCTCCTGCCGGCGACCAGCGGCGTGGAGGGCGCCCATGAGACGCCTCTGCGCCGCGGTCAGCCGTGGACCGCACGGGATGTCCTCGGTCGCGACGACGTTGCCGCGTTCGATGACCAGCAGCGCCATCACGAGCTTTATCTGTGGTCCGGTGGAGTCCGGCCGCTCTCCGTCCATCGTCAGCGGTCCCAGAGCCCCGAAGCGTATGGAAGGTCGACACACCGTGACATTGCCTCCCCCGGCGAGCACTTCACGTCACTCAGGAACGTCAAATCCCTTACGGCGGCATCGGCCAGTCGACCTGGCCGGCCCCGGCTCGGCCCATGGTCCAGCGTGTCCGCCTCACTTGGCACGCACATCCTGGCTCGGGTCACTGCTCACGTGACAGCTCAGACGTTGATCGATCCCTGTCCATTCGTGATCGTGTGGCCTGTCCGGCGGGCGTCCTCTGGCATGAGCGTTCCCCTCGCCCAGTTCTGCCTGGACACCGGTGTCCGGGTTGTTCGTCCGTGAGAACACCGTTCGAGACCGGATGCAGCGGATCGAGGTCAGTGAAGGAGCTCCACGAGCACCGGTTCCTCGGTGATCCGAATGCCGTCACCCGCTCTGACGGCCGTCGCGCTGCCGTCCAGGCGGCGTACGGTCTTGGAGCCGCCCATCGCGAGCGTCGCCGTGCCGGTGTCCGTCCACACGACCGCCGCTCCGTGGTGTCGGCCGGGCTCGTCGATGGTGAACTCGCACCGCCAGACGTTTGCCGGCAGCCTGGCCGCCTGGCCGTGGCCGCAGGAATGGCCGCGCGCATGCGCCAGCCAGCGCTGCAACTGCTCGACGGCCCGTGCGGCGGCGGTAGGGGGGCGGCCTTCGGCCTGCAGCACGATGGGGATCTTGGCGCCGCCCCAGTTGTAGAAGTACATCCGTTCCACGTTCAGTTGGCGCGCGTACAGGCCGGTCAGGTAGAAGCGGACCGCGTAGTCGCGGGCCTTGGGGCCCTCCAGGGTGCCCTGTAGAGGGATGTCGTACGTCGTGCCGGTACTCCACAGCCGGGGGTGGACACCGGCCCGGTGGAACGCGTCGTCGGCGGTCGCCGCGAGCTGGAGCATGGTCTCCGGAGGGTCGGCCGCCGTGCGCTGGTGCAGCTTGATGCCCGCCACGTCGCAGTGGTCGTACCCGCCGAGCTCGGCGAACCGGCGCAACAGGGCACGCCCTTCCGCGCTCCACAGCCGGCCCATGCCGGGGCACACCAGCAGCGCGCCGGGGTCCACCTTCCGGATGATGCGGCTGGCCCGGCGCGTCATCGCGATCAGGGTCTCCATGCTCCCGCTGTAGAAGCGGCGGTCATTGGCGAGAACCCACAGCTCGTACGCTTCGACGCGGCCCCGGTAGCGCTCAGCCAGCGCGGTCACGAAGCGGTCCCAGTCGTCCAGCCGGTCCGGCGGCGAGGTCCGCGAACCGCCCGGATAGGGACCGGCGGGCCCGGCGGGGCTGGCCCAGCGTGGCGTGCCCCCCATCACGAACAGGGCCGGCAGCCCGGCCCGGCGAGCCCCGTTCACCAACCGGTCCAGGTTCGACCAGTCGAACTCGCCACGGTTCGGCTGAATGTCGGCCCATTTCGTGCTGCTGTCCCACATGCGTACCGCGCCCACTCGGAACTCCGGCATAGCGCCGGTCGAGCTGTTGAGCGTGACCCCGAACAGCGTGGTCTGGACGGGAGCGGCCGGCATCGTCCAGCCGCCGAAGTCGGCGAGCGCGCGCGATATGGACGACTGCGGCAGGCGAAGGGGCACGGCCTGGTGCTCGAACACCGGAGTCACCGAGACCAGCACGCCGACGACCGCCAGGAGGGCGGTCTTCCACGCGGCCGGGAACCGGTGCGGCCGACGCCGCCGGACGGCCTCGACACCCGGCGGCGGCGCCCCGGCACCGTCCGTAGGAGAGTCGGCGTCGCGGACCATGGCCGGGACACCGGACACCGGAATCTCCTGGGATTCTCCCGGAGTGTCCGGCGCGAGGAGAACGGCTGCTTCCCACAGCCGATAAAGGCGAGCCATCTCCTCTGGCCGCGCGCCGCAGACGCGGGCGATGCGTTCGATAATCGCGAATTCCGGCGGCACCGAGTGGCCCGCGCAATAGCGATGGACCGTGGATTTGCTGGCGTTTACCATCCGGCCGATCGACTGGTAACTGCGTCCGCTGCGTTCCTTCAGCTGGGTCAGTAAGTCACCCACCGTCTCGGATGTTGCCATGCCCGCACCTTCGCTCTCGGGGACCCGTGGCGGCATCGCCGAAGAGAGGCTACCCCATGCGGTCGGCCGTCCCAAGGGCACGCGTTTCCGCAGGCAGAGGGGCATTCAGTGTCCCAGGCGTCCCGGATCGGGCACCGCGTGTTGCGTTCCGGGCCACCGGCTGAGCACGCTGTGCACGGGCACGGTCCTCCTGCCGTCGCCCCGTCCACGCCGTACGGCGAGGGCGCTGATAACCAGCGAGATCCACGGAGGAATTTCATGGGTTCACCACGCACAAAAGCCCGTGCGGTGCTCGGGCTGGTCGCCACACTATCGTTCGCTTTCTCCGGCCTCGCGTACGCCGGCCCGGCGGTGGCCGAGCCGAATCCGTGCCTCGGACGCAGCGACGGTGGCAGCGGTGGCGACTACTACGACGGCATCTCCGCGGACCACCAGTGGAGCATCCGGCGGATCTACGGCACCTGGTACAACTGCTCCGGCGGCACGGGGCCGGACCGCGTCCAGATCGTCGTGTCAACCGACACCGACGGGCCTTGCATCACGGTCCCGTACGGGACCGACGGATTCAGCACCTTTACCCGCAAGTACAAGGTGTGGTCGCCGCACTTCGACGGATGGAAGCGCTGCTGACCACTGGACCGTGCGGTGCTCATCGACGAAACCACGGAGGACTTCATGAAAGCCGGTAGACGCCGCGCTCTCGCGGTGCCGCTGACGGGGGCCATCGCACTCGCGACTCTCGGCCTCGGCGCCCCTGCGCATGCGGCCGACTCATCGTCCGCGGCCGGCTTATCGTCCGCGGCCGGCTCGTGCGAGGGCACTCCCTCCTTCGACGTGTCCGCGGTGCTGGGCGAGCCGTACAGCTTCACGGACGGATCTCGCACCAGAGTGATCCACAAGCAATGGCGCAGAACCGACAAGAACTTCGCGTCCGTCGAAACCGACCGCGCCGGTACCACCATCACGCTTCATCGCAGTGATGGCCGGCAGTGCGGGCCGAGCACCGTCAGGTGGTCGAGCGGGTTGAACGCCTACACGGCGAGTGTCGGAACCCTGTCGAACCCCGGCCATGGCGTCTGGGTGTGCATCAACTATCCGGGCGGGGGCCGCTGCGGGGCGACGAAGTGGGAATGACGCTCACGGCCGTCCCGTAACAGTGGGAGAGCGGAACGAGGGGCGCGCAGGAGCCGGCACACCCACGCGCAGCTCCGACCGGCTCCTGCGCACCACCGCCCTCCGCGTGCTGGGGCCGGTCAGGCCGTAGCGGGCGAGTCACCGCCGAACACCGGCTAGTGCGGCCGGTTCGGCTCGCGCGGCTGGAGCTCGTGTGGCCGGTTCGGCTCGTGCGGCTGGAGCTCGTGCGGCCGATGCGGCTCGCTCGGCTCCGTGGCCGTCCCCGGCCGCCAGTCCAGGTCGTAGCCGTACAGCCAGGCCGTGGCCCGCTCGTAGAAGAAGCGGAAGAAGACCGGCATGATCAGGCCGCTGATCCAGCGCCCCGCCGGGCCCGCGGTCTTGGCGTCGCGGTTGTCGCGTGCCGCCTTCGCCATCTTGGCCACGCGGGCGCGGCGGGCCCGGTCGTAGGCGGTCAGCGCGGCCGGCGTCGTCGCCGATCGTTCCAGTTCGCGCGCCAGTACGACGGCGTCCTCAAGAGCCATGGACGCGCCCTGTCCGGCGCCGACCGGGTGGGCGGCGTCGCCCATCAGGACGATCCGGTCGGCGTGCCAGGTCGGCACCTCGTCCAGGATGTGCCCGAGCGTCGGGCGATGGGTACGGGTGGTCGCCGCGAGGATGGCCGAGGGCAGCCGCTCGAAGCGGAAGATCTCGGCCAGCCCGTCCACGGTCACCCCGGCCAGGTCCGGCTGGACCGGGTCGGCCACCTCCGCGGCCCACCACACGGTGCCGTCGGGTGCGGGGATGCAGATGAAGGCTCCTCCCCGGGCGAAGACCATGTTGAAGCATCCCGGCTCCAGTTCCGGACCTTCGGCGACGCCGGAGACGTGATAGGTCCCCGCATAGGCCGGGACCGGTGCCGCCGGGTCGAGGACCGTCCGGGTGCGCGACCAGATGCCGTCGGCTCCGACCAGCAGGTCGGCGTCCGCCGTCCGGCCGCCGGCGAGCCGGACACGTACGCCGTCGCCGGTGTCGTCCGCCTCGGCGAGCCGCTCGCCGGTGACGACGCGCGCCCCCGACCGCAGGGCCTCGGCACGCAGAACCCGCACCAGGTCGGCGCGCATGAGGGTGACGCTGTGCAGGTCGTCGCCGGACAGCCGGCCCCGGGGCACGTCCCCGAGCAGCCTGCCGGAACCGGCCCACATCCTCTGCCGCGCCACGGTGAAGCCGGCTTCCCGGACGGGCGCGAGGCAGCCCAGCGCGTCCAGTGCGCGCAACCCGTTGCCGGCCAGGCTCAGGAACGAGCCGACGGGCCCGTCCGGTTCCTCGTACGCCTCGTAGACGGTGACGTCGGCACCGATCCGCCGCAGCGCGATCGCGCCGGCGGCTCCCGCGACTCCTCCACCCACCACGACGACCTTCATACTGAACCTACTTTCACTGAATGTATATTCGGCGAATTCGGGTTCAGTATGATGTCGGTGACGGATGGAGGTCAAGGCATGGGCGTGCGCAAGGCGAAGGCGGCCGAGACGGAGGCGGCGCTCAAGGACGCGGCCAAACGGCTGTTCGCCGAACGCGGCTACCTCAACACCAAGATCGGCGACATCACGGCCGCCGCCGGGCGCGCGACCGGGTCCTTCTACGAGCACTTCGCCGGCAAGGAAGCGTTGCTGCAGGCGCTGCTCGATGACATGAACGCGCAGGCCGACGCCGAGATCGCGGCCGGTGACCACCCGGGCGACCACGACCTCACCGACCCCGTCCAGCTGCGCGAGCACCTGGCGATCAGCTGGAACGTCTTCCGCGACCATCTCCCGGTCATGGTCGCGCTGGTCCAGTCCGCCATGACCGAACCTCTCGACTCCGGCCGCGCCTGGCGGATGCTGGCCGAGGAGACCGGCACGCTCCGTGAGCACCTGGAATGGCTGCGGGAGCGCGGTCACCGGCTTCCCGGCGACCCCCAGCTCGTCGCCGCCGCCATGGGGGCGATGCTCTCCATGCTCGGCTACGCCGTCCTCACGGCCGGCGAGCACCGGCCCGCGCCGGGTGACGACGAGGTCGTCGACACCCTCACCACCCTCCTCCTCCACGGGCTCGCCGGGCCCTGACGCGGGGTCGCCCGATTTACGAAACGGGTCGTCCCGTAAGGTAATCAGCATGACAACCTCGCGAGCTCCTTCCGGCCGTCCGCGTGACCGGCGCACGCACGAAGCGATCCTCCGGGCCGCCGAAGAGCTGATCATGGAGGTGGGGTACGCCGGCACCTCCGTCAGCGGCATCGCCTCCCGGGCCGGGGTGGGCAAGGACGCCGTCTACCGACGCTGGCAGGGCAAGCCGGAGCTGGTCTACGAGGCGCTGTTCAGCTCGGTCGACACCGGCCCGGTGCCCGACACCGGCACACTCGCCGGTGATCTCACCGAGCTCACCCAGGCGCTGGTCGACGAGTTCGCCGCCCCGGCGGGCGCAGCCGCGCTGCCCGGGCTGCTGGCCGACTTCGCCGCCGACCCCGCCCTGCGGGCCCGGCTGCGGTCGGGCTTCCTGGCCCCGGCCAG
>NZ_QNFZ01000880.1 GCF_003313395.1 Nonomuraea lactucae | reverse complement strand
GGGCACGCCTGCCGAACCCTCTCGCCTGATCGGCCGGCCTGCGCGGCGCCCGCCTCCGGCCTACGCCCGGCCCCGCCCTACGCCCGCCCCCGGCCTACGCTCGGCCTCCCCCCGGCGGGTGACGGCGGGTGAGCCGAGTGAAGGGCGTCCGCCGGTGGGCATGGGGGAGGGATGAGGGTCGTGGTCCTGTCCGACACGCACGCGCCCCGCCGCTGGCGTTCGTGCCCGCCGCGCGTGGCCGAGCACCTGCGCGGCGCCGACGCGATCCTGCACGCCGGGGACGTGTGCGTCGCCTCCGTCCTGGACGAGCTGTCCGCGTACGCGCCGGTCCACGCCGTCAAGGGCAACAACGACGGCCCGGACGTGACGGCGCCCGAGACGCTGGAGCTGACCCTCGACGGCCTGCGGATCGGCATGATCCACGACAGCGGGCCGGCCGGCGGCCGCCTGGCCCGCATGCGGCGCCGGTTCCCGGAGGCGGACCTGGTGGTCTTCGGCCACTCCCACATCCCGCTGGACGAGACCGGCGGCGGGCTGCGCATCTTCAACCCGGGCTCCCCCACCGACCGCCGCCGCCAGCCCCAGGGCACCCTGGGGCTGCTGTCCATCGAACACGGCCGGCTGAGGGAGGCGAGGATCGTCCCGGTCACCCCGTGACCCCGCCCGAGCCACCAGGCGTACGCCTCGGGGGCGGGGTCCTCCCGGGCCGGCGAAGATGCCGTCGGGCGGGATGGACACCGCCTACCTCTCCAACCAAGGCCCTGGACGCCCTCACCCGGTGGTGCGTGACCCGCCCCGATCCTTGAGGATGATGTGGACATGCACCTCACGTCGATTCCCGGATCGTTCTCCGTCTGCCGCCTGCCCGCGGGCTCCCCGGTGCCCGGACCGCCGGCCTCGGCGGAGCTCTACTCCCTGTCCATCACCGCCTCGGAGATCTCCGTGGTGTGCGCCACCGGCGCGGAGCCCGCCGGGGCGGCCGTGGAGGGCGGCTGGAGCGCGATGCGCGTCGCCGGAACTCTCGACTTCGGCCTCGTCGGCATCCTGGCCGCGCTCACCGCGCCGCTGGCCGAGGCCGGGATACCCGTCTTCTGCGTGTCCACGTACGACACCGACTACCTGCTCCTCAAGGCGGACCTGCTGGAACGCGCCCGCGAGGTGCTCGCCGCGGCGGGACACGACGTCTACGCCGCCGCCTGAGCCGGGTCCCGCACGCGGGCGGATCAGTCAACCGACGTAGGCGTCCGCGGTGGCCCGACGCGGGGCGCGGAGAGACCGGCGCCCCACCCGGCCTCTCCGCGCCCGTCCAGGGGCCGTGACCATCCGCTGTCGAGGCACCCGTCATCCGACTGATGCGGCCGGACCGGACCGGCTCCTAGCTTCGTCCCGACGCCCGATCCACCCTGGATCCGGCGGCTCCGACGAATCGAGGGACCCGTGTGCACGATGATCTCCAACCACCCTCCAGCGAAGAGTTCCGGCCGGTCCGGGTATTCCCGGCCCGGCCGCGAACGGGGTGACCGCCGGTGGAGGCCCGCACGGGCTCTCCGCGTCGTGGTCGCCCTCCGGGCCGCCCTGATGCTTCAGGTCGTGCCCGCGTGCGCCGCGCACGCCGACGGGGGATCGGGGCGCTGGACCGGCGCCTGGTCGACCGCCATGATCGCCTCGTTCCCCGACTACTTCGGCGAGAAGAACTGGTCGGCGGGCTTCGCGAACCAGTCCGTCCGGCAGGTGATCAGAGTGAGCCGAGCGGGATCGGCGGTACGCATCCGCGTGTCGAACGTCCACGGCACGACCCCGCTCCGCCTGACCGGCGCGTCGATCGGCAGGACCGCGACGGCGCGCGCGGGCCGTGCGCGGCGCGGTGGTGGCCCTCGGCGACTCGATCACCGACGGATCGTCGTCGGCTCCCGACGCCGACAACCGGTATCCCGACGAGCTCGCCGAGCGGCTGGCCGCCGCCGGGCGGCCGATGGGCGTGCTGAACGCGGGCATCGGCGGCAACCGGCTGCTCCACGACACGCCCGGGTTCGGCGAGCGGGCCACGGCCCGTTTCCGGCGCGACGTGCTTGAGCAGCCGGGCGTCCGTACGGTGATCGTGCTCATCGGCATCAACGACACCGGAGCCAGCGAGGGCGGGTTCGGCGAGAAGACGACCGCCCGGGAACTGATCGACGGGCACCGGACCCTCATCGCCGCCGCCCGCGCCCGTGGCCTCAAGGTGATCGGGGCGACCATGAGCCCGACCAAGGGGACAGCCCTCCCCGGCTACCACACCAAGAACGGCGAGGCGATCCGCGACCAGGTCAACGACTGGATCCGCACCGGCGGCGAGTACGACGCCGTCGTGGACGTCGATCGGGCGCTCGCGGATCCCGCCGACGCGGATCGGCTGAACCCCGCGTACGACGGCGGCGACCGGCTGCACCCAAACGACGCCGGAATGCGCGCCATCGCGGACGCGATCGACCTGAACGCCCTGTAGGAGACTGCCTTGAGAGGCCGAGTAGAACGGCCAGGAGACGGCCAGGAGACGGCCAGGAGCACGAACGACGGATCGCGAGAGGGTAGATCATGACATATCCCGACCCCACCTACTTCGGCGACAAGGGTGAGATCAACGCGACCTACCGCCCGGCGGGCCACGAACCCGACCTGACCTACCGGTCCGGCAACACGGTCCACTATCTGGCGACGGGAGCCTCGACCAACGGCCAGTTCGGCCTCTACCGCTGGGAGATGGGACCGGAGCCGAGCGGCCCCGGGCAGCACTTCCACCGGTCGATCTCCGAGTCGTTCTTCATCCTCGCCGGAACGGTGCGGATCTACGACGGCGCACGCTGGATCGACACCGAGCAGGGCGATTTCGTCCACGTCCCGGAGGGTGGCATCCACGCGTTCCGCAACGAGTCGGGCGAGCCCGCGTCCATGCTGCTGCACTTCGCGCCGGGCGCTCCCCGCGAGGGCTACTTCGAGGGCCTGGCCGAGTTCGCCGCCTCCGGCGGCGCGAGCGACGAGGAGCTGGCCGCCTTCTACCTGCGGCACGACACCTTCTGGCTGTGACCCGCACTGGCTGTGACCCGCGCGATCGCCGTGACCGCCGGCGGGGACCGCAGCCGTGACCCCGGACGCGGCGCGGGTCAGGCCGCGCACAGCTCGGCGAAGCGCCGCACGTCGATGTTGCCGCCCGAGATGATGACGCCGACGCACGGCGGAAGGGGGTCGAGCCTGCCGGCGAGCAGGGCGGCCAGCGGCGTGGCGCCGCTCGGCTCGATGACGATCTTCAGGCGTTCGAACGCCAGCCGCATCGCCGCGCGGATCTCGTCGTCGGTGACCAGGACGATGTCGTCGACCAGCCGTCTGTTGACGGAGAACGTCAGCTCACCCGGAATGTCGGCGGCCTGGCCGTCGGCGATCGTGCGCGGCACCGGGATGGACACCCGCTCGCCCGCCTGCAGCGACCGTCTGGTGTCGTCGCCCTCCTCGGGCTCCACGCCGATCACCCGGATGCCGGGGAGCAGCCCCTTGGCCGCCGTGGCGCTCCCGGCGATGAGGCCGCCGCCGCCCACCGGCACCAGCAGCGCGTCCAGCTCGCCGGCCTCCTCGATCAGCTCCAGCGCGGCGGTGCCCTGCCCGGCGATCACGTGCGGGTGTTCGTACGGCGGGATCAGGGCGAGGCCGCGGTCGGCGGCGAGCGCTTCGCCGATCGCGACCCGGTCGCCGGTGTAGCGGTCGTAGGTGACGATCTCCGCGCCGTATCCGGCGGTCGCCTCCACCTTGGAGCGGGGGGTGTCCTCGGGCATGAGGATCACCGCCGTGGTGCCGAGTTCTCGTGCCGCGAGGGCGACGGCCTGGGCGTGGTTGCCGGAGGAGTACGCGGCGACTCCCCGGGCGAGCTGCTCGGGCGACAGCCGCGACAGCGCGTTGTAGGCGCCGCGGAACTTGAACGCGCCGATGCGCTGGAAGTTCTCGCACTTGAGGAGGGTCCGCGCACCGACGAGGGCGTCGAGCGTGCGCGAGCGCAGCACGGGCGTGCGATGGGCGACGCCCTTGAGCCGGGCGGCGGCGTCGTGGACGTCGTGCAGGGTGACCGGGAGCGCGCGGGTCATGATCGTGTCTCCTCTGAGGTGTCGGGGGCGTTGCCGTCCAGGGCACGCGCCTGGGAGAGGTACGTGTAGGCGGAGGCGCGGGAGATGCCCAGGCGGGTCGCCACCTGGGTGACGGAGCGGCGCATGGCGAAGACGCCGCGCTCGTCGAGGTTCCGGAACAGCTCCAGCCGCTCCTGACGGTTGAGCTCGGCCCAGGGCCTGCGCAGGCCGAGCTGATGGGCGTCGACGATCGCGTGCACGACGGAGTCGATGTCGTCGCTGAAGGTGGTGGTGGGCACCGTCGCCGGGCCGGCCAGCCCGGCCAGCTGCCCGATCAGCTGGTGGGCCTGGGTGACGGCGGTGATGTCGAGGTTCACGCACAGGGCGCCGAACACGGTGCCCGCGCTGTCGCGCAGCACCATCGTGGACGATTTGACCAGCTTGCCGTCCTGGGTGCGCGTGACGTAGTTGAGCTGGTCGCCCGCCTCGTCGCCGCGGGCGAGGATGCCCATGCCGATCTCGCTCATCGACCCGCCGACACCGCGGCCCGTCACCGAGCCGGCGATGGCGACCACGGACGCCTCCGGCCGCCGGAAGTCGTGCACCACCACCTCGCAGAACGAGCCCAGCGTCGCGACGATCCCGTCGACGACGGGAGCGAGCGCGGCGAGGACGGCGTCCTGCTCACGGACCGCGGCGTCCGCGGTCTCTGTGGCGTCACGGACCGTGGCGTCGCTCGCCACACCGCTGCTCGCCACACCGCTGCTCGCCACACCGCTGCTCGCCGCGCCGCTGCTCGCTGCGCCGCTGACCGCCGTGGCGTCACGTCGCATGGGAGGGCTCCGGCACGCGCGCCAGGGCTTCGATCTCGATGAGCCCGCCGTACGGCAGCGAGGCGACGCCGACACAGCTGCGGGCGGGACGCGGCTCGGCGAAGAAGCGCTCGCAGGCCGCGTTGAGCGCGGGGCGGGTGTCGATGTCGGTCAGATAGGCCACGATCTTGATCACGTCACCGGGCGCCGCGCCGACCGACCGCAGAGCCTCTTCCAGATTGGCGAACGCCTGCGCGCACTCCGCCTCGAACCCGCCGGGCACCAGGACGCCGGGCTCGCTGACGCCCAGCCGTCCGGATACCGCGACCAGGTCTCCGCTGCGGAAGGCCACGGAATACGGGTGCTCGTCGACATGGTGTTGTGACACCGGTCCTCCTGCGCGTGTGAGATGGCCGCCCCAAGGTCTAGACGAAATGTACATTATCTAGACGGAACATCCAAGCCGATCCGGCCCGGGGGGCAGGCGGCTGACCAGATCACATTTCATGACATATCGGGTCTTGTTATGCCAGGACTCTTGCAAAGGGCACATGATCAATTCACCCTTCATCCGTAGGCGTAAAGATCAGCTCTACCCCGGCGGGCGACCCCCGCCGGACGTGAAGGAGAGCGTGTGCCGAAAAGCCCCCGCCGGCGTGGCATCCTGATCGGGATCATCGCCGCCCTCACCCTGGTCCTCCCGCAGGGCGTCGCCCAGGCGGCGCCCGAACCAGACAAGATCAACAGCGCCGTCCAGGCCGAGCTGGCCGAGGACGGGAAGTCCACCTTCTGGGTACGCCTCAAGGGCGCGGCCGACTTAGGCCGGGCCCGCCGGGCCACCACCAAGGACGACAAGGCCGAGCTCGTCTACGAGGCCAAGACCGCGAAGGCGGCGGCCTCCCAGGCGGACCTGCGCAAGCTGCTCGAGTCCCAGAACGCCGACTACACCCCGTTCTGGATCGTCAACGCCGTCAAGGTGACGGCCGGTCCCAAGCTGGCCGCCGAGATCGCCAAGCTGCCCGAGGTCGACCGCATCGAACCGATCCGCACCGTGAAGCTGCCCGAGCCCGGTCCGGGCAAGGCCGAGGCGAAGGTCAACGCCGTCGAGTGGAACATCGACCGCGTCAACGCCCCGCGCGTCTGGAACGAGCTGGGCAACCGCGGCGAGGGCGTCGTCGTGGCCAACATCGACACCGGCGTCCAGTTCGACCATCCCGAACTGGCGACCGCCTACCGCGGCAGGAAACCGGACGGCTCAGTCGATCACAACCACAACTGGTTCGACCCGGCCCGCGTCTGCCCGACCTCCGCGCCGTGCGACAACAACGGCCACGGCACCCACGTGATGGGCACCATGGCCGGCGCGAACGGCATCGGAGTCGCACCCGGCGTCAAGTGGATCGCCGCCAAGGGCTGTGAGCTCAACACCTGCACCGACGCCTCGCTGCTCGCCGCCGGCCAGTGGATCCTCGCCCCCACCGACCTGAGCGGCGCCAACCCGCGCCCCGACCTCGCGCCCGACGTCGTCAACAACTCCTGGGGCGGCGCCGGCTTCGACCCCTGGTACAAGGAGACCGTCGAGGCGTGGGTCGCCGCCGGCATCTTCCCGGCCTTCGCCAACGGCAACGAGGGGCCCGCCTGCCGTTCGAGCGGGTCGCCTGGTCAGTACGTGACCAGCTACAGCGCGGGCGGCTTCGACATCAACAACGCGCTCTACGCCCGTTCCAGCAAGGGCGACGGTGAGAACGGCGAGATCAAGCCGAACATCGCCGCCCCCGCCGTCAACGTGCGCTCGTCGGTGCCCGGCGGCAGGTACGACTCCTATACCGGCACGTCGATGGCCTCGCCGCACGTGGCGGCCACCGTCGCGCTCATCTGGTCGGCCGCGCCGTCCCTCCAGGGCGACGTCGCCGCCACCCGGCCGCTGCTCGACAGGACCGCGATCGACGTCTCCGACACCAGCTGCGGCGGCACCGCCGCCGACAACAACGTCTGGGGCGAGGGCCGCCTCGACGCGTACGCCGCCGTCCAGGCCGCCCCCGTGGGCGGGGTCGGCGACCTCGCGGGCACCGTCACCGCCGGCGGCGCGCCGGTGGCCGGG
>NZ_QNFZ01000879.1 GCF_003313395.1 Nonomuraea lactucae | reverse complement strand
GCGCCCGCGCTGGCGCGCGGCCCGGCGCCCGACGGGGCGAGCGTCCTGGGCAGGCTCGCGCCCGACGGGGCGAGCGTCCTGGGCAGGCTCGGGCCGGACGGGGGGAGCCTCCTGGGCAGGCTCGCGCCGGACGGGGGAAGCGTTCTGGGCGGTTGCGCGCCGGCTCAGCTCGACGTGGGGCTCGGCAGGGTGGACCCCGGGGCGGGCAGCCGGTACGTGCCGCTGGTGTTCACCAACCGCTCCGGCGCCGGGTGCGTCATGCGCGGCCATCCGGGCCTGGTCATGCTCGACGACGCCGGCGCCGCCCTGCCCGGCACGGCCGAGGCCGTCGAGGGGCCGGGGGAGGCGGTGACGCTGGAGCCGGGCGGCAGCGTCGAGGCGGTGCTGCACTGGACCGTCACGGCGGACCACTGCGCCGGCGCGGCCAGGCTGCGGGTGACTCCGCCGCCCGGCGCGGCGGGGCAGGGGGCGACCGCTCCGTCCGGCGCGGTGGAGCAGGAGGTGACCCCGCCGGTGGAGCAGGAGTTGACCCCGCCCGGGGAGCGGGCCGCCACGACGATCGCGTTCCCGGCTGACAGGGTGTGCGGCGCGCTGGAGGTCACGCCCGTCCGTCAGCCGAGTTCGGTGGCCGTCACGACGTCCCCTGGTGGCGGGGCGCCACCCGGCGGAGGTCGATGGTGGTGACCAGGTCGGCGCGGTGGCGGGTGGCGGCCACGGTCTCCGCGTTGCGCTGGTCGCTGCCCAGCGCCCAGGCCCGCGCGGCGGCGGGGTCCTTGCCGTAGGCGATGTGCCGCCGCACCAGGAGCTCGACTCGGTCGCTCTCGCTGGTGTCGAAGTACCACACCTGGTCGAGCAGGCCCCGGACCGCCGCCCACGGCCCCTCGTCGAGCAGCAGATAGTTGCCCTCGGTGACCACCAACGACACGTCACGGGGGATCGAGATGGCGCCGGCGACGGGCTCCTCGATCTCCCGGCGGAACTCCGGCGCGTACACGACGTCCTCGCGCGCGGCTCGCAGCCGGCCGAGCAGGGCGACGTAACCGGCCGCGTCGAAGGTGTCGGGCGCGCCCTTGCGGTCACGCCGGCCCAGCCGGTCGAGTTCGGCGTTCGCCAGGTGGAAGCCGTCCATGGGAACGTGACAGGCGTGGGGAGCGAGGCGCGAGACGATGGCCTCCGCCACCGTGGACTTGCCCGCGCCGGGCGCGCCGACGATGCCGAGCATGCGCCGCGCACCCGACGCCGCCAAGGCTCCGGCGCGATGGACTAGCGCGTCCAAGGTCACGATCTCGTTCCTCCCCGCACCTGCGTGCAGCGGCTCGCGGCGGCGACTCGTCGGTAGGTCACATGGTGAAGTTACCTCCGCGCAATCCATTGCGCAATGGATTGCGCGAAGATTGCCTCGGCTGCGCCGCGGTGGCGTCCGGCCGGAACGAGCTGGTGCGGTGGCGGAAGCCGTGGGGGGTGCCCCGCACGGCGGCGAGCAGGTGCCCCGGCCCGGCTCCCGCCACGTCGATCAGCTCGCCGTCCTCGGGGCGGCGCAGTAACGGGCGCGCCCCTGGCGTCTCGTCGTCGATCATCTCAGCATTATCGGCTGACGGCGTCGGAACGGCGCCGCAGCAGGTTCAGGTCGCCGCGGCGGGGCAGGCTCTCCCAGTCGCCCTGGGAGGTGACGGCGAACGCCCCGGCCGCGCACGCCGTGCGCAGCCGCTGCTCCGGGCCGGCTCCGGCCAGCCAGTCGGCCAGCCAGCCGGCCGCGAACGCGTCGCCGGCCCCGACCGGGTCCACCTCCGTCACCTCGTACGGCTCGGCGTGCCGCACCCGGCCGTCGGACAGCTCCAGCGCGCCCTCGGCGCCCGACTTGACCAGGACGTGGCGGGGCCCCAGCGCGGACAGGGCCTTGGCCAGTTCGGCGCGGTCGTCGACGTCGGCGATCAGGCGCCCCTCGGGCAGGGTCGCGAACAGCACGTCCACGCCCGAGATCGTCTCCCGCAGCCACGCGCCCGCCTCCCCGGGCGACCAGAGCGCCCTGCGGTAGTTGACGTCGAGCGACACGAGCACCCCGGCGGCGCGGGCCTGGGCGATCGCGTGCCGTGCGGCCTCGCGGGCGGACGCCGACAGGGCGGGGGTGATCGCGGAGAGGTGGAGGACGCGGGCGCCCCTGATGAGCTCCGGGTCCAGGTCGGCGGGGGAGAGCCGGGACCCGGCGCTGTCCCTGCGGTAGTAGCTGACGTCGATCAGGTCGGCCGTGCGCCGCCCCTTGATCATCAACCCGGTCGGTGCCTCGGGGTCGGCGATGGCGCGGGTGTCCACACCCTCGCTCATGAGGGTGGCGCGGATCAGGTCGCCGAACTCGTCCGCCCCCACCCGGCCGACCCAGGCGGCGCTGTGGCCGAGGCGGGCCACGCCGATCGCGACGTTGGACTCGGCGCCTCCCAGGCCGAGCTCGAAGTCGCGGGCGAACCGCAGCGGTCCGGTACGGCGGGCGGCGAACAGCGCCATGGTCTCACCGAAGGTCACCAGGTCGGTCATCGGGTCGGGCTACCCAACTTTCTGGAGATGCGGGACGCCGCCGCGGCCACCAGCGGACCCACCTCACGCACCCGCGCGGCGGTGATCCGCGAGGTGAGACCGGAGACCGAGATGGCGGCGACCACGGTGTCGTTGTGGTTGAAGATCGGCGCGCCGACGCAGCGCACCTCGGGCTCGTTCTCGCGGTCGTCGACCGCGTAGCCGCGCCTGCGGACGCTCGCCAGCTCGGCGCGCAGCCGGCCCGGGTCGCTGATGGTGTGCTTGGTCCTGGCCTCCAGATGGAGCCCGTCGACCGTGTCGTCCGGCAGCCAGGCGAGGATGGCCTTGCCGACGGCCGTGGAGTGCAGGGGGCCGCGGCTGCCGATGCGCGAGGCCATGCGGACGTTCGTCTGGTTCTCCACCTTGTCGATGTAGACGACGTGCGGTGGTTCGTACACGACGAGGTGGACGGTCTCGCGCACCTCGCTCATCAGCCGGTGCGACTCCTCGGCCGCCACCGCGCGCAGGTCGAGGCTGGCGAGGTAGGCCTGGCCGAGCCGGAGCGTGCCATGGCCGAGCCGGTAGGCGCCGGTCCTGCGGTCGCGTTCGAGCAGCCGTGCCTCGATGAGCGGCACGGTCAGCCGGAGCACGGTGCTCTTGGACACGTCCAGCGCGTCGGCGAGCTGGGTCAGTGTGAGGCCGCTGCTGGCCCGTACGTGGTCCAGCACGGTCAGGGCACGGCGGAGCGAGGCTGACTGGTTGCGCTCGGGCACGAGGGTAAAGATAGGGCCAACCATCCCCCGATGGCACCGTTTGCGGCACGTCGTTGTGCAGTGCACAACAACTCCCGGCGTGCCTTCCCTGCTCGTCCCCGCATTCCTACTCTCTGCGCCAGGGAGGTAATGGTGAAGTTTGTTCATAGTGCTGTAGCCGGGATCGCCGCGGTGGCCCTGGTGGCCTGCGCGCCCTCCACCGCGCCCACGTCCGGCGGCGGCGACTCGAAGTCAGGAACGCTGCGCGTGTGGCTCTACGACGAGCCCAATCGCGCCCCCAAGGAGAAGGTCGTCGGCGAGGCGATCAAGGAGTTCACCGCCGCTCACGCGGGTGTGAAGGTCGAGGTCACCTACATCCCGACCACGCCCGCGCGGCACGAGAAGTTCAAGGGCGCCTTCAACGACCCGTCCAGCTCGCCGGACGTCGCGGAGTACGGCAACACGGACCTCGCCGAGTACGCCGCCGCGGGCGGCTTCGCCGACCTCACGGCCGACCTCCAGGGCCTGGACGTGAACGCTGACCTGCTCAAGTCAGCCTCCGTCGACGGCAAGGTGTACGGGCTGCCGTGGTTCATCGGCGTCCGCGCGCTCTACTACCGCACGGACGTCTTCGAGGAGCTGGGCCTGAAGCCGCCCGCCTCGGTCGAGGAGCTCACCAAGACGGCCCGCGACATCCGCGGCAAGAAGCCCGACCTGTACGGCATCGCGGTCGGCGGCGAGTACACCTTCGGCGCGCTCCCGTTCGTCTGGGGCGCGGGCGGTGACATCACCTCCCTCGACTCCCCCGAGTCGCGCAAGGGCGTGAAGGCGTACACGGACCTGCTGTCGGACGACATCTGCCCGCCCCAGGCGTGCGCCTCGCTGACCGGCGGCAAGACGGTCGAGCTGTTCGCCAGCGGCAAGGCGGCCATGGGCATCCTGGGCAACTTCAGCCGCTCCGCCGTGGACGCGGGGGTGGCGGCCGGCAAGTATCAGGTGGTGCCGCTGCCAGGCTACGAGAAGGGCTCGGTGGCGCCCGCCTTCGCCGGCGGCAACAATCTCGGCGTGATGAAGAACGCCCAGCACCGCTCGCTCGCGGCGGACTTCGTCAAGCTGCTCGGCGGCAAGCAGTACCAGACCAAGATGTACGAGGCCATGGGCAACCTGCCCACGCTGAGCGGCGCCCGTGACGAGCTGGCGGCCAAGGACCCGTTCCTCAAGCCGTTCCTGGAGACCGTGGCGAAGGGCACCAAGTTCGTGCCCATCCACCCCGGCTGGGTGAAGATCGACAACGGCAAGGTCATCCCGACCATGCTGCAGAAGGTCGCCACCAAGCAGGCGAGCGTGGACGAGGCCACCACCGAGGCGGCCACCGCCGTCAAGACGGCCCTCGGCAGCTCATGACCGCAATGGCAGCGGGCGTCACCGCCGGCAGCCACCGGGCGAGGGCGCGGCGCGGGCGGGGCAGGGTACGGCCGTGGCTGTACCTGCTTCCCGCCCTCGCCGTTCTTGTGCCGCTGTTCGGCTACCCCGTCTACATGCTGGGGCTGCTGTCGGTGTTCGACTACCGGCAGGCACAGGTCAGCGGCGGGCAGCCGACCACGTTCGTCGGGTTCGGCAACTACGCCACGCTGCTGGGCGACGCGCGGTTCTGGAGCGTCCTGCTGCAGACCGTCGGGTTCGCCGCCGCACTGGTGGTCGGCACGCTCGCCGTGGGCGCGGCGCTGGCCGTGCTGATGACCAGGATCGGGACCGTGCCCAGGGTGGCGCTGTCGCTCGCCGCCCTGGCTGCCTGGGCGGCGCCCGCCATGACCGGGTCCACCGTGTGGATGTTCCTCTTCGACGCCGACCTGGGGCTGGTCAACCAGGTGCTCGGCATCGACGGGTTCAACTGGTTCTTCGACAAGTGGGTGACGTTCGGGGTGGTGGGCGCCACCGTGGTGTGGCACTCGTTCCCGTTCGTGATGGTCACCCTGTACGCGGGGATCCAGGCCGTGCCCGGCTCGGTGCTGGAGGCGGCCTCGCTCGACGGGGCCTCGACCTGGCAGTCGTTCTGGCGGGTGATCGTGCCCATCCTGCGGCCGCTGATCACGATCGTGGTCATCCAGTCGATCATCTGGGACTTCAAGATCTTCACCCAGATCTACGTGATGACCAACGGCGGCGGCATCGCCGGCCAGAACACCGTGCTCAACGTCTACGCCTACCAGACCGCCTTCGGTTCCTCGGAGTACGGGCTGGGCTCCGCGATCGGCGTGGTGATGACGCTGATCCTGCTGGTCGTGACCATGTTCTACATCCGGGCGCTGCACCGGACAGGGGAGAAGCTGTAGTGAAGACCTCTCGGCTCGCGGCCAACACGGTGGCGCTGGTCGTGGCGTTCCTGACCGCGTTCCCGATCTACTGGATGGCGCTGTCGGCGCTCAAGCCCCCTGGTGAGATCCAGTCGCTCGACGTCAGGCCGTGGACGCTCCATCCCACCTTCGGGCACTTCGCCCGGGTGCTCACCGGCGAGGGGTTCGCCCGCTACTTCGTCAACAGCGCGGTGGTGGCGCTGTCGGTCGTGGCGCTGTCGGCCGTGGTCGCGTTCCTGGCCGCCGTGGCCGTCACCAGGTTCGCGTTCAGGTTCCGGACCACGGTGCTGATCATGTTCCTGGTGGCGCAGATGGTGCCGGTGGAGGCGCTGACGATCCCGCTGTTCTTCGTGGTGCGGGACGCGGGGCTGCTCAACACGCTTCCCTCGCTGGTGCTCGTGCACCTCGCGTTCTCGCTGCCGTTCGCGATCTGGATGATGCGCGGCTTCGTGGCAGCGGTGCCCGAGTCGCTGGAGGAGGCGGCGCTGATCGACGGCGCGAGCCGCGCGACGGTGCTCTGGCGGATCCTCTTCCCGCTGGTCGCCCCCGGACTGGTCGCGACCAGCGTCTTCTCGTTCATCGCAGCCTGGAACGACTTCGTCTTCGCCAGGACCTTCATCATCTCGGCCAAGGAGAACCAGACCCTGCCCGCGGCGCTGCTCGTCTTCTTCAAGCCCGACGAGAACGACTGGGGCGGCATCATGGCGGCCTCGACGCTGATGACCATCCCGGTGCTGATCTTCTTCGTGGCGGTCCAGCGCAGGTTGGTGTCAGGTCTGGGAGGGGCCGTCAAGGACTGATGTCTCGTGCTTGTCGCGCGGGGCCAGGAACTCCAGCAGCCGGAGCCCCTCCGCCTCGACCTCGGCCAGGGACGCGATCGGCTCCCACTGGTGGATGGTGAGGGTGGAGACGCCCTTGGCCCGGGTCACCGTCCAGTCACCCATGCTGAGGCCGTCGACGAGGATGAGGCGCGGCATCACGTTCGTCCCCATGAACCCGCGCATCGACGCGAACCCCGTCTCGGTGATCACCCTCGACCTGTCCGCGTGTGACAGGAACAGGTTGTCGAAGTCGTACATCAGCCTCACCGGCGCCGGGACGTCCTCGTCCGGCCGGGGCGCGTCCGGCAGGTCGTAGAGGACGCGCCCGTCCTCGTCCCGGAACCGCACCAGGTCGAGCTCCTCCACCACCTCGGCCAGCCGTGTCAGCCCCGACCAGGTCTGCACATCCTTGACCGTGGCGGGCCCGAAGGCCCCCAGGTAGCGCAGCACCAGCTCGGCGGCCGTCATCGCGGGAGCGCTCCGGCCCGCCAGCCACGCCTCCGCGGGCGCGTGCGCGATCGGCCCGCTGCGGCCCCACAGGCCGCGCG
>NZ_QNFZ01000881.1 GCF_003313395.1 Nonomuraea lactucae | reverse complement strand
GACGTCGGCGGGCAACCACCCCGATTTTCAGCCCAGAACGGGCCTGCCGTCAGGCAGACCGAAGACTAACCCTCCGGGCTGAACGCCGAGGTGCGCTTCAGCCCGGCCGCCCGCCCCTTGGCCGCGACGACGAGCGCCATCTTGCGGGAGGCCTCGTCGATCATCTCGTCCCCCAGCATGACCGCGCCGCGCCTCTCGACAGTGGTGTAGTGCTCGTACGCCTCAAGAATGAGCTCGGCGTGGTCGTAGTCCTCCTGGCTGGGGGAGAACACCTCGTTGGCCGCGTCGACCTGCGCCGGGTGGAGCACCCACTTGCCGTCGAAGCCGAGCGCGGCGGCCCGCCGGGCCACCCGCACGTAGCCCTCCACGTCCTTGATCTGCAGGTACGGCCCGTCGATGACCTGCAGGTCGTGCATCCTGGCGGCCATGAGCAGCCGCATGAGGATGTAGTGGTAGGCGTCGCCCTCGGTGTAGCCGGGGGGCTGCTCCCCCACCACCATCGTCCGCATGTTGATGGACGCCATGAAGTCCGCCGGCCCGAACACCAGCGCCTCCAGCCGCCGGGAAGCCCCGGCGATGGCGTCGACGTTGACCAGGCCGCGGGCGTTCTCGATCTGCGCCTCGATGCCGATGCGGCCGACCTCGAAGCCCATGGTCTTCTCGATCTGGGTGAGCAGCGTGTCGAGCCAGACGATCTCGGTCCTGTCCTGCACCTTGGGCAGCATCAGGCAGTCGAGGCGGTCACCGGCGCCCTCCACGACCTCGATCACGTCGCGGTACGTCCACTGCGTCGAAAGGTCGTTGACCCGGACCACGCGGGTCTTGCCCGTCCAGTCGCCCTCGCGCAGCGCGGTCACCACGTTCTTGCGCGCGTCCTCCTTGGCCAGGGGCGCGACGGAGTCCTCAAGGTCGAGGAAGACCTCGTCGACCGGCAGCGTCTGGGCCTTCTCCAGGAAGCGGGGGTTGCTGCCGGGCACCGCGAGAACCGAACGACGTGAGCGCATGCGCACACCGTAACGGCTCGTCCCACAGCGCGGCAGCGCGGCCCTTCCATGCGGGCCCTTCTATGGCGCCCATACAAACCTGGCCCGTTGTTCTTGGCACACCCGGCGTACTGCTCGAAACACCAGATACGTCAACAATTGGGGGCAACAGCTAGCAAAGGAAGTGGAGAACTGATGGCATCCACCCCCGTGTCGATCCATCCGGCCGTACTGTCCGACCTGCTGCCGGGAAGCCGGGTCCGGGACGTCGCCCTCGTGATCGCAGGCGCGGGCCTGACCGGCCTGGCCGCGCAGCTCACCTTCCCCACCTGGCCGGTTCCCGTGACGGGCCAGACCTTCGCCGTCCTGCTGACGGGCGCCGCCCTGGGCATGAACCGGGCCGCGGCCAGCATGCTCCTCTACCTGGTCGCCGGCATCGCGGGCGTGCCGTGGTTCGCGGGCGGCTCCGCCGGCTTCGGCGGCGCGTCGTTCGGATACCTGCTCGGCTTCATCGCCGCGGCGGCGATCGTCGGCAAGCTGGCCGAGCTGGGCAAGGACCGCAAGGTGCTCAGCACGGTCGGCATCATGGCGTTGGGCAACCTCGTCATCTACGCCTTCGGGCTGCCGGTGCTCATCGCCGTCACGAAGCTCGACCTCGGCACGGCACTGGTGGAGGGCGCGGGCAAGTTCCTGCTGGGCGACGCCATCAAGATCGCGGTGGCGGCCGGCGTGCTCCCGCTCGCCTGGAAGCTCGCCCGCCCGTCGCGGTGACTCCCCGGGCCGGGCGTCGTAGGGCGCCCGGCCCCTCGGGCGGTTACAGTCGATCCGTGAGCGACACACGCGCGGCCATCGAGGAGGGCGCCAAGAAGTCGGGCGTCCTCTGGCTCACCCTCGACCGCCCCCGCCTGGCCTGGCACGCCTGGCACGACGGTGCCGTCTACCTGGTGACCGGAGGCGGCGAGCAGCACCTGCCGGGCCTCGACGCGCTCGGCACGGTCCACGTCATCCTGCGCAGCAAGGACAACGGCGCCCGGCTGGTGGAGTTCGAGGCGGAGGTGCGGGTGGTCGATCAGGCGGCCGAGCCCGAGGCGGTCGCCGTCCTCGCGAAGGAGCGCCTCAACGCCCCCGACAGCGAGCACCTCACGGAGCGCTGGGCCCGTCAGTCCACCGTGATACGGCTCACGCCCCGGGAGCCCTGACCAGATCGGGCTCGGCGACGCCGCGCACAGGTCCACCGCGCACAGGTCCACCGCGCGCAGGTTCGCCGCGCACAGGTCCACCGCGCGCAGGTTCGCCACGCAAGGGTGCGCCGCGCGCAGGTTCGCCGCGCACAGGTTCGGGGCCGTCCGGCACCGGGGCCGCGGGCTTGGCCGAGGCGGTCTGGGCCAGCAGCGCGCCGGTGAGCACCAGCAGGCCGCCGACGATCTGGAACACGCCCAGCGTCTCCCCCACCAGCGCCCAGGCCACCACCGCGCCGCCGATGACCTCCAGTGACGCCACCGTCGCGCCCACCGCCGCCGACAGGCGCCGCACCGCGGTGACGCCCAGGATGTACGCCGTCACGGTCGCGACCAGCACCATCCACAGGTACGCCGCCAGCACGGGCAGCGTGAACCCGCCCTGCGGCGTGGCCGAGACGGTGAACGCCTCCCACGGGATGTCCCACGGCCGGGCGAACGGGACGAGCACCGTGGCCGCCCCGAGCATGCCCCAGGCGATGAGGCCGAGCGGGTCGACATCGTCCCCGAAGCTATCGCTCATCAGGAAATATCCGGCACAGCACGCCCCGGCGGCCAGGCCCAGCAGCAGGCCCAGCGCGTCCAGGCGGAGCCCCTGCCACGCCTCCACGACGATGCCGAGCCCCAGCACGGCGACCACGGCGCCGACGAAGGCCGCCCGCGCCAGCCGTACCTTCCGCACGAACCGCACCCAGACGACCACCATCACCGGCGCCATGAACTCCAGCAGCAGCGCGATCCCCACCGGCAGCCGGGTGATCGCCACGAAGTAGAGCGACTGCACCCCGGCCACCGCCACGACCGCGTACACCCCGAAGAACGGCAGCCGGGAGCGCGGGATCCGCAACGCTCCCGGCTTCACCACGGCCAGCACGGCCAGGAGGAGGAGCCCCGCACCCGCCATGCGCGCCCACACCGCCTCGATCGGGGCGAGCCCGGCGGCGATGAGGTACTTGGCCATGGGGCCGGAGAACGCGAAGCACCATGCGGAGACGAAGGCGATCGCGAGTCCCGCGTGTCTCATGAACTGCACCATCCGACGTAATTACCGTTTGCTAAGTTTGATACTGACACGGGGGGCGTACCAGGCGCAATGCCTCATGGCTGTTAGCCTGCTGACTGTGAAGATCTTCGTGGCCCGCCTGGCCGGGACCTCGGTCTTCGATCCCGCGGGCGACCAGATCGGCCGCATCCGGGACGTGGTGGCCGGCCTGCGCGGCAACCGGCCGCCCAGCGTGCACGGCATGGTGGTCGAGGTGCAGCCGCGCCGCCGCGTGTTCCTGCCCGTTACCCGGGTACGCGGCATCGAAGCGGGCGCGGTGGTGTTCACGGGCCGGCTCAACATGCGCCGGTTCGAGAAGCGGGCCAGCGAGACGCTGGTCATCGGCGAGATGCTCGACCTCTCCGTGACCATCGACGGCGAGCCGATGACCGTCTACGACGTGGCGATGGAGGAGACCAAGCCGTCGGTCTGGGAGATCACCAAGGTGGCCGCCTACCGGGGCAGGCGCCGGCGCGACCCCCGGATCGCCGACTGGAGCGAGGTGTCGGGGTTCGACGTGTTGCAGAAGGACCAGGGAGCGGCGGGACTGATCGCCGCGTTCGAGTCGATGCGCGCCGCCGACATGGCCAGCGCCCTGCACGAGCTGCCCGGCAAGCGGCGCGTCGAGATCGCCCGCGCCCTCGACGACGACCGGCTCGCCGACGTGCTCGAGGAGCTGCCACCGGGCGACCAGATCGGCATCCTCGGCACCCTCGAACCCGAGCGCGCCGCCGACGTCCTGGAGGAGATGGGCCCCGACGACGCCGCCGACCTGCTGCACGACCTGCCGGAGGACCAGGCCGCCCGGCTGCTCTCCCTGATGGAGCCGCGGGAGGCGGCGCCCGTTCGCCGGCTGCTCACCTACCCGCAGGACACGGCCGGCGGCATGATGACCAGCGAGCCGGTGATCCTCCCGCCGAGCGCCACGGTCGCCGAGGCGCTCGCGCACATCCGGCACAAGGACCTCACGCCCTCCGTCGCGGCCCAGGTGTACGTGACCCGGCCGCCCACCGAGACCCCCACCGGCGCCTACCTGGGCGTCACCCACTTCCAGCGCCTGCTGCGCGACCCGCCCTCGACGCTGCTCGGCGCCGTGCTGGATCCGTCGATCGACCCGATCAGGCCGGACTTCACGCTTCCCGAGGTGGCGTTCTACCTGGCCAGCTACAACCTGGTGGCCGCCCCGGTCGTCGACGAGCTGGGCAGGCTCGTCGGCGCGGTCACCGTCGACGACGTCCTCGACCACATGCTGCCGGACGACTGGCGCGAGAGGGCGCACCAGTGACCACCGAACGCCTCGACCAGCCGCGCGACCTGCGCCGCGCCACGCTGCGCCCCCACTACGACCGCGAGGCGTTCGGCCGCCTCTCGGAGCGGATCGCCAGGTTCATCGGCACCGCCCGGTTCATCGTCTACATGACCGTGTTCGTCGTGGTCTGGGTGGTCTCGAACGCGTTCGCCCCCGACGAGCTGGTCTTCGACCCCTACCCGTTCATCTTCCTCACCCTCATACTGTCGCTGCAGGCCTCGTACGCGGCGCCGCTCATCCTGCTCGCCCAGAACAGGCAGGCCGACCGGGACCGCGTCCAGTACGAGCAGGACCGAGAGCGGGCCGAACGCCACGAGGCGGAGATCGAGTATCTGACCCGCGAGATCGCCGGCCTCCGGATGGCGCTCAGCGAGGTGGTCACCCGCGACTACCTGCGCTCGGAGCTCCAGCGGGTGGTGGAAGAGATTAGGGAGCGCCAGTAGCGCCGCTGATTCCAGCGGCGTCAGTGGCGTCGGCGGCGTCGGCGGAGTCGGCGGCGTCGTGATCGGCCAGCCTCGCCAGCATCGCGCGGATGTGACCGATCTCACCCGGCTCCAGCCGGTCGAGGAAGTGGGACCTGACACCGTGCAGGTAGATCGGCGTCGCGTCCGCGAGCCGCTCGGCTCCCGCGTCCGTCAGCACCGCGAACAGGCCCCGCGCGTCGCTCTCGCACGCCTCGCGCGCCACCAGCCCGTCGCGCTGCAGCCGGTCTATCAGCCTCGTCAGGCCGCTGCGGGACAGCAGCACCCGTTCGGCCAGGTCGTTCATCCGGAGCCGCCGTCCCGGCGCCTCGGCGAGCTGCGTGAGCACGTCGTAGGAGGCGAGCGGCAGGTCGTGGACGACGAGGAGCTCGGACTCGAGGTGGCGGGTGATCCGCACCTGGACCCTCTGCAGCATCCGCCAGACCGCCAGCTCCTCGATGGTCAGCCCCTCGTCACGCAGAAGAGTCACGGAGTAACCTTAGAACGTTGCACGGACACCTAAAAGCACGGATTAACCTCGCCGTGCCCCTGGTTCCTACCATGGAGGGGCATCCTCGCTGGAGCGTGCAGCGCCGGATCACAGACAGCCGGGCCAGACATACGGGCCGGACATACGGGTCAGACATATACGACTAAGGAGGGACGGCACTCCCTTCGTGCCGAGACTTCGATGGCACCAACCCAGGAACAGGTGACGGCCGCCCTGGCCACCGTCATCGACCCCGAGATCCGCCGCCCGATCACCGATCTCGGCATGGTCAAGAGCGTCGACATCGCGCCCGGCGGCGCGGTGCGCGTAGGCGTCTACCTCACGGTGGCCGGCTGCCCGATGAAGGACACCATCCGCCGCGACGTCGTCGCCGCGGTCTCCAGGATCGACGGTGTCGCGAGCGTCGAGCTGGAGCTCGACGTCATGAGCACCCAGCAGCGCAAGGAGCTCCAGACCAAGCTCCGCGGCAACCGGGGCCCGGAGAAGGAGATCCCGTTCAACCAGCCGGGCTCGCTGACCCGCGTCTTCGCGGTGGCCAGCGGCAAGGGCGGCGTGGGCAAGTCGTCCGTCACAGTCAACCTGGCCGCCGCCATGGCCTCGAACGGCCTCAAGGTCGGCATCGTCGACGCCGACATCTACGGCCACAGCGTCCCCCGCATGCTCGGCGCCTCCGAGCGGCCGACCAAGGTCGAGGACATGATCATGCCGCCGGTGGCGCATGACATCAAGGTCATCTCGGTCGGCATGTTCAAGCCCGAGGGCAACACCCCGGTGGTCTGGCGGGGGCCCATGCTCGACCGCGCCCTCCACCAGTTCCTCGCCGACGTCTACTGGGGCGACCTCGACATCCTGCTGCTCGACCTGCCCCCGGGCACCGGCGACATCGCCATCTCGGTGGCCCAGCGCCTGCCGTCGGCCGAGATCCTCGTCGTCACCACGCCGCAGATGGCCTCGGCCGAGGTGGCCGAGCGGGCGGGCTCCATCGCCGCCCAGACCCACCAGCAGATCGCCGGCGTCATCGAGAACATGGCCTGGCTCCCCTGCCCGCACTGCGACGAGCGCATCTCGGTCTTCGGCGAGGGCGGCGGCCAGACGGTCGCCGACGCGCTCACCCGCACACTCGGCGCCCGGGTGCCGCTGCTCGGGCAGATCCCGATCGACCTGCGGCTGCGCGAGGGCGCCGACGAGGGCAAGCCCCTCGTCCTGACCGAGCCCGACTCCCCGGCGGCGGCGGAGCTCCGCTCGATCGCGACCACGCTGAGCAAGCGCGCGTCCAGCATCAAGGGCCTCCAACTCGGCCTGGCCCCCACCCGCCACTGACCCACCGGCCCGGGCCCGCTCCTCAGGAGCGGGCCCGTTCGCGTCGCCGCCCCGGTGCGGGGCCTCAGGCGCGCCCCGGCGCGCTGCGTCA
>NZ_QNFZ01000878.1 GCF_003313395.1 Nonomuraea lactucae | reverse complement strand
CACTCACGGGCGCGCTCGCCCCACCGGTCGTGGTGGCCGGTCCTGGTGGCCGCCGGGCTCGCCGCCGCCACGGTGGGGGTCGCGGTGTTTGCCGTACGGCTCCCGGCGGGCGAGCCCGTGGCACGGCTCACGCCCGAGGGCACCCCGCGGCACGCTCTGGCGCTCCTCGGTGACCGCCTCGCCGTGCTCGACCTGGTGACCGGCGCGGCCCCCGCGCCGATGGCCGCCCCGGATCCCGTGTTCTTCCAGTACACCGCCATCACCAGGGACACCCGCCCCGGCGCCTACCTGGCCGCGGTGACCACCGCCGGTGACGGCGCCTTCGGCGGGCGGTCGTCGCGCGTCTACCGGATCGTCATGGACGGGGAGGGCGGCGCGGCCATCGGCGAGCAGGTCGGCGGCGACCTCGACGGGATGGTCCTCGACCTGGCCGTCTCCCCGCGCGGGCAGATCGCCTACAGCCGGGTCGCCGCCGTGCCGGGCGACACCCTGGCGATCGGCACCACGTTCGTCGGGCTGGTGCGCCCGCGCCGCGAATGGGCGGCGCCCGGCGGGCAGGGGGTCACCTTCCCGCGCAAGGGCGAGCTGGGACTGCACTGGCGGGACGCCGCCACGCTCGCCTTCCACGCCGTGCCGCCGAGCGCCCGCGCGCCGCGCCTGCTGGCGCTCGCCGTCGCACGGCCCGGCTCGGATCTCCTGGCCGCCGAGGAGCTGTACGCGATGGAGGAGGACTCCGACGGCACCGGCCTGACCGTTCCGGGTGGCACCGCCATGGCCGTCTCGCGGGCCGGTGGGCGGGCCGACCTGACGCAGGAGATCCTGGTTTTCGAGCCATCCGCGAAGCGCCCGGCGTCCTCCCCCGCCGTCCCGGCGTTCGCCACGGGCTGCGGCGCGATCCAGGGCTTCACCTCCGACCGGGCGGGGCGTCACCTGCTGGTCGCGGTGGACCGGAGCCACCCGGCCTGCGGCAACGGAGCGGGCCGCGAGCTCGTCCGGGTGGACCTGCGGCAGCCCGCCGCTCCCGGGCACCGCCTCTGGCAGGGTGATCAGCCGGTCTCCGCCGTCGTGTGGTAGGCCCCACCATAAAACACCGGAAACCCACTCGAATCACCACTATTAGTGACATTATGTGCATTCATTGAATTAAGGGGCGCATGCCCTCAAAAGGATGGGCCGTTATGCGATCGTTGTCGCTTTAAGAGGCCGGTCGCGGGAAGGGCGAGCCTTAGTCTGATTATCGCCGTAACCGTACGGCGATAATCGAGGGGTTCAGGCTCGGAAGGAGTTCGGTGTCGGTGGGGGGAGACTCACTATGGCGCCGCTGGGGAAACAAGAACCGGCATACCGACAGGGGCGCTCCGCACGACAGAATCGATCTTACGAAGGCAGCCGAACTCGGGCGCCGCGACGGCCGTTCCCGCCCATACCTCTATATCTACGCGGAAAGACCCGAGTTCGAGCCGCCCAACCTCAGAAGCATCTACGAGCAGTTCGAAATCGATCAAGCCAACATTCTGCAGCAGCGCGATCAGGAGCTGGCGAGGCTCCAGGAGAACGCGCAGCGGACGCGCACCGCGCTGGAAAGCCTGCGCAGCTCGAAGATCGAGCTGGACCGACGCCTCAACGAACTGGAGGAGGACATCAGGGGCCGCCGGCTGGCGCTGGAGAGCGGGCCGCAGCAGCCCACCCAGGCGCTGGGGATGGTGGGCCTGAGCGACGAGGCGGAGGAGCTGGAACGTACCAGAATCCATCTCGGCCGGACCGAACGCGACAACCACAAGGTCAGAGAGCAACTGACGGCCATGGTGGCCGATCTCCGGGCGGCCGAGCAGCAGTGGCTCCAGGTCTACCGCACCGCCCTGACCCGGCTCTCGGCCACGACGGCCCACACCAACCAGCTCATCGACCGCTACCGGGCGGAGTTCGTACAGGCGCACAAGCGCGGCGCCGACGTCATCGACATGTGGATCAGGCGCGAGGTCCCGCTGCCCGCATGGGCCGTCGAGGGCGAACCGGGGGAGCTCTTCGGATCCCAGCCCAGCGACTACGGGCAGACCTGGCACGAGACGCTGGGCTTCTACCAGAACCCCAGAGCCCGTCCCAAGCAGGGGCTCGGCCCCGGCCTCGACGGCGACTGAACACCGTGACCCCGCGAGAGATCCGAGAACCAATGGCAGGAGGCCCGTTGAGCTCGATCAAACGACTGCTCGCCCTGATCACGACGATGATCCTCGTGCCGGTCTCGGCCTGCGCCGGCGACCCCGGCGGGGTCCCGACCAAGGCGGAGGAGTCTCCGGCGAACTGCGGCGTGGTCGTCGACTCCACCGCCTTCACCAAGTATGAGGCGGCCAAGGACCTCGTCCGCCAGAATCTCGCCAGGTTCGCCCAGGGCTGCGGCTGGGTGTCGTTCGCGCTCATCACCGGCCGGTCGGAGGGCACGCCCTGCCAGAAGCCGTCCTTCGGCCTCACCGCGACCGAGGAGGACAACCCCAACCACAACCCCAGGGTGGCCGAGGACTTCAGACAGCAACGCCTGGCCAGCGTCGTCCGCTTCGCGCTCGAACTGCTCGCACGGTGCGAAGCCGACCGCAGCAGAGGCTCTGACGTGCTCGGCGCGTTCAGGGTCATATCCAGGAAGCTGGCCGGCGCCCCCGACCGGCGAGCCAAGGGCCGGATCATCGTATTCAGCGACATGTTCAACAACGTGGGTCTGCTCGATCTCCGTGACGGTGACTACAGCACCCCGGACTCCCGCAGGGCGAAGGTCGAGCAGCTCCGCGAGAACAACCTGCTGCCCGCACTCACCGGGAGTTCCGTAAGGATCTACGGATTCAACCTCGAATCCGAGATCAAGGCCGACCGGGTTCCACAACTGGAGCAGCTCTGGCGCGACATCCTCGGCGCCAGTGGAGCCGGCGAGATCACCCTCAGTTGACCCGATTCCCGGAGGACATTGTCATGAGTAATGCTCAGAAATGGCAGCCGGCCGAATTCCCCATGCCGCACTGGGAGGATCTGTGCCTCAAGGCCCGGGACGAAGGAGCGGACAACGCGCAACGGTCCCGGGCGGATGGCGCGGTGGTCCTGTCCGCGGGATTCGAACCGCCGGGACTGCGTTCGGTCTGCGCCCGGCGCTCGGCTCTCCTGGAGAAGCTGGCCGAGCACCTGCACATCCAGCGTGACCGTGCCGGCGAGCACCTGGCGGGACACCAGGAGATCGAGAACACGCGCGCTACGGAGCGGGCGACGATCACCAGGTTTCACGATCAGGCGCGCACGGTGGTCCAGCGCCTCAGCGCCAGACCCTCCCAGCGCCCCGGTGACGGCTACGCCAGCGAACTCGCGGTGAAGGGCGGGCTGCGCAGGCGGCTCAAGAGGGACGGCGGCCCCTTCCTGATCCTGCTGATCCTGCTGTGCATCGAGATCCCGATCTACTATGAGACCTTCCTGCAGTTCGGCGACAGGCCCGAGATGTCGGCGCTCTTCGCGATCGGCGCCATCACGGTCTTCGTGTTCGGACCCCACCTCTACGGTCGGATGTTCCGAGTCCGCCAGGAGGACGGCCGGGCGGACATCGACGGCTACGACAACGAGGGACGGCGATGGATGTTCCGCCCCTCCGTGGTGACCATCCTGCCGCTCGTGTGGCTCGCGGCCATCACCGTGGTCGCCAGCATCCGCGCGAAGTCGCTGGTCAGGCCGCGCCAGGTCGCCGACCCCGCCACCGGCCTGCTCCGGCCGCTCGAATCCTTCGCCCAGGAGATCGGGTTCTGGCCGGTGTTCGTCCTGCTGCTGGCCATCGTGGTGATCACAGGGCTGGTCGCCGCGGAGACCGGGCGGCGCATGGGCAATCCCAACGACCGGCTGCTCAAGCAGCAGCGCGCCCGTCTCGAGGAGCTGGCGGGCAAGCTGGGCGCGGTCAACGAGCAGGCCAAGGCGGACCGGGAGTATCGGTCGATGCTGGAGCGCGTCGCGCGGGGCGACGACCCTCGTCACGGCCAGATGGTCAAGCAGATCCAGCTGCGCTACGACGAGGTCGAGGAGTCGTTCATCATGGGCTTCGTGTCGGTGACGGCCGAGGACTCACCGGCCGCGGTCAAGGCGGTCTCCACCATCGTCGACAACCACAAGGTGCGCCGCCACTAGCGCGGTCGCGCTGAGGCCGGCTTGGCAGCCGCTCGCATCGTGCTGAGGCACGGCGGGCGGCTGCCGCCTTTTGGACGGCGCCTTGCGCGCGGATGAGGAAGATATTAGGTTAGCCTTACCTAAGTCCGGGCGTGCCCGTGCCCGGAATGCTCGTCGTCGCATACAGCAAGGGGAACCGTGCCTCCTCCGACCACCGGACTACCGCCCGCTCCCCCTTTACCCAAGATCTTGACATCGACGCATCACCCCGTCGCGTCACCACAGAGGCAGAACCTCATGTCGATCCAGCTTCCGCCCTCCGCCGCGCCGCGCTCCGCCTATCCGGTCAGCGCGCTCCCCGCGGCTCTCCGCCGCCTGCTCCTCTACCTGACCAAGGCCGGCACCCCCGTTTCGGCCTACGTGTACGACGGAGACATCGCCGCCGAGCGGGCCCGCGAACTGCGCGCGGCACTGCCGGACTGGGCGGCCGTCTACTACGCCGTCAAGGCCAACTCCTTCCCCGGTGTCATCGCGGCCCTCGCCCCGCACGTGGACGGGTTCGAGGTGGCGTCCAAGGCCGAGCTGGAGCTCGCCCTGCGCGCCCGCCCCTCCGACGGGACGACGCCCGCGGTGGTGGCGGCCGGGCCCGCTAAGACCGTCCCCGTGCTGACCGCCCTCGTCCGGGAGGAGGTCGAGGCGATCAACGCCGAGAGCCTGCTCGAACTCCACCGGATCAGCCGCATCGCGGTCGCCGAGGGCGTGCGGGCCCGGGTGGCGCTGCGGGTGAACCCGGCCCGAATCCCGGTGACAGGCTCGCTGCACATGGGCGGGGTGCCGTCCCAGTTCGGCGTGGCCGAGCCCGACGTGCCCGGCGTCCTGCGCGCCGCCATGCGGCTGCCCGGCCTCGACCTCGTCGGATTCCACGTCCACGCCGCCTCGGGCAACCTCGACGCCGACGCCCACGCCGCGTACCTGCGCTGGTGCGTCGAGTGGAGCGCGCGCACCGCGCGCGAGAACGGGGTCCACCTGCGTCACATCGACATCGGCGGCGGCATCGGCGTCGCGTTCGAGGGCGAGAAGCCCTTCGACGTGGCCCGTTTCGGCGAGCTGGCCGCGCAGGTCGAGCCGCCACAGGGCGCGAAGGTGCTCCTGGAGCCCGGACGGTTCCTGGTCGCCGACTGCGGCTGGTACGCCGCCGAGGTGACCGACGTGAAGACCTCGTACGGCAAGCGGTTCGTGGTGCTGCGCGGCGGCATCAACCACTTCCAGCTCCCCACGTCGTGGGACATCGTGCACAACATGGCGGTGCTGCCCCTGGAGCGATGGCCGGAGGGCTGCCCGCGCCCGGCCGCCGAGAACACCGAGGTCACGGTCGTCGGCGAGCTGTGCACGCCGGAGGACACGCTGCTGCGCGACGTACGGGTGGACCGCGTCCGCGCCGGCGACCTGGTCGTCTTCCCCTACGCGGGCTCATACGGCTGGGAGTTCGCCATGCACAGGTTCCTCGGCCATCCCGTCGCCGAACGTCACCTGCTGTGAACACCACCCGCCCTGTGAACATCACCCGCTGTCCTGACTCCCGCCCGCTGTGCCGACCCCTGCCCGCTGTGATGGACCCCACCTGCGATGATGAGCGCCGCCGGCGCTGAACCGCCCGTTCGCCTCATACCGGCCCCGGCACCGCACCGACGCCGGCACTGACAGGGCCGCGTACCCGTCTACGCCCTACGGAGCCTCATATATGACTACGTATCCAACCGATCTGGTGAGCCTCGATTCCGGCATCGACGCCGTCCTGAGCCGGCAGCGCGACCGGGAGTCCTCGGCGCGCACCTATGCCCGCTCCTTCCCGATCGTCCCCGTTCGCGCCGAGGGGATGGTCATCGAGGGCGCCGACGGCCGCCGCTATCTCGACTGCCTGTCAGGCGCGGGCACGCTCGCCCTCGGCCACAACCACCCCGTCGTCCTCGAGGCGATCCGGCGCACCCTGGACAGCGGGGCCCCGCTGCACGTCCTCGACCTGGCGACGCCGGAGAAGGACGAGTTCACCGAGGCGCTGTTCGCCACGCTGCCCGCCGGCTTCGCCGACCGCGCGCGCGTCCACTTCTGCGGCCCCGCCGGGACCGACGCGGTCGAGGCGGCGCTCAAGCTCATGCAGACCGCCACCGGCCGGCGTGGGCTGCTCGCCTTCACCGGTGCCTACCACGGCATGACCACGGGCGCGCTGGCCGCGACCGGGAGCGTCGCGGTCAAGGAGCCGGTCGCCGGGATCGCGGCCGACGTGACCCGCCTGCCGTACCCGTACCCGTACCGCTGCCCGTTCGGAGTGGGCGGCGAGCGCGGCACGCAGCTGTCGGCCACCTACATCGAACGGCTGCTCGACGACCCCTCGGGCGGTGTCGTGCCGCCCGCCGCGATGATCCTCGAAGCGGTGCAGGGCGAGGGCGGCGCGGTGCCCGCGCCGGACGGCTGGCTGCGGGAGATGCGCCGGATCACGGCCGAACGGGAGATCCCGCTGATCGTCGACGAGGTGCAGACCGGTGTGGGGCGGACGGGCGCCTTCTGGGCGGTCGAGCACAGCGGCATCGTGCCCGACGCCATGGTGATGTCCAAGGCCATCGGCGGCAGCCTGCCCCTGGCCGTGATCGTGTACCACGAGGACTACGACGACTGGCTGCCCGGCGCTCACACCGGAACGTTCCGGGGCAACACCCTGGCGATGGCGGCGGGCACCGCGACCCTGCGCCACGTCGCCGCCGAAGGGCTCGCCGCGCGGGCCGCCGTGGTCGGCGCCCGGATGGCGGCCCGGCTCGACGCGCT
>NZ_QNFZ01000876.1 GCF_003313395.1 Nonomuraea lactucae | reverse complement strand
GGCACGCCGCTCTCGCCCTGCCCGGCTCCGGCGACGGCGCCCGCGACGGCGCCGATCGTGTCGGCATCGCGGCCCAGGCTCACTGCGAACGTCACGGACGCCTCCACGTCCCCCCCGCCCACCAGGTACGCGGCCAGCGCCAGCGCGACCGCCTCCGGGGCGAGGTCCGCCCACGGGTAGTGCCTGACCACGACGGCCCCGTGCAACGCCTCGACGAGCCCGTCCTCCCAGCCGGTCCTGCCGGGCTCGTCCGCTCCGCCGACGCCTGCCCTGCCGGCGTCGTGCGCCCCGCCGACGCCGGCCCGGCGGAGCACCTCGCACACCCGCTCGACGTTCCGCGCCGTCCACGAGTCGGCCGGGACGACCGACAGCGCCGCCCGTACCACCTCCCGTGGCGGCAGTCCCGCCATGGCGGCGGCCACGGCTCCGGCGACGGCGCGCCCGCCGAGGATGCCCTCGCCGGACTGGCTGACCCGCCCGTCCTCCTCCGCGAGCCGCGCCGCCTCGCCCGGGTCCCCCGGACAGAACACCCCGTAAGGGGCCGCCCGCATCGCGAGACCGTCCGACCAGCCGTGCTGGTGCACCAGCCCGGTCATCGGGGGTTCCAGCCCGCGGCGCAGCGCCTCCACCGTGCCGCGCTCCGAGAACCCGGCGCCCCGCATGGCCCCCGTCACCCGGGGGACGACCTCCGCGCGGTAGGCGGCGGCCACGTCCGCGGAGGTGAGCGCGTGCCCGTGCCGCGCCAGCAGGGTGGCGGCGAAGACGGCGTACTCGGTGTCGTCCGTGCCACCGCGCTCGATCTCGGTGAGCCGCCCCCAGCGCCGCCGGATCTCGGCCGGGGAGAGGTTCTCCGCGGGGGCCCCGAGGGCGTCGCCGGCCGCCAGGCCGAGCAGGCACCCCCGGGCCCTGTCGCGATGTGTCACCGCTGGTACCGCTCCAGCACCTTGTCGCCGTCCGCCACGAGCCGCCTGGCCGCCTCGTCGATGGAGATCTTGTTCGAGTAGAACTCCTGCAGCACCGGCGTGGCCACCTTGCTCTTCCACTCGTCGAACCCGTTCACCCTGAGGAACGGCGCCACGACGAGGTCCTTGGCGGAGGCGGTGGCCACGTCCCAGCCGTTCTCCTTGGTGGTGATGGCCGGGTCGGAGGCCGCCTTGACGGAGGTGGGCAGCAGCCAGTCGCCCTTGGCGAGCCTGGCCTGGTTCGGGCCGTTGAGGAAGAACGCGATGAACTTCATGGCCTCGTCCGGGTGCTTGCTGTCCCGGGCGATCGACAGTGTCTGTGAGACCGCGCCCTGCTGGGTGGTGGTGCCCTTGAGCGGCGGCAGCGTCACCCACTCGAACCCGTCGGGCGCCTGCTCGGCGACCTGCTGGCGCAGGTAGACGCCGGCGGGCAGCATCGCGAACTCGCCCTTGTAGAAGGCGGGCAGCGGGTCGGCCGTGCCCTGACCGAGCGCGGCGGGGTCGGCCGACCTGTCCTTGTAGAGCTGGTCGTGGATGCGCTGGAGCACCTGCTTCTCCTCGGGCCCGACCTTGACCGTCGTCCTGCCGCCCGCGGTCCGGAAGAACGTGCCGCCGAAGTTCAGCGCCAGGTTGAGCGTCTTGTTGACCGGGGACTTCATCGGCCAGGCCACGCCGAACACGCCGTCCTTGGTCATCTTCCTGGCCGCCTCGGCGAACTCGTCCCACGTCCACGGGTTGTCCGGCGTGGGCAGGCGGACCCCCGAGGCGTCGAGCAGCTTCCTGTTGGCGATGACGACCTGCGACTCCTGCAGGAACGGCACGCCGTACACCCCCTGCCCGCCCTTGCCGTCGCCGAAGGTGACGGTGTCCCAGGCGGGCCGCGGGATGTCGGCCTTGAGGTCGGCGGGCAGCCTGCCCGACAGGTCGAGCAGGTAGCCGTCGGCGGCGAAGCCGGACAGCGCGGGCGAGTCGTTGTGGATGACGTCCGGCGCGGTGCCGCCCGCGAACTGGGTGACGAGCTGGTCGTTGACGTTGTCCCAGCTGCCCTGGACGTAGGTGACCTGGATGCCGGCGTTGGCCTTGTTCCACTCCTCGACGAGCTGCTTGTTCGCGGCTAGCGACTCCTTCTGCCAGGCCAGGCTGAGGAAGGTGAGCTTGACGGGCTCGCCCGGCTCGGCCTGCCCGCCCCCGCTGCCGCCGCTGCCGCACCCGGCGGCCAGCGCGATGACGGCGGCAGCCGCCAACGCGGACTTCATTCGCATGTGGGCCTCCTACCTACCCCTTCATGGCGCCGGCCATCAGGCCGGACTTCAGTCGCCGCTGGATGATCGCGAAAAAGACCAGGCTCGGGATCGTCGCCATGAGAGACGCCGCGGCCAGCGGGCCGAGCCTCGCCACCCCCTCGGGGCCGACGAACCTGGCCAGCGTCAGCGGGAGCGTCATCACCCCGGGGTCGCGCAGGACCACGAGCGCGAAGAGGAACTCGTTCCACGACGAGATGAACGCGAACAGCAGCGTCGCCACCACGCCGGGGGCGAGCAGCGGCGCGACCACGGCCCCGATCGAGCGCAGGCGGCTCGCGCCGTCGACGGCCGCCGCCTCCTCCAGCTCCCGCGGCACCGCGCGCACGTACCCCTGGAGCATCCACAGGGCGAACGGCAGCGTGAACGTCACGTGCACCAGCACCAGGCCGGTCAGCGTGTTCACCAGCTCCAGGTCCCGAAGGATCACGAAGAGCGGGATGATGATCAGGATGACCGGGAACACCTGGCTGACCAGCACCCACCCGATCGCGACGCGGTTGAGCAGGCCGCGGTGACGGGCCATCGCGTAGGCGGCCGGCAGCGCGATCACCACCGTGACGACGCTGCTCATGAGCGCCACGACGAGGCTGCGCGTGGCGGCGCCGACCAGGTCCTGCTCGCCGAACGCGTCGGCGAAGTTGGCCGCCGTCGGCGCGCGCGGGATCCACGTGGGGTCGGTCTGGGCCATCTCCTGCGGCGTCTTCAGCGCCGTGGACAGCAGCCAGGCCAGCGGGAAGGCGAGGAAGGCGATGTAGGCGGCCAGCGCCAGGTACTGCGGGGCACGTCTCACCTGGCCGTCTCCCTCATCTGCCGCCACAGGCAGAGGCCGAGGACCGCGAGGACGACGACCGCCATGGCGAGGCCGAGCATCGAGGCGTAGCCGGCGTACCTGTATCTGAACGCCTCCTCGTAGGCGAAGAGCATGGGCAGCCGCGTCCGCCCCCCGGGACCGCCCTGGGTGAGCACGTAGACCAGGCCGAACTGGTTGACGTTCCACACGAAGTCGAGCGACGTGATCGCCACGATGACGGGCCTGAGCTGGGGCAGCGTGATGCTCCAGAACCTCCGCCAGCGGCACGCCCCGTCGACCTCGCCCGCCTCGTACAGCTCCCTGGGGATGCCCTGCAGGCCCGCCAGCAGCACCACCGTGGTCTGCGGCATCCCCGTCCAGACGCCCACCACGATGATCGCGGGCAGCGCGAGCGAGAAGTCGGCCAGCCAGTTGACGTCGGTGCCGAGCAGGCCGTTCAGTATGCCGGCGTCGGGGTGGTAGACGAGCTTCCACATGAGCCCGATGACCACCGGCGGCATCGCCCACGGCACCACCGCGAGCACCCGGGCCACGTTCCGTAACCGCAGGTCCTGGTTCAGCAGCAGCGCCAGGCCCAGCGCGGCGAGGAACTGCAGCACGGTCACCGAGACGCCCCAGATCATCCCGATCCTGAACGACGACCAGAAGTCGTCGTCGGCCAGGAGCTGGACGAGGTTCTCCAGGCCGACGAAGCTCGTCTCGTGGTCGCGGGCGTTGCGCGCGTCGGTGAACGCCAGCCCGATCCCGTAGAGCAGCGGCCCGACGCTGAACAGCGCGACCGGCACGAGGGCGGGCAGCATGAGCACCCACATCTCACGTGTCCGCCGCGACCGCCTCGCGTGCCGTGGACGCGGCGCGGGCGGCGCCGGCCGCGTCAGGGTCGCGGTCATCCCCCGCCCCCGTCCGGCTCACCGGAGCCGGTGGTCCCGCTCTCGCCGACGCGCGGCGGGGCCTCGCCGCCGGTCGTGGACGCGCGCACCGTGAGGCGGGGCGGAACGGTCACCACGCGGGGCGCGTGCTCGCTCTCCTGCAGGCGGTCGAGGAGCAGCTCGGCGGCGGTCCGGCCCCGCTCGGCCGAGCCGAGGGAGACGCTGGTGAGCGACGGCCACGAGGCGGCCGCCAGGTCGGTGTCGTCCATGCCGACCACCGCCACGTCCTCAGGCACCCGCCTGCCGGCGGCCCGCAGCACGTCGAGGGCGCCGAGCGCGATCAGGTCGTTCGCGCACATGAGGGCGTCGACGTCGGGCCGCCTGGCGAGCAGCGTCGCCACCGCGCGGCGGCCCTCGTCGCGATAGAAGTCCCCGATCTCCACCAGTTCGTCGTCGTACGGCAGGCCGAGCGCGCCGAGCGCCTCCCGGTAGCCGGCGCCGCGGGCCGCGCCGGGGACGGTGTCGAGCGGGCCGTTGACCAGCCCGATCCGGCGGCGGCCGAGCGCGTGCAGGTGGTCGATCGCCAGCCGGACGCCGGTGCGGGAGTCGGCCCGCACGTTGTCGACCGGCGTGCCCTCGGGCACCGAGCCGATCACGACGACGGGGGCCCGGGCCGTGGCGAGCATCTCCAGGTGCGCCTCGGTCACGCGCAGCGGCACCATGATCATCCCGTCCACGTAGCGCTCGCCGAGGCTGTGCAGGACGTCGATCTCGTCGGCGACGACGGCTCCGGTGGAGTGCAGCACGAGCCGGTAGCCCGCGTCCTTCAGCACGGGCTGGATCTCGCGCAGCATGGACAGGTAGGCCGGGTTGCCGACGTCCGCCATGGCGAACGCGACCTGGTGGGTGCGGCGCGACTTGAGCGACCGGGCGACGGCGTTGCGCACGTAGCCGAGCTCCTCGGCCGCCGCCATCACCCGGCTCACCGTGTCCTGCCTCGTCGGCAGGCCGTTCAGCACCCGCGACACGGAGGCGATGGAGACGCCCGCGCGCTTGGCGATCGTGGTGATCGTGGGTCCCTGGGCCAAGGCTTTCCTTCCGCCTGGGTGAACGTTTCGCGACGCTTCTGTAAACGTTTACGGTGTCTGGCACATGGAACACTCGCGCAACTCCAGGGTCAAGTCACGATCCCATAACATCAGGTAAACGGCATGTCTGGCAAAACGCACCCTACGAGGCGGCCAAGTCAGGGCCCGGAGGCGGGGAGCCGCGGCGTCAGGGGGCGCGTGTCAGGTCGGGGCGGAGGGAACGGATGGCGGGGGCGCCCGTGAGGGCGACGGCGGCGGCGAGGACGGCGGGGACGACCAGCGCCACCGGCAGGGACGCCACTTCGGCGATGTAGCCGAGCAGCCCGGGCCCCACCAGAAGCCCGCTGTAGCCGAACGCCGTCACCAGTGCCAGCGCGCGCCCGACGGGGCCGCCCGCCGCGCCGACCGCGCTGAAGATGACCGGCACCACCGTGGCGAGCCCCACGCCCACCAGCGCCCAGCCGGTCCACGCGCACGCGACCCGAAGGGCCTCGCCCGTGTACGGCGCCACCAGGACGAGGACGTATCCGGCGGCTGCGAGGAAGCCGGCGAGCCGGATCGTGCGGACGGAGCCGAGCCGGGCCCGGACGGGGTCGCCCAGCAGCCGGATGGTCGTCATGGCCACCGCGAAGATCGTGTAGGCGATGGGTGCGACGGCGGCGTCCGCGCCGAGGACCCAGCGGGCGTGCAGGGCGGCCCAGTCGATGGCCGCCCCCTCGGCGAGGTGCCCGGCGAAGGCGGCGGCGCCCAGCAGCGCGACCAGACTCCAGCGCAGCCGCCCGCCGGAGCCATTCCCGGAGCCATTCCCGGAGCCACTGCCGGAGCCACTGCCGGGGTTACTGCCGGAGGGGCTCTGGACGGGGGTGGCGGCGGGTTTCGGCGGGGTGGGCAGCAGTAGGGGGAACAGCGGCACGTACAGGAACGGCACCACCAAGGCCGCCACGACGAGCAGCGCCTGCGCGTCCAGGCCGGCCCGCAGGACGGCGGCCGTCAGCGCGCCGCCCGCGGCCCCGCCCAGGCTCCACGTGCCATGGAACGCCGAGATCACGGGCCGCCCGTAGGCGCGCTCGACCTCGACGGAGTGGGCGTTCATGGCCACCTCGGTCACTCCCAGCCCCACGCCGAACACGACGGCGAGCACCGTCAGTTCGGGGTAGCCCGGCGCGACGGCCGGCCCGAGCAGCACGACGGCGGACAGGGGCCCGCCGACCCAGCAGACCGTCCTGCTCGACCACCGGTCCACCAGCGGCCCGGCCACCAGCATCGACACCAGCGCCCCGCCCGAGATGAGGAGCAGGACGCCGCCGAGCCGGGCGGGGCCGAGGTCCAGCCGGTCGTTGAGCGACGGCAACCCCGCCGCCCACAACCCCATGACGAAACCGGACAGGAAGAAGTAGCCGAACACCCCGGCCCGGGCACGCCTGGCATCCACGTGACTTATGTTCACGTCTAGAGCATAATAAATGCCGTGAGGATCGCACAATGGCGATGAACGGGGCCACGACGAGCGTCGGGCTGCGCGCCCACAACCGGGTGCGGCTGCTGCGCGCCGTGCACGACTGCGGCGCGACGCGCACCCGCTCGCAGCTGACCCGCGACCTGGAGTTGGCCCGGGGCACCGCCTCGGTGCTGGTCGCCGACCTGGCCGAGTGTGGGTTGCTGCACGAGGGGCCCGCCCCGGAGCACGGCCGGGGCCGGCCCACGCAGGTGCCGGGACCGCATCCGGACGGCCCCCTGGCGCTGGCCGTGGACGTGCGCGAGGACGCCTGGGAGATCGCCGAGTGCGCGCTGGGCGGGCACGCGACGGTTCTGGAGGTGCGCCGTCACGACGGCACGCCGGGGGGTGCGCTCGCGCCGCTGGGCGAGGCGCTCGGAGCGCA
>NZ_QNFZ01000877.1 GCF_003313395.1 Nonomuraea lactucae | reverse complement strand
GGCGCTGGGCGCGCCGCTCTGTCCGGTGCCCGGGGCGGCACTCGACGTGTCACCCGGAGGGGCGCTCGGCGCGGCGCCCGGCCCCGCCGACCCGTCAGCCACGCCGCCGCATCCGGCGAGGAGGACCGCGAGGGGCGCGGCGATCATGCCGTGGACCAATCTCATGCCGCCCTACCGTAGCGCGCTGCCCCGCACGGTTTCCCGGAACGAATCGCTGACGCCGCGCGGCACCCCCGTCCCGGCCGGTGCGGCGCGGAGACCCGCACGAGGGAGCCGTTCGAGAGGGCCGCCTTCCCCCGAGAGGAGCCCTGTCACAGGGGGCTCCCCTCGGGCGAGGGCACGAGCGGCACCGGAGTCCGCTCGGGGTGGGTCAGGTGTAGGTGTGCTCGGGGGAGGGGAAGGCGCCTGTGGCGACGTCGGCGGCGAACGCGCGGGCGGCGTGGTCCAGGTCCGTGGCCAGATCGGCGTACCGCTTGACGAACCTGGCGGGGTTGGGCGTCAGGCCCATGAGGTCCTGCCAGACCAGCACCTGCGCGTCCGTGCTCGGACCGGCGCCGATGCCGATCGTCGGGATGGACAGCGACGTCGTGACGCGCTCGGCGAGCTCGGCGGGCACGCATTCGAGCACCACCGCGAACGCGCCCGCCTGCTCCATGTCCTTGGCGTCCTTCATGAGCTCCTCGCCCGCCTCGCCGCGCCCCTGGACGCGGTAGCCGCCGAGGGCGTTCACGGACTGCGGTGTGAGGCCGAGGTGGCCCATGACCGGCACTCCGGCCGACACGAGCGTCTCGACCTGGGGGATGACGCGGCGGCCGCCCTCCAGCTTGACCGCGTGCGCGCCCGCCTCCTTCATGAAGCGCGCCGCCGACTCCAGCGCCTGCGCCGGTGAGGACTGGTAGGAGCCGAACGGCAGGTCGGCGACCACGAGGGCGCGCGAGGAGCCGCGTACGACGCCGGCGGTCAGCGGGAGCAGATCGTCGACGGTGACGGGCACCGTGGTGTCGTAGCCGTACACGACCATGGCCGCCGAGTCGCCGACGAGCAGGACGGGGATGCCCGCCTCGTCGAACACCCGGGCCGTCATCGCGTCATAGGCGGTGAGAACGGGCCACTTCTCGCCGCGCGCCTTGGCGGCCGCGATGTCTCGGACGGTGACCCTGCGCCCGGCGACGCCGCCGTACAGCGTGCCCGCGCCGGACGTGGCCGCCCGAGAGGGGGCGGAGGCGGCGGAGGCGGCGGCGGAGGAGGTGGAGGAGAACGCGGGAGAGGACACGGAAGAGGACATGGTTGACCCTCCAGAAAGGTCTCGAGGCGCCCCAGTGGCGTACCCGGACCCTCTGATGATGCCATCCCGCGAAACCCTGTGGCGAAACTGTCGGTGCCGCTTGCCAGAATGTGCGAGGAGGTAAGCAACCACGATGACCATCACCCCTTACCGGCGCCTGCTCGGGCTGCCCGGCGTTCGGACCCTGCTGCTGGTGGGCCTGCTGGCCCGCATCCCGTCCACCGCGATGGGGATGGCGCTGACGCTGCACGTGGTCCACGGCCTCGGGCTCGGCTTCGGCCGGGCCGGGCTGGTCACCGCGGCGAGCACGGTGGGCATGGCGGTGGGGTCGCCGCTGTCGGGGAGGTTCGTCGACAGGCACGGGCTGCGGCCGGTGCTCGCCGTCACGACCGCGGCCCAGGCGGCCTTCTGGGCGGGCGCCTGGGCGCTGCCCTACCCGGTGCTGGTCGTCGCGGCGGCGGCGGCCGGGCTGCTGGCGCTGCCGGTGTTCAGCGTGATCAGGCAGTGCCTGGCCGCCCTGGTGCCTCCAGAGCAGCGCCGCATGGGCTTCTCGCTCGACTCGATGTTGGTCGAGCTCTCCTACATGACCGGCCCGGCGCTGGCCGTGGCCGGGGTGACCATGCTGGGCAGCGGTCCCACGCTGGCGATCATCGCGGCCGGCGTGACGGGCGCCGGGCTGGCGCTTTTCGCGCTCGACCCGCCGGTCCGCTCCGCGGAGGAGCGCGAGGTCCCGGCCGCGAGGGTGCCGAGGCGGGGGTGGCTCACGCCCGGCTTCGCCGCGCTGCTGGGCACCACGGCCTCGGCCACGTTCGTGCTCACCGCGACCGAGCTCGCCCTGGTCGGCACCATGCAGCACGCAGGCCGGACCGAGTGGATCGGGCTCGCCGTCGGCGTCTGGTGCTGCTACTCGCTGCTCGGCGGGTTCGTGTACGGCGGGCTGAGCCGCGGCCTCTCACCCCTGGTGCTCATCGCCGCCATGGGGGCGCTGACCGTGCCCGTGGGGCTGGCCGGAGGCGACTGGCGCTGGCTCGTCCTGGCGCTGCTGCCCGCCGGCCTGCTGTGCGCGCCCGCGCTGTCGTCCACGGTCGAGACCGTGAGCCGCTGGGTGCCGGCGGGGGCGCGGGGTGAGGCGATGGGGTTCCACGGCACCGCCCTGCTGGTCGGCGGGGCGTCGTCCGCGCCCATCGCGGGCTTGATCATCGATTCCTACGGCCCGCCCTGGGCGTTCGCCGCCGCCGGTCTGCTCAGTGTGGCCATGGTCGCGATCGCGCTGCCGCTGTGGCGCCGCCGCCCGGCGCCCGCCGAGGCGTTCCGCGTCGAGCCGCTGGAGGCCGTCGCGGCGGGCGAGGACTAGCCACGACGGGGCCACGGGCCCCCAGCCGCCCCTCGGCGAGCAATTGCGAAACGGGACTGTTGCGTATCGGAATACATTGCGATACGGTGCTGTTGCGAAACTTGAACGTATCGAAATTGAGGAGTCCCCCCAATGGAAGCGAACACAGGCCATCCGCGCCGGTGGACGATCCTCGGCGTGCTGGTGTTCAGCCTGCTGGCCGTCGTGCTCGACAACACCATCCTCAACGTGGCGATGAGGACCATCGCCGACCCGGTGCACGGCCTGGGCGCGACGCAGAGCCAGCTGGAGTGGGCGATCAACTCCTACACGCTGGTGTTCGCCGGGCTGCTGTTCACGTTCGGGGTGATCGGCGACCGCACGGGCCGCAAGCGCATGCTGTTCATCGGCATGGCGCTGTTCGGACTGTCGTCGCTGGCCAGCGCCTACAGCCAGGATCCCACCCAGCTGATCCTGGCCAGGGCCGCGATGGGCATCGGCGGCGCCGCGATCATGCCGGCCACGCTGGCCATCATCTCCAACGTGTTCCCGCCCGCCGAGCGCGGCAAGGCCATCGGCTTCTGGGCCGGCGGCGTCGGCCTGGCCGTGGCGATCGGCCCCATCACGGGGGGCCTGCTGATCGAGCGCTTCTGGTGGGGCTCGGTCTTCCTGATCAACGTGCCGATCGTGGTGATCAGCATGATCCTCATCGGGACCATCGTGCCGGAGTCGCGTGACCCCAAGCCGTCCAGGCTCGACCCGTTCGGCGTGCTCCTGTCGATCGTCGGCCTCGTCGCGGTGGTCTACGGCATCATCCGCGGCGGCGAGCTGGCCACCGTGACCGACCCCGAGGTCTACGTCCCGGCGCTGGTCGGCCTCGCGGTGCTGGCGGTGTTCGTCTGGTGGGAGCGGCGCATCGACCACCCGGTGTTCGACGTGCGCAACTTCGCCAACGCCCGCTTCTCCACGGCCATCGGCATGATGGGCATCGTCTTCTTCGCGATGATGGGCGGGATGTTCTTCCTGACCTTCTACCTGCAGATCGTGCTGGGGTTCAGCCCGGTGCAGGCGGGGGCCCTGATGATCCCGTTCGCCGCCGCGCAGCTCATCTTCGCGCCGCTCAGCCAGCGCATGAACGAGCGCTTCGGAGCCAAGCTGGCCTCCACGGTCAGCATGTTGCTGATCACGATGGCGCTGGCCAGCTACGCGTTCCTCGACCAGAACACCCCGGTGTTCCTCATCGAGATCGTCTTCTTCGTGCAGGGCGCCGCGATGGCCAACATCATGCCCCCCGCGACCACGGCGATCATGGAGTCGCTGCCCCGGGAGAAGGCCGGAGTCGGCTCCGCGATGAGCAACACCGTGCGCCAGATCGCCGGCGCGCTCGGCGTGGCCGTCCTCGGCTCGGTGCTGTCCTCCAGCTACCGCGGCGAGATCGCGCCCGCCCTGTCCGGGCTGCCCGCCGACACCCAGCACGCCGCGGGCGAGTCCATCATGGCGACGGTCGGCGCCGCCCAGGCGCTCGGCGAGCGCGGCCAGGCCCTGATCAAGCCCGCGTTCGCCGCGTTCCTCGACGGCATGCACGTCACCGCCCTGATCTCCGCGGTGATCGCGCTCCTGGGCGTCGCCGTGGTGGCCAGGTGGATGCCGGGCAAGCCGCGCGCTCTCCAGCAGAGCGAAGTGAAGGAACCGGCGGTAGTGTGAGGCCGCGATGACGATCCAGGAACCGGCGACGGCCCGCCCGGCGGGCCGCCCCCGCAGCGAGAAGGCGGAAAAGGCGATCATCGACGCGACGCTCGACCTGATCGCCGAGGGCATGGGCGTCGCCGAGCTCTCCATCGAGGCGATCGCGTCGCGGGCGGGCGTCGGCAAGACCACCATCTACCGGCGCTGGTCCAACAAGGAGGACCTCGTCGCCGACGCCCTCGCCACCCTCAAGGCGCCGCTCCCGCCACTCGGCGGGGTCTCGGTCCGCGACGACCTGATCATCCTGCTCAACGCGATGCGGGAGGACGCCGCCGACGCCCGCAACCGCTGCGTGATGAACGTCGCCATGAACGACGCCGACCGCTACCCGCGCCTGCTGGAGCGGTTCCTGAAGGTGGCGGTCGAGCCGCGCAGGCAGGCGGTGCGCGACGTGATCGCACGCGGGGTCGCCACCGGCGAGCTCAGGCCCGAGGTGGACGTCGAGATGGGCCTGGCCATCCTGTCGGGTGCCATGATCTGGCACACCAAGTGGGGGCCCGCCGGTGACCTGCCGGAGGACCTCGCCGAACGGATCGTCGATCACGTCCTGCTGGGTCTCGCGACCTGCCCTGGGGCACCCGCCGCCCGTCCTGCGTGACCCGCCACCCGTCGAGCGCCGGTTCGCCACGCGCCTCGCGTCGCGAACCGCCGCCGCACAGTGGCTCTAGGCAGAACGTGAGCACTGTTCTAATCTCGCGGCCATGCCCCCCTTACGCCGGATCGCGATCGCCGCCGCCATCACCTTCGGCCTGCTGCTGCCCGGCGGTGCCGCCCTGGCGCACGAGGAGCGGCCGGTGACGCTTCCCGACGGTTCGGGCAGCGTTCCGGCGCTGCGTGCCGGAGAGCCCGACCTGCTGGTGTGCAAGCCGGACGAATCCGACTTCGAGCGGCGGGTGGCCGCCTTCCCGGCTGAGCTCAGGCGGCGCAACCTCGCCCTCTTCGAAAGGTGCCGGCGCGAAGGGTTCAGGCACCTCCAGCAGGCCGTCGACCGGGTCGACCGGCCAGGGATGACCATCGCGATCCTGCCCGGCCTCTACCGCGAGGAACCCACCCGGGGCGCTCCCACCGGCGACTGCGCCAGACTCCCGGCCCGCTGGTCCACGTGGGGATACCAGATCCTCTCCTTCGAACAGCAGCAGCGATGCCCCCACAACCAGAACCTGGTGGCCATCCTCGGCAAGAAGGACCTGCAGATCGAGGGCACCGGCGCCGGCCCGCTCGACGTGATCGTCGACGCCGAGTACCGCAAGCTCAACGCCATCCGGGCCGACCGCGCGGACGGCGTCTACTTCCGCAACCTCACCGCCCAGCGCACCACGTTCAACTCCCTGTACGTCCTGGAGACCGACGGCTTCGTCATCGACCGGGTCCTCACCCGCTGGAACGACGAGTACGGCTTCCTCACCTTCGCCAGTGACCACGGCCTCTACACCGACTGCGAGGCGTACGGCAACGGCGACGGCGGCCTCTACCCGGGCAGTGCCTCCAACATCAACGACGGGCGGGGCCACGACGTCCCCCGCCACGCCATCGAGATCCGCCGCTGCAAGAGCCACGACAACGCGCTCGGCTACTCGGGCACCGCCGGCGACTCGATGTGGGTCCACGACAACGAGTTCTACGACAACATGGTCGGCGCCACGATGGACAGCCTCTGGCCCGACCACCCCGGCCTGCCGCAGAACCACGCCCTGTTCGAGAACAACAAGATCTACGACAACAACAAGGACTACTACCACCACATCCGCGACGGCACCTGCGCCAAGCCGGCCGCCGAACGCGGCTACGAGCGGGGAGTGGTCTGCTCCCAGGTGGGCGTCCCACCGGGCACCGGCGTGATGGTCGCGGGCGGCAACTACAACGTCTTCCGGAACAACCAGGTCTGGGGTCACCGGCGGGCCGCGTTCCAGCTGTTCGGCGTGCCCGCCTTCGTGCGCGGCGAGAACCGCCTGGACAAGCAGGCCGACACCTCCAACTTCAACCGCTTCGAGGGGAACGCGCTCGGCGTCGCCCCGACCGGCGAGCGGCGGCCCAACGGCCTCGACGTGTGGTGGGACGGGCAGGGCACCGGCAACTGCTGGCAGGGCGGCGTGACGGGGTCCACGCCCGCAGTGCTGCCGCTCTGTGCCGCGCGGGCGCCCGCGCTGTCGGGCGGCTCCAGCCGGTGGCCGGCCGAGCCGGTCAAGCTCGTCAAGCTCTACCTGTGCGCCGGCTACAGCGCGTCGGAGGCCAGGCTGCCGGCGGGGTGCGACTGGTTCGGCGCGTCGGGGATAGGCAGGGTCGAGACGCAGCTGGCGCTGGGCGGCTCCCTCGTGCTCGGCCTGCTGGCGGCCCTGTTCTGGTACCGATCCGGCCGCGCGGTCCCGGACCGTGCCGCGCCGGACCGTGTGGTCCTGGACCGTGCCGTACCGGATCGTGTGGTCCTGGACCGTGCTGTACCGGATCGCGTTCTTCGGGGCCGGGGCCGGGGCGGCGGCCGGGGACCGGGCCGGGGGACCGGGCGGGCG
>NZ_QNFZ01000874.1 GCF_003313395.1 Nonomuraea lactucae | reverse complement strand
CGCCCCGAACGCGGCCAGCGCCTGCGCCACGCCGCCGCCGCCCACCTCCCGGGCGACCAGCGCCACCAGCACGACCACGAGCGCCGCCGCCAGCGCGGGCAGCACCCTGAGCCCGGTGACCGTGTCGCCGAACAGCGTCCGCGAGAGCCCGGCCAGCAGCGGGGTGAGCGGAGGCTGGTCGACGTATCCCCACGCTGGGTGTTCCGACAGCACCCGGAAGTAGAGCTCGTCACGGTGGTAGCCGTAGCCGGAGCCGACGAGGAGCAGCAGCGCGACCAGGGCGCCCGCGATCGCGGCGACCGGCCGCCAGGCCACTGGGGGGCGTTCCATGATTGCCAAGCTAGCCGCTCGCCGCCGCCACAAGGTCGCGGGCGTGTCACGTTGCGCGATCTTGCGTGCGACGGCTAATCTGTCGGCATGCGAAACCGCGTCGAGCTCCAGTGGTGGCGCCGCTTCTAGGCGGCGCGAGTTTCGCATCTCTCAACGGACGGCCGCCCCGGAAGGCGGCCTTTCTCGTGTCCGCCCCGGGCGCGTCATGTGACCAACACATCAGTCGACAAGGGGCAGCAGTGGAGACGAGCGGATATACCCGCGGTTACGTCACGGCCGGGGGCATCGGCGTCGAGCGCGAGACGCGCGTGGCGTCCGAGGAGGCACTCGAGGAGATCGTGACGGCGCTCGGCCAGAGGCGCGGCGGCGCGTTCTCGTCCGGCATGGACTATCCCGGCCGCTACAGCCGATGGGCGTTCGGCTACGTCGACCCCTGCCTGGAGCTGGTCGCCAAGGGCCGCACCATCTCCGCGACCGCCCTCAACGCGCGCGGCAGGGTCGTGCTGCCCGCCGTGGTCTCCTGCCTGCTGGCAGCGGGCAAGCCGGTCACCGAGCCGACGGCCGACCGGGTCGAGGTGTACGTGGCCGAGTCGGAGGACCTGCTGCCCGAGGAGATGCGCAGCCGCCGGCCGACCGTGTTCACCGCGATCCGCGAGGTCATCTCCGCCTTCCGTGGCGACGACCCGCACCTGGGCCTGTACGGCGCCTTCGGCTACGACCTGGCGTTCCAGTTCGAGCCGATCAGGCAGGAGCTCGTCCGCCCCGACGACCAGCGCGACCTCGTCCTCCACCTGCCTGACCGGCTCGTCGTGATCGACCGGCAGCGCGAGACGTGCGTCGAGCACCGCTACGAGTTCACCGTCGACGGCGCCACCACCCGCGGCCTGGAGCGCACCGGCGCCTCCGCCTCCGTGACCGTCCCCGCCGAGGTCCCGCCGAACCCGGAGAAGGGCGAGTACGCCAAGGTCGTCGCCGCGGCCAAGGAGAAGTTCAAGCGCGGCGACCTGTTCGAGGTCGTCCCCGGCCAGGTCTTCCACGCCGCCTGCGCCGACCCGGCCGGCTTCTACCGCGGGCTGCGCCACAGCAACCCGGCGCCGTACGAGTTCATCATCAGCCTCGGCGAGGGCGAGCACCTGGTCGGCGCCTCGCCCGAGATGTACGTCAGGGTCACCGGCGACCGTGTCGAGACCTGCCCCATCTCCGGCACGATCGCCCGCGGCAGCAACCCCGTCGAGGACGCCGAGGCCATCCGCACCCTCCTGTCCAGCGTCAAGGAGGAGTCGGAGCTCACCATGTGCACCGACGTCGACCGCAACGACAAGTCGCGCATCTGCGTGCCCGGCTCCGTGCAGGTCATCGGCCGCCGCCAGATCGAGCTCTACTCCCGGCTCATCCACACCGTCGACCACATCGAGGGCCGCCTGCGCCCCGAGTTCGACGCGCTCGACGCCTTCCTCACCCACATGTGGGCCGTGACCGTCACCGGCGCCCCCAAGACCTGGGCCATGCAGTTCATCGAGGACCACGAGGCCACCACCCGCAGGTGGTACGGCGGCGCCATCGGCTTCATCGGCTTCGACGGCTCCATGAACACCGGCCTGACCCTGCGCACGGCCCAGATCAAGGACGGCGTCGCGACCGTCAGGGCCGGGGCGACGCTGCTGTTCGACTCCGACCCGGCCGCCGAGGAGCGCGAGACCGAGCTGAAGGCCAGCGCCCTGCTCGGCGCGCTCGCCACCGTCAACGAGCCGAGCGCGGCGGCCGTCACCCCGTCCAGGGAGCAGCCGGGCCGGGGCATGAAGGTGCTGCTCGTCGACCACGAGGACTCCTTCGTCAACACGCTCGCCGACTACTTCCGCCAGGAGGGGGCCGACGTGGTGACGCTGCGCCACGGGTTCCCCGCCGAGATGATCGACGAGATCGGGCCCGATCTCGTCGTGCTCTCGCCCGGCCCGGGCTGGCCGTCCGACTTCGGGATGTCCGCGCTGATCGATCTGCTCTACGCCCGCGGCCTGCCCGTGTTCGGCGTCTGCCTCGGCCTGCAGGCCATGGTGGAGCAGGCGGGCGGCTCGCTGGAGCTGCTCGACTACCCCGAGCACGGCAAACGCGGCCGGGTCACCCGGCTCGGCGACAGCGCGCTGCTCGACGGGCTGCCCGAGGAGTTCACCGCGGCCCGCTACCACTCGCTGCACGCCAAGCGGCCCGGCGTCGTCGGCTTCGAGGCCACGGCCGTCACGCCCGACGGCAACGTCATGGCCATTGAGGACACCCGCAACCGCCGCTTCGGCGTGCAGTTCCACCCCGAGTCGATCCTCACCGTCGAGGGCGGCGCGGGCGCGAAGATCATCGCGAACGTGCTGCGGCTGTCCCGCGGCTGACCGCCCGGCCCGTCCCGCTCCCCGCGCTCCCCGGCGGCCCGCTCCCGCGCAGACGGGCGCTCCCGGGGAAGTGGCCTCCACGCGGGGCGGGCCCTTCCCGCGTAGGCAAAAACGGGCGCGGGGGCGTGCGGAACCCCCTAGAGTCTCCGCATGCTCCCCGTAGACCTGCCAGACACGGTGCGTGACGCGCTGCTCGCCCCGCTGGTCGACCACCACTGCAACGGGGTGCGCCGCGACGAGCTGTCGCGGGCCCAGTTCGAGCTGCTGATCAGCGACGGCGGAAGCCCCGCGCCACCCGGCACGACCCACTTCGACACCCCGTTCGGCGCGGCGGTCCGCCGCTGGTGCGCTCCCGTGCTCGGCCTGGAACCCCACGTGACGCCGTCCGTCTACCTGTCGCGCCGCGCCGAGCTCGGCCCCGGCGAGGTCAACCGGCTCCTGCTGCGGGCGGCCGGGGTGGCGGCGTTCCTGGTCGACACCGGGCTTGAGAGCGGCGAGCTGCTGTCGGCCGCGGAGATGGGCAGGCACGGCGACGCGGCGGCCGACGAGATCGTCCGGATCGAGCAGATCGAGCACGACGTGGCCGAGATGGCGCGGATCGCCGTCGACTACATGGACAGCCTCGCCGAGGAGCTCGTCGCCAGGGCCGCCCGGGCCGTCGGCATGAACACCGTCATCGCCCACCGCTGCGGCCTCGACTTCGACCCGTCCCGGCCCAGCCGCGGCTCGGTCATCGCCGCGGCCAACCGGCGGCTGTCGGACCCCAAGGAGCCGCTGACCGACCCGGTGCTGCTGCGCCACCTGCTCTGGACCGCGGTCGACGTGGCCCGCGAACGAGGGCTGCCGCTGCAGTTCCACACCGGCGTGGGCGACGCCGACGTCGACCTGCACCGCGCCGATCCGGCGCGGATGACCTCGTTCATCAGGGCGCTGCAGCCGATCGGGGTGCCGGTGGTGCTGCTCCACTGCTACCCGTTCCACCGCCAGGCCGCCTACCTGGCCACCACCTACCCGCACGTCCACGTGGACGTCGGCCTCGCGCTCACCCGCACCGCCGCGGGCTCGGGGCGGATCATGGACGAGCTGCTGGAGCTGGCGCCGTTCCACAAGCAGCTCTTCAGCTCCGACTGCTCCGGCGTGGCCGAGACCTGCCACCTCGGCGCCCTCTACTTCCGCCGCTCCCTGGCCGGGGCGCTCAAGACGCGCATCGACGCGGGGGAGTGGACCGCCGCCGACGCGGCCCGCGTGGCCCACATGGTCGGCTCCGGCAACGCCCGCCGGATCTACCGGCTCTGACCTCCCCGGACCACCTGGGCGCGCCGGGGGCCCCGGAGTCGCGCGCGCGCCCGCGACCTGGTTTGCTTGGGCCGTCACATCGTCCGTCACATCGCCCAACCGAGCGGGGGCTCGCCATGCGCACCGTCGAACCCGAGGTCTTCCTCGTCGCCCGACCGCAGCTCGACTACGACGAGCTCGCCCGCTACCTGGCCGAAGTCGGCGGTGAGAGCTGGCTGGAGCGGCTCGACCGGGGCGACCTCGACGCGCAGAACCTCGCCGAGTTCGCCGGCCGGCTCTGCTACCGCTCCTTCGAGCCGGGCCTCAATCCCAACGTGGTCCGCGTCCGCGGCAAGCAGGACGAATACCTGCGCAACATCCTGGCCAGCGCCCACGGCTCGGTGCTGGAGCACCTCAGCTTCAGCTTCGTGCTGCACAACGTCAGCCGCGTGCTCACGCACGAGCTGGTGCGCCACCGGCCCGGGGTCGCCATCTCGCAGGAGTCGCTGCGGTTCGTCCGCCTCGACGAGCTGCCCTTCTGGTTCCCCGAGTGGGCCAGGCAGGACACCGAGCTGATGGAGCGGGCCACGGCCGTGCTGCGGGAGCTGGAGGAGTTCCAGCTCTGGATGGCCGGGCACTTCGGCCTCGACGAGGAGGGCGTGCCGTTCTCGGAGAAGAAGCACCGCACCTCGTTCATGCGCCGCTTCGCCCCCGAGGGCCTGGCCACCGGGCTGGTGTGGACGGCCAACGTCCGCACGCTCCGCCACACGATCGAGGCGCGCACCGCGGCCGGGGCCGAGGAGGAGATCCGCCTGCTGTTCCAGCGCATCGGCGAGCTCATGGTCAAGGAGGCGCCCGCCCTGTTCGGCGACTACGTCGTCGAGGACGGCGCCTGGGTCCCCGGCTGGCGCAAGGTCTAGTCCGGGTCCGGTCCGGGTCCGGTCCGGGGAGGCCGTCAGGCCAGGCTCGGCATGACGTACACCTCGGCGCCCGGCGGCAGCGCGCAGTCCAGGCTGCCGAGGCCGCGGGCGTTCTCCCCCGACACGATCATGCTGATGTGGCGGCGGATCCGCCCGTAGTCGTCGCGCAGCCGCTCCTCCAGCAGCGGGTGCGTACGGCGCAGCATGTCGAGCGCGGAGCCCAGGGTGGGCGGGGTGTGGGTGTCGGCCCCCACGGCGAACACCTTCACCTCGCTCCGGCCGCTCACCCAGCGCCGCAGCGAGTTGGGGAGCACGAACACGACCATGGTGACGGGCTTGGCCATGGACTAGAGCACCGCCGCGCGCACGGACAGCACGTCGGGCAGGTGCCGGGCCACCAGCGACCAGCTCTCCCCGTCGTCGCGCGAGCTGTAGACCTCGCCGTCCCGGGTGCCGAAGAACACGCCCGCCTCGGAGGCGGTCATCGCGTCGCGCAGCACGCACACGTGCACCGGAGGCTCCGGCAGGCCCTGGTCGAGCGCGCGCCACGTCTCGCCCGCGTCGTCGCTGCGGTAGACCCGCAGGTGGTGCTCGACCGGGGTGCGGTCCATGTCGGCCTGCAGCGGCAGCACGTAGACGGTCTCGGGGCGCGAGGCGTGCACCACGATCGGGAAGCCGAAGTCGGACGGCAGCGACGAGCCGATGTCGTGCCAGGTGCCGCCGAAGTCGTCGCTGCGGTAGACGCCGAAGTGGTGCTGCAGGAACAGCCGGTCGGGCCGCGAGGGGTTCAAGCCGACCTTGTGCACGCACTGCCCGAACTCGGGATACTGCTGCCCCTCCGGCATGAACGGGGCGCGGATGTGGCGGTTGGCCGCCTCCCATGACAGGCCGCCGTCGGCCGTGCGGTAGAAGCCGGCAGCCGACACCGCGATGCCCATGACCCGTGGGTCGGACGGGTGCGGGATGATCGTGTGCAGGCAGAGGCCGCCGCCGCCCGGCTGCCACTGCGGCCGGTGCGGGTGCTCCCACAGCCCCTCGACGAGCGTGTAGGTGACGCCCCGGTCCTCCGACCTGAACAGCGCAGCCGGCTCCACGCCCGCCCACACCACGTCGGGCTCCGACGGGGACGGCTGGAGCTGCCACACCCGGGTGAGCGTCGCTCCGGTCTTCTCGGGGAAGGCGACGGGCGGGCGCTGCGCCTCCTGCCAGGACGCGCCGAGGTCGTCGGAGTACATCACCGACGGGCCGAAGTGGCCGTATTCGATGCCGGCGAGCAGGCGGGGCGCGGCGCCGCGGGTGTCGATCGCCACGGAGGGCACCCCGATGGTGGGGAACTGGACCGGCTGGACCTCGAACGGGCCGCCGTCCGCCGAGCGGGCGATGAAGAGGCCCTTGCGGGTGCCGATCGCGACCAGTGCGTCACTCATGCCAAGCTCCCGTCGTTCCTGGGTGCGCTTCCGGCCATCGTGCCACGCCGGGGCCCGGGTCGCCGAGGACTGGCCGATTTACCGTCCGCGCATGAGGCGGGTGGGGCGGGTTTGCCAAGATTTTGACCGCTCGGCCGGCGCCCCGGCATCCCCTGTCCCCGTGGGGCTCGGCCCGTCCGCGTCCCCGCCGCGAGCACGGGCCGCGCGCCGATCGGGCACCGGCGGCGAGCTACGCGCCAGGTGCGGCGGGGTACGTGCCCATGGCCGCGGTTCGCGTGCGCGCTCGACAGGGGGGTGACCCGTGAGGGTTCTCATCGATCTCACGCGCTGCCAGGGATACGGGCAATGCGTGTTCCTCGCGCCGGACGTCTTCACCATGCACGGCGAGGAAGCCGTCACCTACGACCCGGACGCCGACGACGCGCGCCGCGAGCACATCCTGCGGGCGGCCGCCGCCTGCCCGGTGCAGGCGCTGCACGTGGACCGGATGGCCATGCGGCACCGGGCCGCGCCGGCCGCCCGGGCGGT
>NZ_QNFZ01000875.1 GCF_003313395.1 Nonomuraea lactucae | reverse complement strand
GGGCCCGACCTGCCGCGCGCCCTGCGCGCGGCCGAGACCGTGGGGAGCCGGCTCGACGCGCTGATCCCCGCCGCCCGACCGGCCGGGAGCTGGTGGCGCAGATGGCTGTCCGGAGAGGAGCGCCGTGCCAGGGCGGCGGGAGCGGTGGCGGAGATCGGCGGCCTGCTCGCGCGCGAGACCGGGACGCGGCTGCTCCTCGCCCAGGCGACGGCCGACCTCCTCCGGCCGCCGCCCGACGAGATGGAGGCGTGGATCGACTTCGAGGTCCGCGCCGCCGACTACTACAACCTGCTCGCCGAGCTCGCCGCCCTGGAGCCGCGCGACCGCGTCGCCGCCGAGGGGTTCCTGCCCGACGACCTCGCCGAGCGGGTCAGGGCGCAGACGCTCGACGACACCCACCGGCGGGTCTCGCTCCGCGGCTACCAGGCGTTCGGCGCGCGGTTCGCGCTCGCCCAGGAGCGGGTGATCCTCGGCGACGAGATGGGGCTCGGCAAGACGATCCAGGCCATCGCCGCGCTCGCCCACCTGCACGCCATGGGGGAGCGGCACTTCCTGGTGGTTTGCCCGGCGAGCGTGCTGGTGACGTGGACGCGGGAGATCGAGGCGCGCAGCACGCTCACGGCGTACCGGCTGCACGGCGCGGAGCGCGCCCTCGCCCAGCGGGCGTGGATCGACCGGGGCGGCGTCGCGGTCACCACGTTCGACGGCCTGCACCGGCTGGACGCCGCGTGCCAGGTCGGGATGCTGGTCGTGGACGAGGCCCACTACGTGAAGAACCCCGAGGCCCGCCGGTCCAAGGCCGTGGCGGCGTGGTGCGCGCGGGTCGGCCGGGTGCTCTTCCTGACCGGCACGCCGATGGAGAACCGGGTCGAGGAGTTCCGCAGCCTGGTCGGCCAGCTCCGGCCCGGTCTGGTCGGCGGGTTGCGGACCGGCGACGCGGCGGCCGGGGCCCAGGCGTTCCGCCGCGCCGTCGCCCCCGTCTACCTGCGGCGCAACCAGGAGGACGTGCTCACCGAGCTGCCTGACCTGGTCCACGCCGACGAGTGGGAGGAGTTCAGCGCCGCCGACGCCGACGCCTACCGGGAGGCCGTGGCCGGGGGCCGGTTCATGGCGATGCGGCGCGCCGCGTACGCGGTGCCGGAGAAGTCGGCCAAGCTCGAACGGCTCCGCGAGCTGGTCGCCGAGGCGGCGGGCAACGGGCTCAAGGTGGTGGTGTTCTCCTACTTCCGCGACGTGCTGGCGAGCGTGGGCGAGGCGCTCGGCGCGGGCGCGCACGGGCCCATCTCCGGTGACCTGCCGCCGGACCGCCGCCAGCAGGTGGTCGACGAGTTCACGGCCGCGCCGGGGCACGCGGTGCTGCTCGCCCAGATCCAGGCGGGTGGGGTAGGGCTCAACCTGCAGGCCGCCTCCGTGGTGATCATCTGCGAGCCGCAGGTCAAGCCGACCATGGAGAGCCAGGCCGTGGCCCGAGCCCATCGCATGGGGCAGGCCCGCCGGGTGCAGGTGCACCGCCTCCTGTCGCCCGACAGCGTGGACGAGCGGATGCTGCGGCTCCTGCACGCCAAGACCGCGCTGTTCGACGCGTACGCGCGGCGCAGCCACCTCGCCGAGTCGGCGGCCGACGCGATCGACGTCTCCGAGCAGGCGCTGGCCCGCCAGATCGTCGAGGAGGAGCAGCGCCGCCTCGCCGTCGGCAGCGCGGGCGAACCGGCGGGCGCGAACTGACTGTCAGGAGCTCGCGGGGTCGTCGAGCTGGTGCGCCCACGGTGGGTCGGCGCCCGCCACCGCGCACGTCAGCGAGGCCACCCGCGCCGCGAAGGCCGCCGCCCCGGCCGCCGTCTCCAGGTCCAGCCCGTCCAGGCGCCCCCCGAGCAGCCCCAGCTCGTCCAGCCGGTGCAGCAGCCCCGCCGTGAACGCGTCGCCCGCGCCGACCGTGTCCACGACCGTGACGCGGGGCGCCGCGACCTGCGCGCGAGAGCCGTCCAGGGAGACCAGCGCCCCCGACGCGCCGCGGGTGACGACGATCAGGCGGGCGCCCGCGGCGTGCCAGCCGTCGCACGCCCGCTCCACCTGTTCGCCGGGAGCCAGGAACGCGAGGTCGTCGTCGCTCAGCCTGAGGATGTCGGCGAAGCCGCACCAGCGCTCCATGTCGTACGCCTCCCGCGGCGCGAGGCTGGGCCGCGCGTTCGGGTCGATCGAGACCGTCGCCCGCGCGGCGGCGCCGGCCGCGAAGCGTTCCACCGCCTCCCGCCCCGGCTCCCTGACCAGCGCGAGCGACCCCGTGTGCAGGCACGACGCGCCGCCCAGCCCGGCTCCGGCGAGCTCGGCGGACGACCACTGCCAGTCGGCGGAGCCGTCGGCGTGGAAGCCGTAGGCGGCCTGCCCGCGCGCGTCGAGCGAGGCGATCGCGAGCGTGCTCGGCTCGGCGGCGGCCACGCAGCCCGACAGGTCCACCCCCGAGGCGGCCAGGCGGTCGCGGAACAGCTCGCCGAACACGTCACTGGAGATCCGGCCCAGGAACCTGGTCGGGGTGCCGAGCCGTGCCAGGGCGACCGCCGTGTTCGCCGGGCCGCCGCCCGGCAGCACCCGCAGGGACAGCTCCACCTCGCCCTCCCGCCGGGCGGCGAAGGCGTCGGCGACGCACTCGCCGAGCACAGAGATCATCAGAGCCGCCTTCCGCCGCGTTGCCGATTCGTTACGGCCCGGGACCATTGACGTTTCCCCGTCCGGAGTTCATCATCGCAGCACAGCGGATGTCAACGTTGACATATGTCAACGATGACATCGAATCGTGCCTGATAGGATGAGATCCGAGACCATACTGATAGGACGCCACCATGAAAACTAGGCTCTCGGCCGGTCTCCTGGCTGCCGCGCTCCTCGCCGCCGGATGCGGAGGCGGCGGCGACAACACCGGCGGCGGCGACACCGGCGGCGGTCAGCAGCCCGCCAAGGTCGGTCTGATCACCAAGACGGAGACCAACCCGTTCTTCGTCAAGATGAAGGAAGGCGCCGAGAAGGCGTCGAAGGCCGAGGGCATGGAGCTCATGACGGCGGCCGGCAAGTTCGACGGCGACAACGCCGCCCAGATCACGGCCATCGAGAACATGGTCGCCGCCGGCGTCAAGGGCATCCTCATCACGCCGAGCGACACCAAGGCGATCGTCCCCGCCATCAAGAAGGCCAGGGACACCGGCACCCTCGTCATCGCGCTCGACACGCCGACCGACCCGCAGGACGCCACCGACGCCCTGTTCGCCACCGACAACTTCAAGGCCGGCGAGCTCATCGGCCAGTACGCCAAGGCCGCCATGGCCGGCAAGCCCGCGAAGATCGCCACCCTGGACCTGGCGCCCGGCATCACGGTCGGGCAGCTCCGCCACGACGGCTTCCTGAAGGGCTACGGCATCGCCGAGGGCGACCCGTCGATCGTCTGCTCCCAGGACACCCGCGGCGACCAGGCGAAGGGCCAGACCGCGATGGAGAACTGCCTGCAGAAGGCGCCCGACATCAACGTCGTCTACACGATCAACGAGCCCGCCGCGCTCGGCGCGTACACCGCGCTCAAGGCCAAGGGCCGCGAGAAGGACGTGCTGATCGTCTCCGTCGACGGCGGCTGCACCGGCGTCAAGGCGGTGCAGGCCGGCCAGATCGCCGCCACCTCGCAGCAGTACCCCATCAGGATGGCCGAGATGGGTGTCAAGGCGGTGTCCGACTTCGCCAAGACCGGCAAGAAGGTCTCCGGCTACACCGACACCGGCGTCACGCTGATCACCGACAAGGCACTGGACGGCGTCAACGCGAAGGACACCGCGTTCGGCCTGGCCAACTGCTGGGGCTGACATGCCGGTTCTGGACGCGACCCTGCCGCGGCGCATCCTCTCCACGCCGACGGCGGGCCCGCTGGCCGCGCTGGTGCTGGCGTGCGTGTTCTTCTCGCTCCAGAGCGACCAGTTCCTGACCGGCGGCAACTTCTCGCTGATCATCCAGCAGGTCATGGTCGTCGGCACGCTCGCCATCGGCCAGACGCTGATCATCCTGACCGCGGGCATCGACCTGTCGAACGGCGCGATCATGGCGTTCGGCGGGATCGTGATGACCAAGCTCGCCGTCGACCACGGGATGCCGCCGCTGCTCGCCATCGCCGCCGGGCTCGCCGTCTGCGCGGGGTTCGGGCTGATCAACGGCCTGCTGGTGATGAAGATCTCGCTGCCGCCGTTCATCGTCACGCTCGGCATGCTGAACGTCGCGTTCGCGCTGACCCACATCTACTCCCAGGACCAGACGGTCACCGACCTGCCGCCGGCGATGACGTTCCTGGGCCAGACCTTCACCGTCGGCGGGACGAACGTCACCTACGGGTCGCTGCTCACCATCCTGCTGTTCCTGCTCTTCGCCTACCTGCTCGGGCAGACCGCGTGGGGCAGGCACGTGTACGCGCTCGGCAACAGCCCCGAGGTCGCCCGGCTGACCGGCATCCGGACGGGACGGCTGATCGTCGGCGTCTACACGCTCGCCGGTCTCGTGTACGGCATCGCGGCCCTGCTGCTGGTGTCCCGTACCGGCGTCGGCGACCCGCAGGCCGGTCAGACGGACAACCTCGACAGCATCACCGCTGTAGTGCTCGGCGGCACCAGCCTGTTCGGCGGCCGGGGCACGATGCTGGGCACGCTGATCGGCGCGCTCATCGTGGGGGTGTTCCGCAACGGCCTGCAGCTCATGGGCGTACCGTCGATCTACCAGACGCTCATCACCGGCATCCTGGTGATCCTCGCCGTCACCGTCGACCAGCTCTCCCGCAGGAGGAACCGATGACCCCCGTGCTCCAGGCGCGCGGCCTGGTCAAGCGCTACGGCCACGTCACCGCGCTCGACGGCGCCGACTTCGACCTCATGCCCGGCGAGGTGCTCGCCGTCATCGGCGACAACGGCGCCGGCAAGTCCACACTGATCAAGGCGCTGACCGGCGCCCTCCAGCCGGACGAGGGGGAGATCCAGCTCGACGGCAGCCCCGTACGCTTCCGGGGCCCGCTGGAGGCTCGCAGGCACGGCATCGAGACCGTCTACCAGGACCTCGCCGTCGCCGCGTCGCTCGACATCGCGACCAACATGTTCCTCGGCCGGGAGGTGCGCAAGCCGGGGCCGCTGGGCAAGGTCTTCCGGCTACTGGACAAGAAACGCATGCGGGAGGAGTCGGCCAGGCACATGGCCGACCTGAAGATCGGCCTCGGCTCGCTCACCCAGCCCGTCGAATCGCTCTCCGGCGGCCAGCGGCAGGGTGTCGCCGTCGCACGGGCCGTGGCCTGGGCCAAGCACGTCGTCGTCATGGACGAGCCGACCGCCGCGCTCGGGGTCAAGGAGTCCGGGCAGGTGCTCGACATGATCCGCCGGGTCCGCGACAGCGGCACGCCGGTCGTGCTGATCAGCCACAACATGCCGCACGTGTTCGAGATCGCCGACCGGATCCACATCCAGCGGCTCGGCCGCCGGGTGGCCCAGATCAAGCCGGGCGACTACAGCATGGCCCAGGTCGTGGCCATCATGACCGGCGCGCTCCAGGTCGCGGACGGCAAGGCGGTGGTCGCCGACCAGGGCGCCGCGGAGGCCATCGGCCTGTCCTGACGGCCCACTACCATGGTCGGAATGCGGCGTCCCACGATGGCAGATGTCGCCCGCGAAGTCGGTGTGACGGCCAAGACGGTCTCGCGGGTGCTCAACGACGACGGGCCCGTGGCCGCCGGCACCCGCGAGCGCGTCATGGCCGCGGTGCGCAAGCTGGGCTACCAGCCCAACCTCATGGCCCGCAACATGCGGGTCGGCGCGCGCGACGCCACGATCGGACTGGTCATCCCCGAGATGGGCAACCCGTTCTTCGGCACGGTCGTGGGCGGCATCGAGGACACCGTCCGCGCCCGCGGCCTCACCCTCATCGTCGGCTCGTCCAGCGAGACGGCCGAGCTGGAGCAGTCGCTGATCGCCACGTTCCTGGCCCGCCGGGTCAGCGCCCTCATGGTGGTGCCGTCCGCCGCCGGCGACCACCGCCACCTGCGCGCCGAACGCGCCGCTGGGCTGCCGATCGTCTTCCTCGACCGGCCCGCGGTCGGCATGGCGGCCGACCAGGTGGTCAGCGGCAACCGCGAGGGCGCCCGCTCCGGAGTGGCCCACCTGATCGCGCACGGCCACCGCCGGATCGGCTTCGTCGGCGACCTGCCCGCCACCCTCTACACACGCCGCGAACGCTTCCAGGGCTACCGCGACGCGCTGGAGGAGGCCGGCCTGCCGTTCGACAAGGCGCTGGTGGAGAGCGGCCACGACCAGGACGCCGCCTTCGCCGCCGCGCTGCGCCTGCTCGACCTGCCCGGCCCCCCGACGGCCCTGTTCGCCGCCAACAACTTCGCCGCCATGGGGACGGTCGTCGCGCTCGCCCGGGCCGGCCGCCGCGACGTGGCGCTGGTCGGGTTCGACGACCTGCCGCTGGCCGAGGTCCTCGACCCGCCGCTGACCGTCGTCGCCCAGGACCCGTTCGCGATCGGCGCGACCGCCGCCCAGCTGGTGCTGTCGCGGCTCGACGGCCACCGCTCCAAGGCCGCCCGCCGCGTCCTGGTCCCCACCCGCCTGATGGTCAGGGGCTCGGGCGAACTCCCCCCACCCCGCTGACGTCCGGCCCCTCCACCGCCCTACCGTGCCTGCCCTCGTGCCTGGCCTGCCCTCGTGCCTGGCCCGCCCGGCTCGCCCCCTCTGCCGCTGCCTCGCCGCCGGGGCGGTTGCCGGGGTCGGGTGGGGGCGTGGCGGCCGGTGCG